>JAFTIG010000057.1 GCA_017457015.1 Clostridia bacterium | reverse complement strand
GTTTCTTTATCGGCGTAACCGTTGAAGAAGGGGGTATAAAACAAAATACCTTTCATTACTTTGGCGAAAATTTCCGTCAAGTAAATCAAGCGTTTGAAGGATTAGGCGCGGAGTTCCAAAGTCAAAAAAGCATGCTTAATTTTGTAAACGTTATAGCCTGCATAGTGCTTGCGCTTAATTTGTTAGTTCAAGGTGGTCTTGCGGTGCTTTGCGGTATCAATTCGTTTAAGGCGTTTAAGAGTGGTGAAAAACCGTCGGTGCTTAAATACGTCCTTTGGGCGTTCGTATCCTTTGCTATAACTGCAACCGTTATTTATTCGCTTGAATACGCGTATGCAGATACGGAAGTCTTCGGTATGGAAATTGAAGTCGGTTCAAAAATGTCGGGTGGATCTATTGCAGGACTTATAATAGGTGCGATATTCTTATTCATAGTATATACTATGCAAAAGTTAAAAGAAGGCAAAGCGGTGCTTGATAAAAATTATCTTATTAAACTCGGTATAGTTACGTTAACGCTTATCTTTGCCGTTATAACCTTTTCCACACTCGGCAAATGTGTATATAAAACGTTTTCGTCTACGAGCGATAGCGGTATGACGATGTCTATGACTATGAAGTATTCTGCCGCGTCTTATCTAAATTACGCTATTTCAGAAACTTTGGGAACGCAAGGGGTAGAATACGGTTTAGAATTTGCAACCGTTATCGTCAATATGCTTGCTATTGCAGGGGCTGCGGTACTGTTCGCAAAAATATTTATGGCGTTTATGACGGATAGAGAACTTGGTAAGCGCGACTTTATAACCGCGATTGTAGCAACGGCGCTTTCACTCGTTAACTTAATCGTAGCGTGTGTATCGGCAGGCGATATAGGCGCGGATCTTGTGGGAGCAACTTTCTCTGCAGGTAGAACGGTCGTGCCGTTTATATTCTCTCTATTGACTTTGGGTGCAATTATCGCGCGTGGGTTTTTCAATAAAGAAAAGCCGACTGTTGAAGATAATAGCAAAAATGAAGAAACGGTAGTTGTAGAAGAATCCACTTCTCAAATTGAAGAACAAACTGCAAAATAAAGCAAAATGATAAAATAAAAGGAACGATTCGACCGAATCGTTCCTTTTAACTTTAGATAAAATTATTTTATAACTTCTTGTCCACCCATGAACGGTCTTAAAACTTCAGGGATGGTGATTGAGCCGTCAGCGTTCTGGTACTGTTCGATAAGAGCAGGGAAAACACGGCTAGTTGCCAAGCCCGAGCCGTTAAGGGTGTGTAAAAATGCGGGTTTACCCGTCTTTGCATCACGGTACTTGGTGTTGTTTCTTCTTGCCTGATAATCGTTTGCGTTACTTACTGACGATACTTCTTTATAAATGCCCATACTGGGAATCCATACTTCAATATCGTAAGTTCTTGCCATTGATGCCGAGCAGTCGCCAGCAGCGAGTTTAGAAACTCTGAAGTGAAGACCTAACTTTTCAATTAAACTTGCGGCTTTATTTACAAGTTCAGTGAACGCTTCCATAGATTTTTCGGGGTGAGCGTATTGCACCATTTCAACTTTGTTAAATTGATGTCCCCTTATCATACCGCGTTCTTCTGCACGATAAGAGCCTGCTTCTTTGCGGTAGCAGGGGGTGTAAGCAAAGAACTTCATCGGGAGTTTTGATTCGTCGATAATTTCTCCTGCATACATATTTACGAGCGCCGTTTCCGCAGTCGGTAACATAAAGCGGTTTTTCTTTCTGTCTTCATCACAATCAAGCCAGTAAACTTCGTCGGCAAATTTCGGGAACTGTCCTGCACCAAAACCGCAGTTGTAGCCGAGTTGGTGTGGCGGAAGAATAAATTCATAGCCGTCCTTTAAGTGTTCGCTGATAAAGAAGTTAAGAAGCGCCCACTCTAATCTTGCGCCGTCGCCACGGTATAGCCAGTAACCGCCGCCCGAAAGTTTAGTGCCCCTTTGATAGTCTATAATGCCGAGTTTAGTACAAAGGTCAACGTGGTTTTGCATAGGGAAAGAAAACTCGGGTTTTTCGCCCACTACTTTAATTACCGCATTATTTTCTTTTTCACCTGCAAGCAAGTCTTCGTCAGGGATATTCGGCATGCGAGATAGTGCGTCGAATATTTTTTCTTCTAAATCTTTTGCTTTTTGGTCACACTCGGTAATCTTGTCGCCGAGCGCTCGCATTTCTTGAAAAATAGCGTCTACTGGTTGACCTGCTTTTTTGAGCGCGGGGATTTGTGCGGAAACCTTATTTCTTTCCGCTTTATAAGTTTCCACTTCACCTATAACCGCTCTTCTCTCTTTATCCATTGCGAGAATAGGATCAAAGTCTGCTGCGTAGCCTTTTCTAGATAGAAGTTCTACGATTTTTTCGTTATTTTCCTGAATTTTTTTTAAGTCTAACATTGCATTACTTCTCCAAGTTATATTGCCTACATATTATTGTACCAAGATTTTTTACTAAAATCAATGATTTTGTTAAACATTTACACTAATTTCCCAAAAATTGTTTTTTCGTGAAAAATTTTCACAAGAAATTTGTGATTTTTTATCCTTATTTCTTGATTATTCCTTTCAATGGTGGTAAAATGTATTAGATACAAGGAGATAAGATGAAAGATAGACTTTTTCACTTAAAAGAATTTATTGACAAAAACGGCAAAGTAACGCTTCACGAACTTGAATGTGCGTTTCCCGACGTATCGAGCATGACGCTCCGTAGAGATCTAAATAGGCTTGAAGAAACCAACGCGGTATTAAAAGTACCGGGCGGTGCTATTTCGGTAGACAGTGTTCTTCGCGCAAAAGAAGCGGATTTTTCCGAGCGTATAAACTTTAACGCGGCGGAGAAGTTGGAGATTGCAGATAAAGCGGTTAAACTCGTCGAGCGCAAAAGTTGCATATTTATAGACGGCGGTTCTACGACCACCTATTTTGCGCGCGCACTCCCCGACGATAATTTTTACGTTTTAACCAACGCTATCGTTATAGCGGAAACTATTTTAAGAAAGGAAAAACCGACGGTTTCACTTCTTGGCGGAGACCTTCGAAAAAATAACTTTATAACTGTTGGCAAGAGTTGTTTGGATTTTATTAAAGACGTAAATATCCAGACGGCAGTTATGACGGCAACGGGATTTATCAAAGACGCGGGTGCGTTCACTTGCGGTAACCAGTCCGAAGCGGACGTCAAAAGAAAGGTTATCGAAAAGGCTGATAAGGTAATAATGCTACTTGACAGTTCAAAGGTAAATAAGAAAACGCCCTACACGTTTGCGTTACTTGAAAACGTAGACTGTATGGTGGTGGATAAAAACTTTCCTAAAGAACTCAAGGCCGTTATCGAGAGTATGAACGTAAAAGTTTATTAATTAAAAACCTAAAGGTTAAATAAGGGTATGTTTTTTAAGAGATTACGCGCCGACATAAGGGCGGCAAAACAAAACGACCCGGCAGCGCGCAGTAAGTTTGAGATATGGCTTACTTACTCGGGGGTACACGCGCTCTCATGGCATCGCTGGGCAAATTTTTTATACAGAATAAAACTTAAACTTTTGGCGAGAATGACCAGTCAATTTGCAAAGTGGCTTACAGGCATAGAAATTCACCCTGCAGCAAAGATTGCAGGTGGTGTATTTATCGATCACGGTACGGGCGTCGTTATAGGTGAAACGGCAGAGATAGAAGAAGGCGTAGTCATTTATCAAGGCGTAACTTTAGGCGGTACGGGTAAGCAGACGGGCAAACGTCACCCGACCATCAAAAAGGGCGCTATGATAAGCGCAGGCGCAAAAGTGCTCGGCGGTTTTACCGTTGGGGAATACGCAAAAATCGGTGCGGGCGCAGTCGTATTAAAAGAAGTACCGCCATACGCAACCGTAGTTGGCGTACCGGGTATAGTTGTTAGAGTTAACGGGGAGAAAGTTGCTGATTTAGAACAGGAAAAGCGAGATCCTTTGCACGAAGAGATTTGCCATCTCCGCGAAAAACTTTTTACGCTTGAAAAGAAAATAGAAGATTTGGAAAAAGAGAATAAAGGTAATTAATATGAAAATTTACAACACGCTTACGGGCAAAAAACAAGATTTTATACCGCTTGAACAAGGCAAGGTAAAAATGTACGCTTGCGGTATAACCGTTTCGGGTGAAGCGCATATAGGGCACGCGTATCAAGCGCTTATCTACGATATTATAAGAAAATATCTTGAAAAGGTCGGCTATAGCGTTACTTACGCTAGAAACTATACCGACGTCGACGATAAGATTATCGCTAAATCTAACGAAACGGGTATTCCTGCGGACGTTTACGCGCAAGAGATGATTAAAAATATCGACGAGCAGATGGCGCGCTTAAAAGTTGACGATCCGTCGCTTTGGCTTAAAGCAACCGAGAGTATTGAAGATATTATCGCGTTCGTATCAACGCTTATTGAAAAGGGGCATGCGTATCCCACCGAAAAGGGTGACGTATACTTTTCAGTTGAAAGTTTCCCCGGTTACGGCAAACTTTCGCACAGAAATTTAGAAGACGCTATGAACGGCGTTCGCGTGGATAACGACGAGATGAAGAAAAATCCTTTAGACTTTGCGCTTTGGAAGTCGGCAAAAGAAGGCGAGCCGAGTTGGACTTCTCCTTGGGGCGAAGGCAGACCGGGTTGGCACATAGAGTGCTCTACTATGAATAAAAAGGCGTTCGGAGAACAGATTGATATTCACGGTGGCGGCAGAGATTTAATTTTCCCACACCACGAAAACGAGATTGCGCAGACTGAAGCGCTTACGGGTAAGCAGTTTGCGTCTTACTGGATACACAACGGTCTTATAAAGGTCAACGGGCAAAAGATGAGTAAATCGCTCGGAAATAGCCTTTTCTTAAAAGATTTACTCGATAAATATTCGCCTGAAACTATAAAGTTCGCGCTATTGCAAACAAACTATCGTGGCGACATAAACGTCACCGATAACCTTTTCCCCGACGCGGAAAAACACCTTACCGAATTTTATAAGATTATAAAACAGGTCGAAGAGAAGTTTGGCAAAGGGCAGGGTGGAAGTTTAGAAATCGACGGTGCGTTTAATCGCGCTATGGACGACGATTTTAATACCGCACTCGCTATAAGCAATTTATTCGGTATCTTTAAGGGGATTAAGGCTAAACTTAACGCAAACGACGCTACGGCGGCGGACGACGTTAATCAGTTAAGAAAAACTTACGCTTTAATCGGATTGTTTACGTCGGATGCAGACGAGTTTATAAAGGCGGCGGAAAGCAAGATGGAAGAAGAGATTCCGTCGGACGTAATCGCCATTGCCGAAGAGAGAAAAATTGCAAGGCAGAATAAGGACTGGGCAAAGTCGGACGAACTTCGCGCAGTGCTCAGTGAAAAAGGATATTCAGTAAAAGACGCTAAAGACGGCTATACTTTGATAAAAAATTAATAACGTGTGAAGAAAGGAAATTAAAGAGATGATAACTTCAAAAGAATTAAGAGAAAAATGGATTAAGTTTTACGAAGATCGCGGTCACGTCAATATCGGTGCTGTATCTTTAATCGGCGACGGAACTACTGGCGTTATGTTTAACGTTGCGGGTATGCAACCGCTTATGCCGTATTTGCTTGGCAAAAAGCACCCCAAGGGCACTAAACTTTGCAACGTTCAGGGTTGCGTTAGAACGGTTGATATCGATTCGGTTGGCGACGCAACGCACTTTACTTTCTTTGAAATGATGGGTAACTGGAGTTTGGGCGACTATTTTAAAAAGGAAAAGACCAAATGGTCGTTTGAACTTTTGACGCAGGTGTTCGGCTTTGATAAAGACAAAATTTGTTCGACCGTTTTTGAAGGGAACGACTCCGTTCCGCGTGACGACGAAACGGCAGGTTACTTAAAAGAACTCGGCGTTAAGCCTGAAAATATTTTCTATCTTGACAAATCCAACAACTGGTGGGAATTAGAAGGCACGGTAGGCACGCCTTGTGGACCTGATAACGAGTGGTTCTATCCCCGTCACGATAATCCTTGTTGTGATACTTGCGACGTTAACTGCGATTGTGGCAGATACGTTGAAATCGGCAACGACGTGTATATGCAGTATAAAAAACTTGAAGGTGGAAAATACGCCGAATTAGAAAACAAGAACGTCGATACGGGCTTTGGCTTGGATAGACTTTTGCTTTTCCTTAACGGTTTAGACGACGGATATAAAACCGACCTTTTTGCAGGTGCAATCGCAAGATTAGAGAGCGCGTCGGGGAAAACGTACGGCGCGGATAAAGAAGATACAAAGGCTATGCGTATTATTGCAGACCATACTAGAACTGCCGTTATGCTCATAGGCGATATGAACGGTATTACGCCCTCAAACACAGGGGCAGGGTATATTTTGAGAAGACTTTTACGCCGTGCTATAAGATACTGTAAAAATCTCGGTATAGACGCGACTGAAATGTGTGAAGTTGCAAAAATCTTTATAGAAAAGATTTACGACGGAGCATATCCCTTACTCGTGGAAAAAGAAGACTATATTTTAGCGGAGATATTAAAAGAAATTAAAAAGTTTGAAGCGACTCTCGCTGCAGGCATGAAAGAGTTCGACAAGTGCATTACAGGCATGGAAAGAAAGAACGCGTTCATGAAAGAAAAAGATCCTGCGTACGTTCCTGAAACGGAAATAACGGGCAAGCAAGCGTTTAGGCTTTACGATACGTTCGGATACCCGTTAGAACTCACGGTAGAACTCGCGGCAGAACGCGGACTTACGGTTGACGAAAAGGGCTTTAACGAAGCGTTTAAGGCACACCAAGAACTTTCCAAAGCACAAGCACAAGCGGCAAAGGGCGGACTTACTGAAAGAACGGAAGTTACCACAAACTATCACACCGCAACGCATATTATGCTTGCAGGACTAAGAAAAATGTTCGGCACTCATACCGAGCAAAAGGGCTCTAACATTACCGAAGAAAGACTTAGATTTGACTTTAACTGCGACCACAAGATGACCGATGACGAATTAAAGGGACTTGAAAAGTTTGTAAACGACGTTATCGCTAAAAAAATTGACGTAGTGAGAACGGAACTTCCGTATAGCCAAGCGGTTAAAAACGGCGCTTACGGCGTGTTCAATGCAGATAGCGACGACCAAATCGTATCCGTTTACACGATAGATGGTGTAGATATGCAGATTTGTGGTGGTCCGCACGCTAAAAACACGGGAGATCTCGGAACGTTCGTTATTAAAAAAGAAGAAAGTTCAAGTAGCGGTGTAAGAAGAATTAAAGCAATCTTAAAATAATTGATTAAAATAATTGACAAAGAAAAAAAATTATCATATAATGTTAAGGCTGTCAAAAGTGACAGACTTAATATTATGCACCATTAGCTCAATTGTAAACTGTGGGCACGGTCAGGTAAGCAGGTCAGCGTATTTCCTACGCTAGCGCTTCGGGCACAGAGCGTCTGCTCCGCTCCATCCAATTGAGTGCATAACAAAAACAAAATTAATAAAATTCTAACGACTGTAAAAAGTTGTTAGTTTGCACCATTAGCTCAATTGGATAGAGCGTCGGTCTACGGAACCGAAGGTGCAAGAACGAAAATTTAATATCAAATCCCCTTTTTAGGGGTTATGCGCCGTTAGCTCAGCTGGATAGAGCGTTGGTCTAC
>JAFTIG010000056.1 GCA_017457015.1 Clostridia bacterium | reverse complement strand
GTACACACATAGAAAATTATGATTCCACCGTACAAATCGTCAATGAGATACACGAGTTTTTGGTGAGCGACGTTACAAAGAGATATACTATCGAAGAACTTTCCGCCAAATATCATATTAACCAGACTACGCTTAAAACGACTTTTAAGACTGTATTCGGACAGTCCATTGGCGGATATATGAAAGAATACCGTATCAAACGAGCAAAAGAACTTCTTTGCCATAGTGATAACTCTATCGCTGAAATCGCTTACGCTATCGGTTATGAAAATCAAAGCAAATTTACCGTTGCTTTTCGGAATATAACGGGAATGCTTCCGCGCGACTATCGAAAAGCACATACGACAAAATGAACTCAACTATTTTTATCACACATAAGGAAAATAACCCCGACAATTCGGGGCTATTTTTTTTATTACTGGCGGTCTCTTTTGAAAGTGATTTAAATTCGCGCTCTTTATACGCAAGATAGTCTTCAAGTATTTTAACAAGACGTAATTGTTTTCGCTTATATTATTACGTTGTTTGAGAGCCGTTTCGTCCAAAAAATTTTTATCAGTGCGTTTAACTAGAGTTAAACGTTGCCGAAAACTTCTTTTTTGAATTTTATTATATTTGATTCTAAATTTTCGTTTATAAAGAGTGAAGAAGTTCCTGCGACGAAAATATCCGCGCCGGCGTCGTGCATTAGTTTTGCGTTCTTAAAACTAACGTTGCCGTCTACTTCGATCAACGTTTCGTTCTTGCCATGTGCGTCTAAAAAGGCACGAGTTTTGGATATTTTGTTTAGGCAGTTTGGTATAAGGCTCTGACCTGCGTAACCCGGGTTTACGGTCATTATAAGCACTCCGTAAATATCGTCTAAAACTTCTTCTATCATAGATACGGGCGTTGCGGGATTGATGGCTACCATCGCTTTTGCGCCCCTGTCTTTTATCCTTTGAATAGTGCGCTGTAAATGGTTGGTCGATTCGTAGTGTACGCTTACTACGTCGCTCTCTTTAAAGTCAAACCACTCTATTTTGTCTTCAGGTCTATCTATCATCAAATGTACGTCTAGCGGAATACTCGTTGTCCCGTGTAATTTTTTTATAAAGTCCGTTCCGAGCGTATAATTAGGCACGAAAGAGCCGTCCATAACGTCTATATGTAGGTACTCTATTTTTTGCTCTTCAAATACTTTTAACTGTTCTTTAAGGTTTAAAAAATCACAGCACATCATTGAAGGGGATAGTTGTTTTTTCATATTACATCACCACCGTTATTTTGTTGTAAAATTCCGTATTCTTTTCAATAATTTCAAAAGCGCGGTCAGCGTCTTTTAGCGGAATTTGATGAGTGATTAATTTTTCAGGACTAATCATACCGTTTGATATAGCCGAAATAGAATCCTTCCAGTCGTTGACGTCGCTCTTAAAATCAGAGTTCCACGTGCCGTATAGTTTTAATTGCTTGCGCAGAATAAGTGCAAAATTTTCATGCGGAATAATTACGTCTTTTTTACCGTGCCCTACCAACACGATTTCACCAAAGGGCTTACAGTTTTTAATGGCGTCGTTAAGAGCAGCGCCTACACCGCTTGCTTCTATAATAACGTCCATAGGTATATCACTATATTCTTCAAAACCCAAATCTTTAGCAAAATTCAAACGCAGATCATTAGGATCGCTAAACATAATGCGTTCTGCACCAAAAGCCTTTGCCCACATACCGCAAAGCAAGCCTATCGTGCCTGCGCCGTATATAAGAACGCTGTCGCCTTTATTGATACTCGCTTTTTTTACAGCGTGTAAGCACACTGCGGTGGGTTCTATCATGGACGCGGAAAGATAATTTACGTTATCGGGAATAAAGATTAAATTGTTTTCTTTTATAAGCAATTCCGACTGCATTCCGCCGTCTCTGCGTGAGCCGTAATAGTCGTAATGCGTGCAGTTCGCCCACTGTTCTTTTTTGCAATACTCGCATTTACCGCACGGCAATATCGGGAATACACACGCCCTTTTTCCGATTAAATCTGGCGATACACTGTCCTTTACAATTCCCGCAAACTCGTGACCTAAAACGATAGGGTAATAGTATGACGTGCCGTTAAACACTCTAGGCAAATCGCTTCCGCAAATTCCGCACGCTTTTACAGAAAAGACACACTCTCCGTCTTTGGGCGTTAACGGGTTGCTCTCTTTGATTTCTCTACTGCCGTCCGCATTAATAAAACATTTCATTATAATTCTCCAAACGTAAGCTTTGACAAATTATAACATCGCTTAATTTGATTGTCAATAGTCGTCGGAAAGATTGACAAACAATCATTTTTATGTTAAAATTCAAACATAACGACAATTAAAACAATCATTTTGATTGAGTTTGGGGAGCGTAAAAATGGCAGACAATTTAAGACATAGGCAAATTTTAGATATACTTGCAAGGTTTGGTACGGTGAGCGTAAGGGCATTGACTAAAGAACTATACGTTTCAGAAGCGACCGTTCGTCGTGACTTAGCGGAATTGGAAAAGGCAGGTGCGTTAAAGCGCGTATTCGGTGGAGCAAAGCCTATATTGGGAACTAATAAACAAGTGCCTTTATTTATACGGGAATCGGTGGACGCTATTGCCAAGAGCGAGATATGTCGTAGAGCGGCAGAACTCGTAAAAGACGGCGATTCGATTTTTGTAGACGGCTCTTCTACCGCGCAATACCTTGCAAAGCACCTTGCTAAATTTAAAGATATAGTGGTGGTAACGTACAGTATAAAGACTGCCGAGATAATGTGCGCAAACCACGTTAAGACGTATTGTACGGGCGGGCTTATAATGGAAAATTCTTTGGTGTGTATCGGTGCGGAAGCAACTGATTTTGCAGACAAGATAAACATAGACGTATGTTTTATGTCGTGTAAAGGGGTAGATGAAGATGGAAATTTTACCGATACGTCGGCAGAAGAAACGGCAGTGCGACGTGCGTTTTTAAAAAAGTCCAAGCGTCGAATATGTTTGATGACCAACAACAAATTCGGCAGTACGTATTTTCATACTTTGTGCAGTGCAAAAGACGTAGACTATATATTTTCCGACGGACAAATTCCACCGTCGATAAAAACAAGAAAAGAACTATGATAAATAACGTATAAAAAAACCGAGAGCAAATCCGCTCTCGGTTTTTTTATTTTTAATTCTTATTGTCGCTATTAGAAGTCGGGCTGGAAGATAGTTGTTTGCGATATTCGGACGGCGTCATGCCGTATTCTTTTCTAAATATTTTTGAAAAATAATTATAGTCACAAATACCTACTCTATACGCTACTTCGGAAATCCTTATGTTGTTATCTGAAATAAGTTCGCACGCGGTGCTAAGGCGAGTCTTTTTAATATATTTGGCTGGGGTGCAGTTAAAGAACTTGTTGCATAGATGGTAAAGATCCATAAGCGATACGCAAAGGTTATGGCTTAAATCTTCTATCGTAATATTGCTTTCTATGTTGTTCTTAATATATTTATTTATATCCGAAATGAAAGAAGATTGCTCGGATAAGAGTTTGTTGAGATAAATGTAACTTGCGCAAGTTTCAAGTATAGATACGGACGCGTTAATTTTTTCAACGGATAGGACGGGGATATTCTTAATATACTCCAAAGCCTTGCTCTCGTCAAGATGATAATCTTTGAGTTTGGCTTTCATATCGTTTATCAAGTTCTCCGTAAACGGAACGTTTTCGTTAAAAAACTGCCCGACCATAATAAAGCCGATTAAATTATTTAATTGATAGATAGGAGAAATACATTCCGTAAGCCCCATGTGACAACGGTATATATACGTCTTTTTAGTTTTCTTACACTCGTTGAAAGAGTTTGCGGTGCATTTGTCACACTCGCACGCGCCTTTTTTAGACTGGTGAATATATTTGCAAAAATCACAGTGGACGTAGGGAGCAAAGGCAAGTTCAACACCCTTTGCATCGAAAACACCGATCTTTATTCCCGTGACCGTATAAAAATCTTTTAATATTGACGAAAGTTTTTTAATCTGACTTTGCGAAAAGTCCAGCGCGCTTTTGTAATCGTTCATTTCTATTCTCCCTTAATACAATAAAAGTTTAACTTGAATAATAAAATTTGTCAAGTGGTTGGTAGTTTTTTATAAGAATTTACCATAATAATAACAAAAATAGACTGTTTTTTTACAATTAATAGTAAATTTCCCCAAAGGAAAGATAGCGTTTTTTGCTAAAATCTTTACTTTTGATAGGGGGGTGGCTATAATAAATTTAAAATTACAGTTTTTTAGCATGGTATCGTATATTAAAGTTCTATAAGAATTTACCATAATTTTAATAAATATGCTACTATAAATGCATTTTTAAAAAAGGTATAATTATTACGATGAAAATTTATCGTCTTTTATACGAATATTAATACATTAATATATAGGTGCGTGTTAAACGACCGCTATTAGAATAGGAGAAGTCGAAATATGAAATTAACAATAGGAACGTATAACGTTTGTCACTGTGCGGATTTTTCTCTTAAAGAAGGGAATAAAATACCAGTAAATATTGAAAAGACGGCAAGGCTAATTTCATCTACCGATATTACGGGAGCAAACGAACTTTATCAAAAGAGCGATAAATCTGAACTTCAAAACCAAACGGAAAAGTTGGCGGCGCTATCAGGGCACAAATATTTTGAGTTTGGTTTAGGTGCGGAATTTAGGTGGGGTGACAGTATAGGCAACGCCGTTTTATCAAAATACCCTATCGTAAACGTAGAAAAAATTGCCGTGTCTGCTCCGCTCGATAATGAAAAGAGAGCGGATGAGAACGACTGGTACGAAGACAGAATTATAGTTAAAGCGACCGTCGATATAGGAGTTAAGGTAGATTATATAAGCACTCATTTCGGACTGAATTTGTTAGAGCAAGAAAGGATGGTGGATAAACTTGTCGAGATTATCGATTCTTGCTTAAATCCCGTAGTGCTTTGTGGTGATTTTAATTCCACACCGCATTCAAACATCTTAAAGCCGATATATGAAAGGTTAACGAGCGTGGCGGACGTGGTCGGTAAAACGGACGAGTTTACGCTCGATTCGTTTAACCCGTATATAACTCTCGACTATATATTCCTTTCAAAAGAGTTTAAGGTTATATCTTACGAAGTTATAAAGGAAATCTCGTCAGATCATTTTCCGATAAGAGCGGAAGTTGAAATAGACGTTTAATATAGATAAAAAATTATTTTAAGGAGAAAAATTATGAACAAATTTTTCAAGAAAACTGTAGTATTGCTTCTTGCAATCGTGTGTGCTTTTGGATCTATCGGCTTGATGGGTTGTGGTGACGATGGCCCCAAAAGTAATCACGTAAAAGACCAAAAGTACGACCCAAACAAGGCACAACTTTACGTTTCCAACTTCAACGGCGGTGTTGGTACGGAATGGCTTTATAGGAACATAGAGAAATTCCAAAAAGAATATGCAGACGTTAAGTTTACCGAAGACACCACCGGCGTTCAAGTGTGGGTAGACGCTCACAAAAACAGCGGTACGGCAACGGCAGAAAAAATGGCGATAGAAAAGAACCAGATTTATTTCCTTGGCGGTTCAAACTATCTAGACATGGTTGCTACGAATAAACTTTACGATATGACGCACGTCGTTAAAGGCAGTCTTTACGAAGTTGGCGAAGGTGACGAAACGGGTGACGGTGTAGTTACGATTGAGAGCAAACTCAGTGAAGACTTTAAAGAATATTACGGTATAGGTACGGGCGACAGCAAAAAATATTACGCGCTCCCACACTACGATATATTTTCTACTATCACTTACGACGTAGACATTTTTAACGAAAAGTCGTTGTTCTTTGACACTAACGGTCAGCTCACTAAAAAGTCTACCGACGCAGGTAGGGGCACTGGCCCTGACGGAGAATCGGGAACTTACGACGACGGTCTTCCCAGAACGTACGAAGAGTTCTTCCTTCTTTGCGAAACTATGGAATTAAGAGGTGTTGATCCTATCGTTTGGTCGGGTATGTACAACTTCTATACCACCGAATATATGGCAATGCTTAGAGCCGATTACGAAGGCAGCGAACTCGCAGCGAGAATTAAGGTTGACGGAACTATGACTAAACTCGTACAGAGTTTGGATGCAAGCGGAAATATAACGTTTAAAGCCCCTACCACCATCAGTTCGTCTAACGCACAGGATATCTTCAGTTCGGCTGGTATTCTTTACGGACTCCGTTTCTTTGATAAGATTATAGACAACGGTTGGTACGCATCGGCGGCGGTAAACGAAGCAACTTCACACACCGGCGCACAGGCAACCTTCCTTACTAGTAAATATAACAGCAAGACTAACCCGATAGGTATGCTCGTTGAAGGTACTTACTGGACGCACGAATCTGCGGATACCTTCCGTTCAATGAAGAGCAGATATAAAAACAGTTCTCTTGAAGAAAGAAATCTTGCCGTTATGCCCTGTCCCAAGGTAGACGAAACGCATCTTGGTAAAAACACCATTGCAACGGGTTCTTCTATCTGCGCAATTAACGGCAACGTAACGCCCGGCTCGGATATTGCTAAACTTGCAGAACTTTTCGTTAAGTACTGCCATACTAACGACGCACTTGCCGACTTCTTTATGACGACCAACGTTCCTAGAGGATTTAATTATACGTTGAGCGAAGAGCAACTTTCAAAGGTTACGCCTTTTGGAAACAGCGTCAGAACTCTTATTGAAAACAGTAACCGCGTTATGGGACAAAGTAACAGTACCTTCTGTTACAACAACTACACTGCTTTAAGCAGTTTAGACGCGTTTGCATCAAGTTACGCTACCGATCCCGTAACGGCTTTAAGATCAGGTGTTTCGCCCGAAACAATCTTTAACGAAATAAGGACGACGACCAGAACTTTCAAAAACTAACCTAACGAATTTTTTACTTAAGGTGTTTAAATGAAAAATAAAAACAACGTATTTAGCCAACGCAGAAATAAAGATTTAATATTCTGCTTACTAGTATTGTTGGTGCCCGCCGTTCAGTTTGGAATCTTTTATATCGGCGTAAACTTTAACTCAATAGCAATGGCGTTCCAAAAGTTTGAAATAAACCCCGAAACTAACGTCGGTGCGTTTGAGGGCAACGGGTTCAACAACTTTATTATGATGTTCAACGAAATACGCTTCGATAAGGCAATCGGCACGGCGTTTAAAAACTCCGGCATTGCCTTCTTGGTAAGCGTGGGCGTTGGAACTACTTTGGCGTTAATATTCTCATTGTATATTTATAAGGAAATGTTTGCGTCAAAAACGTTTAGAGTATTCTTGTTCTTACCGTCGATTTTATCTTCAACTATCACGGTAACGATGTATAGAAACTTTGTAGAAACCGCACTCCCCGAAATATTCCCCGGAGTATTTAACGGTATGGGATTACTGTCTAACCCCGACACCAAAATGTTCGCTATCTTGTTCTTTATGATTTGGATAGGCTTTGGTACGCAGATACTTATGTATTCGGGTGCAATGAACACTATAGAGCAATCGGTAATAGAAGCGTCTAAACTTGACGGAACTAACTCTATCCAAGAGTTCGTTTATATAATCTTACCGCTTATCTATCCTACGATAACGACCTTCTTAATAACAAGTATCGCAGGGCTGTTTACAAACCAGTTGAGTCTGTATTCTTTCTATGGTAATAGCGCGGATGAAGCGTATCGAACGATAGGCTATCATTTATTTAGGAAGGTCAATACGGGTACGAGAGCAGAAAGACCGCTCCTTGCAGCGTATAGCGTTACGCTCACGTTAGTTGCAACGCCGATAACGCTTTTTGCAAGATGGGCGTTTGAAAAACTCGGACCTAAAACGGAGTAAGGGGGCAAGCAAATGAAAACTAAAAAAAGCATCATCAAAAATAAAGAAGGCTTAAAAGCAACCTGCTCGGTAATAGGCATAATAAGTTTAATAGTTCTTCTTTTATATGTAGTATCTTTATTGTTCCCGCTCGGTTGGGCGATAGTAACGTCGTTTAGAGAAGACCTTGACTTTATTATGAACGGCGGTTGGGCAAAACCCGATCCGTGGACGTTCTACAACTATAAGTTGATGTTCGTGGGCGATTCTGAAGCGCTTATCGATCCTACCTTCGTAGTACCCGTTCTCGGAAATGAAGGTACTAGATACGTCAAGATACCCGAAATGATTATGAACTCCTTGCTTTACGCAATAGGTAGTTCTGTGCTCGCTATGCTTATGTCGCTCTTGGCGGCGTACGTAGTCGGCAGATTTGAATTTAAGTTCTGTAAAGTAGTATATACCATTGCTATTATACAAATGATAATACCCGTAGTCGGTGCGTTGCCGTCACAATTAGAAATGGCGACAAATCTCAATCTCTACGACAGTATTTTCGGTATTTGGGTAATGAATACTCACGTTCAAGGTTTATATTTCTTGGTATTCTTTGCGTCGTTTAAGCAAATACCTAAAGATTTTACCGAAGCGGCACAGATTGACGGTGCGGGAAATTTAAGCATAATGCTCAGGATTATTTTCCCGTTCGTTAAGGGCTCAATTTTTACGGTAATCTTACTTAACTTTATATCCTACTGGAACGATTTCCAGACACCGCTAATTTTTATGCCGTCGCATCCGACGTTGGCGTTCGGGTTATACTGGTATACTACGGGCGCGCTCGACGCGTCCAGCAGTTCCACTCCAGCACAACTTGCAGGTTGTATCATAGTGGCAATTCCCTTGTTAGCATTGTTTATCGCATTCCAAAAGCGTTTGCTAGGCAATATTACTATAGGCGGATTAAAATAAAAAGGGTAAATTCCCCAAAAGGAGAAAATATTTTTTTAGGGGGGGGGTAGCACCCCTAACGGAATCAAATTTACAAAAAACAATTAAGGAGAAAATGTAAATGATTGAAAAGGCAAAAAATAAAAGAAGTCTTTTACAACTGCTCACTTTGGTCACGATAGTTTGCGTTACTTGCGGAAGTATCTTTATTGCAAACGCCAGCGTCAATAACTATTCAAACCAGGCGGCGGCAGACAAGTCTGAACTCGCTTACTATATAGATGGCGCGGAAGACGCAAGTGCATCGTACGGCACTTGGGAAACTATTACCGACGGCACGAAAGGTTTAGTTACAAACTTTACTTCGGCATCGGATAAATTAGTTCTCCGTCAAGTAATCGACTTATACGAACTCAATATGCAGCCGATTATAACGTTAAGACCTGCTCCCGCATCTACGGGCACGGCGGATTTTGCAAGAATACGGATGGACTTAATCGACGCGTATAACCCCGAAATCAGGGTTAGTTACAGAACTCAAAACCACCCTGGTAACCTTAACGGCGAGCCTGCGTCTTACACTATGGCAAAAAGCCACGTCGGCACTTACAAAGGATACAGCCACGGCGTTCAAGACTGGTGTTCTGACGACTACGGCACGGGTGCAAACTTCCCCTTCTATAACGGCGATATTGCGTGTTTGTCTTACTATTTCGATCCCGTAGACAATATGCCGTATATATCGAGCAGATGGAAATCTTACGTTCATTTCGTACCCGACGGCTCTGTTAACTGGATAGTTGACCTTGACGACAGTTCGCTCCACGGCGCTAACGTTTTTGAAGGCTTTACCACCGGTGAAGTTTACGTAGAAATTTGGGTTGAAGAATTCCAGAGCGGTGCGGCACATTTATTTATCGAACAGTACGGTGATTACGATTTATCAAACACCGCGCTAATTGATAACGGCGGTCCGACGGTTAACGTTGACTTAAACGGATACGATAAAGCGCAACTCCCGACCGCTATCGTCGGCAGTAAATATCCCGTATTTGATGCAGACGCATTTGACGTCTATACGGGCGCTGAAGACGTAAACGCAGAAGTTTACTATAACTATTATTCAAACAATAAAATAAAACAAAGCGTTAGAAGCGACGGTACGTTTATTCCTACTATTGCGGGCAATTACAGTATAGTTTATACTTCGCTCGACGATAGAAACAACAAAACCGTACAAGTGTACGATTTAACTGCCGTTAACGTTTCCGCAATAGACGGGCTTTCGGTTGAATTAGGTGATGCAAGCACGACTACTCCGGTAGGCGACGCGTTCGTTATCCCCGAACTCGATATAAACGGTTATATCGGCGACTATAAAGACGTTAAGGTGGAAATCACCGCAGTTAACGCAGGTAAGGATCTCGCGGTTGTAAACGGTGCGGTACGTCCTACTATCATAGGTGATCTCGACGTTAAAATCGTCGTTACCGACTTCGTTGGTCAAAAGGTTACTAAAACCCTTTCAGTCGACGTAACGGCAACCGACAAGGCAACGTTTATTGATATTCCCGTACTTCCGAACTATTTTATTGAAGGGCTTACTTACAAACTCCCTGAAATAAAAGCGTATAACTACGTCAACGGCACGGGCGATCCCGTAAATACGACCGTTAAAGTCGTATACGGCTCAAACAACTTGACGGTCAACAAAGGCAACTTCGTTCCTTCTGTTAATAATCATAAAGATACCGTAGACGTAATCTATCAAGCAGTTATTAACGGAAAGACGGCAAATTACACCAAGTCTATTCCCGTATATAAGGTAAAAGACGGCACGACGCTCGATATGAGTAAATACTTTGAAGTCGGCAGTGGCTCGGTAAGCGCAACTTATAACTCAATGATTTTAGCAATGACTGGCGGTGACGGTGAATTTGACTTTATAAACAGTTTGTATCAAACGGCGTTCGTCATGGAATTTACGGCTACTAATACGTCTAACGACATAAGTGAATTTACTACCGTTCTTACCGATTATAACGATAAAAACGTACAGATTTCCTTCACTTACAAAAAGCAAGACGGCAAAGTATATTTCTATGCAAACAACGACAAAGACAAATCGCTTATCGTTGCGTCCACCTTTGATGAAAACCAAAAATTTGAACTCACCTACGACGACGTTACCAACCAAGTGGCTTTCGACTTTACAAAATCTAGCACGGTAACTATTGATAAAGATCTTAACGGTAATCCGTTTAGTGGATTTATCGGCAACGAATATTACGTTTCCTTTTATCTTACGGGTGGTTCGGTAGGCTCTATCGCACTCAACAAGATAAACGGTAGCGCGTTGACTAGCGACCAAAGAGATTACGTTGGACCGAGAATTTCTTTCGTAGACGACTACGGTGGAGAATATAAGGTCGGCAGTGAATACGTACTTCCCGAAGCAATCGTATCAGACGTTTTAGACGGCAGAGTTCAAGTTGAACTTACGGTAGAAAATCCGTCGGAAAGCATAATGACGTCCGTTCAAGGTAAAAAACTTGACGGCTACAAGATTAGCGACGGTGAAAAAATTTCTATAAAACTCAACAAGTTTGGCACTTACTTTATCACTTATTTCGCATTAGACTCTTACGGTAACAGATTAAGTTTCACTTACACGGTAAACGTAATAGACGATACTAAACCCGTCATTACACTCGCGTCGAAACTTCCCACAGAAGTTGTGGTCGGCAGTAAAGTTCATATCCCGAACGCGTCGGTATCAGACGATAAGGATAGCGGATTAACGTGTACGGTAATGCTTATACTTCCTACTGGTAGAGTAGAAACGTTTGCAGCAGGAGATGATACGGGCTTTATGGCAACCGAAACGGGTAGTTATAACGTTATTTATTCTGCGCGTGACAGTGAAGGCAACGTACAAAATTTAGTATATACGATAAAGGTAGTGGAGGGTTAATTATGAAAAAATTTGTTAAATTAGCGTCTATCGTAATGGCGGCGGTAACTGCGTTTTCGCTTATCGGCTGTAACGATTCATCTAACAGCGACGCAAATAAAGTGTTAACTCCCGACGGAACTTATTTGACTTACACCAACACTATACCCAAGGTAGAAGGTACTGTACACGAAAGAAAGGTAGGTACTACTTCTCACAAAATTATACAGGGCGGTAATTCACCTTACGTTATTGTTCTCCCTGCACAAAAGGGCAATTATCTTAACAAGGCGTACGCAGAGTTCAACTATTTCTTGAACGAAGCGGCAGGCTTTAAGATGGACGTAATTTCGGACGCAGGCGTAACTTACTCTGACGACGCAACGTATATTTCAATGGGGGACACCACCATTTTAAGAGAATCGGGTATAACCGTTGACTATGAAACTCTCGGTAGACAGGGTTATCAAATTGATACGAAAGGCAAATCCATATTTATTTCCGGTAAAGAAAGGGGATGCTTATGGGGTATGTACGATTTACTCGGTGAACTTTTCGGTTATGAAATGTTGCACAATCAATATTATACGCTCGATAAAAACGTAACCGATCTTGCACTTCCTGACTTTGAAATTAAAGAAGTGCCCGACTTTGATTACAGAGTAACTTCTTACGGCGGTATTTATCTTAACGAAACGGCTGCAACCCGTATGAGAATGATTAGAGACTCGAATATTTACGTAAAGAATACTCATTCTCACTCGTCTTTCCGTATGGTTCCGCCCGAAACGTATAAAAGTGCTCACCCCGAGTGGTATTCAAATAGCGGACGTCAACTCTGCTACACGGCAGGCGGTGACGAAAAATCTTATCAAGAACTCGTAAAAGTTGCGTCTGACTTCATTATAGGTAAGTTAAAAGAAGACTTGGAGCACGAACTCGTTTCAATGGCACAACAAGACTATAACGAGTGGTGTACTTGCGATACCTGTAAAGCGTCTAAAGACTATTACGGAACTAACGCTGCAACGGCAATCCACTGGACTAACGACGTCGCAGACACCGTTCAAGCGTGGATAGATGAAAATCAACCGGGCAGAGATATAACTTTCAATATGATAGTTTATCACCAGACCGAAAAAGCACCCGTTAAAAAGGATGAAAACGGCAACTACGTTGCTATCGACGATTCGGTTAAACTCCACGACAACGTCGCTGCAAACATTGCGCCTATCGCTGCGGACTTCGTTTCTTCGATCAACGACTCGGCAAACGCGGCAATGAAAGAAACGTTTGAAAGTTGGCAAGCGCTTACCGATCAATACGGCTCGTGGCTTTACGATATCGTTTACTGCGATAAGTATAGACTCGTTCCGTACGATACTTGGGGTAACTCACCCGACATGCTCCGTTTCTTAAAGAATATGGGCACTTATCTAGTATTCCCTGAAGCGGCAATTTCTCAACAACAACAATCCAACTTCGACGCGTTAAAGCAATATCTTTGGTCTAAACTTATGTGGGACGTAAATCTTGACGTTACAACCCTTATAAATCATTATATAGATACTCTTTATCGCGACGCTGCGCCCATGATGAAACAGGCTTACTGGAACATGAGAGCCGAACTTTACAACCATAAACTTTTGGGTAGGGACGGTTCTTGTTGGACCAACTCGTTTAAGACTAAATACTGGGGTAAACGTTATCTCGTAAATCAGGTAGAAATTATAGAATCTGCGTATGCTCTTATCGAAAAATACGCACAGGCCGATCCCGATTATTACGCGTTTGCAAAAGATGAAATCGCTAGAGAATCCGTTGGACCAAGATATATGCTCGTAAAACTTTACGGCGGAACGTTCCTTCCCAGTGAACAGATTGCAATGTGCGAAAGCGTTGCAAGCGATATAATTCGCTTAAAGACCTGCTATGGTAGCGATACCTACGATAAAGTTTACGAAAGTTTATTCATTTCAGGTTAATAAAAAATTTACCGCAAATAGTAACCCAAAGGCTTGACCTTTGGGCTTGCGGTAGAAATATTATTTTTATCATATAAGGAGGATAAAAAATGGTAAAAAGAAGATTTTTAACGTGTCTGTTGGCGCTCATGGCAACCTTATGTTTAACTCTTTTTGCGGTTGGTTGCGGAGAACAAGAAGACAAATCACCAAAAGTATCTCTTTCGGCGACCACGCTTGAACTAGGACTTTTTGAAGAAGTAACGCTCACCGCGACGTTAACGAATACCGACGCTACCATAGTATGGTCGTCGTCAGATACGTCGGTAATAACGGTGGCTGACGGAAAAGTTACTGCACTCGGCATAGGTAGTGCAAAGGTTACCGCAATCGCAGGCTCTGTAAAAGCAGACTGCGCTATCACGGTAAACCGCGGTACGCTCACTCCCGAATTCGACGCATTAGACGATACTTTGACCTTGGTTAAGGGCAGTGTTTTCCCGCTAGACGCGTCTATGGTATTAAGTGGCTCGGATTTTGACCGCGCTACCGTAACTTACGAATTAGTAGGCACTAACGGAAAAATCAGCGTAGACGAAGACGGCGTCGTTTCCGCTCTCGATTACGGTTCGCAAGACGTTACCGTAACCGCTACTTATAACGGCTTAACGCTCGTTACCAAAACCATTACCGTAACCGTTATAGAAACGGGTGAAATTCAAACGGGTATTGCCGCAAACGCATTGTCGCTTACGGCAACCGCACTCGGTGACGACGGCGTTAATACCTTTGAAACCAACGGATTTAAGGCGATAGTTAACGGACAAGAAGTTTCCAATGCTATAACGCTCGTTTCGTCCGATAGTTCGATCGTAGAAATTTCCGGTACTAAAATCGTTGCTAAAAAGCAAGGTACAACTACCGTTACGGCAAAGTTTACCGCGGATAGCAGTAGCGAATACGACGTTATCATTACCGTAAACGTAACCAAAGAAACGGTAACTTATAAGACTGATTTTATCACCCAGTCGTCAAACGATGCAACAAAAAAGAATACTGGTAGTACGGCGATTGATTTTAGCAGTGCAAATCTTCCGATAGCACTTTCAGAAATTACCAAAGTAGTTTCGGGTGGAGCAGTAGTATCGCACGCGGCAGACGGTAACACGCTTACATTGACGGATGCTCCTGCAGGCGAAAACGAGTATACTCTTATAACCGATAGAGTTGACGTTGTAGTTAACGGATTAATTTATCAAACCACTATTTCAAACGCAGACGAATACAAAGCGTGGTTTGCAAATATCGGTTCTTACGTAGGATATAGTATTTTAACGGCAGACGTTAATTTGAAAGGCGCACTCGTAACGTCAGGTTCTTGGTGGTCTGGTACGCTTGACGGACGCGGACATACCGTATCCAACTTTACAACTAATAGCGGTTTCATGGCTCAAACTAACGAAGCGGCTATGGTTAAAAACTTACAAATCGTTAATATGGTAGTTGATTCTACTAACGGCGGGGTAATAGGCTCTTCTTATACTGGACATATGGAAAACGTGCTTATTCTTGCAAAGATGATCGGCGCAGGCAGTCAGTTCAGTGACAAAATTAAAGAACAAGCACTCGTAATGAGCGGCGAATATAACGATTGTGAATTAGAAAACGTTATTATCGTAGTTGAAACGGATAACCCCGATATTGATTATTACGGTTACGGGTACAGCTACAGTCAAGGTAACGGAATTACTACGCGCAATACCTATTTGGTATTTAACGGTAACTTTACGTTAAAGAGAGAAACTGCAACCAACAACAAAACCGTACATTGCATGAGCGTAACTGAACTTCTTTCTAAAATAGACGCATCTGCGTTTGAAGATGCAGGTTGGACGATTGATAATGCGATTCCGTATATGAGCAATTACGATTCTGCTATTGAAGAAATATTCTATAGCATAGACGGCGATCTTAAAGCAGGTTCTACCGTAACGTTTGAAACTAGCCTTTTCGATGCTGAATATTCACTCAAAAATGCAGTTAACGGCATTACCTTAAACGGCAACACCATAACGATTGATCAAAACGTAACGGCTGCAACGGCGTTTACTCTCGTAGTTAAGAGCGCAAACTTTACGGACGTAACTGTTGAACTCCCCTTACAAACTTATAATTATAACAAAGTAACTTACGGTGCGGATTATATCGCGATTAAAGACGGAAAAACTACTTTAGACGTCGATAAGATCCCCGGATTTAGCGGAGAAGTTAAGAAAGTAACGGTAAACGGCATAGACGCAAACGGTGTTCAGTCGGGAAATATCTTGACCTTTACGAATAATGAAATTAACGTTCAAAGCATTGCCGTATACGGCGAAACCGACGTTTATACGTTCGACGTAGTAGTTGCAGACGTAGTAGTAACTAACGGTTCTGAATTGTTTGCTACGCTAAAACTTAACGGTAGACAAAATAACCGTAGATATATCGTACTTGCTAACGATATTCAACTTGACGACACGCAGTTTGATAGCGGATTCTTAATGGATTTCGTGTTCGACGGTTTAGGTCATACTATTTATGACGGATATGAATATTCTGGCTTGTTCTGTAACGACGCAAACGGAGTAACCTTTAAGAACGTAAACTTTGTTAACTTCAAGACTGGTACGTCAATTTTCGGCGGTAAATTCGTTGGTGAAATGACGTTTGAAAACGTTAACTTTATAAACACCAAGTTCCCCGGCTTTAACAGTGCAACTTATCTTTTATATAACGTTAACTACGACGGCACCGAAGTTCTTTTCAAAAACTGTAACTTTGACTTTAATATGGACGTTGCACACGTTGATAAGTCTTATCAAATCTTGCCTGACGACGGCAAATATAAGTCAATCACGTTTGAAAACGTTAAGATTACTGCAAATGCAACCATAGTGAAGATAGGTACTGACGGATACGGCGCAAACTTTACCGTTAACAATTTAGTTATTACCGATAAAAACGATATAACGGAAATCACTTACGACGGTAACCCCGTTGCAAGCAGTTCTCAAACCATCGTGGATTTAACTAAATTTTTACCTGTTATCGACGGTAACGCTATTGAAAGCGTCTATATCGGTGGTGCAGAAACAACCTTTAACGTTGACGGCGATATTTTATATATTAACAAAGCGGTTCTCGGCATGACCGACATAGATTTATATACCGAAAGCGGTGTTTACACCGTAGCAGTAACGGTAAAAGATTATTCTACTAACGTTACTTATAACGCAGATTACGTTAAGAGCACTGGCGGAGTTATCACTTTCGACCTTTCAAAGATTAACGGATTTACCGGCACGGTAACTCAAGTAAATTACGGCAACTTGATTTTAGAGATCACCGATAGCACGGCAACCACCGTTACGGTAAGTGGCTCAACCGCATGGAATACTTCTAACTTTACAATCCATACCGCAACGGTTGGTTATAAGTTTAGCGTTTTAGTAGTAACCGATTACATTAGCGACGAAGCAAGTTGGAAATCGTTTATGGAAAGCGGTACGCAAAACAGATACGCTATAGTTACGGCAGACTTTAACCTTGCAAGCGAATACGAACTCAAAACGGCGTTCATTTGTAACGTAGTAATCGACGGTCAAAACCACGTTATCGGCGGTGAAAACGTATATAACTGGAGCGGACTATTTGCTAACAGTGTAACGAGTGCTACCATTAAGAACTTGACCTTTAACAAGATAAAAGGTTTCTCGAGCATTCTCGGCGGGTCAATGAACGACGTAACGTTTGAAAATATCGTTATCAAAAACGGCTTTGCTCCCGGTAGCAAATACGGCACCAACTTGTTGTTTGGTAGCATAGGCGCGAACAAATATTTGACCTTTAAGGATTGCGTAATCGCCCTGACGATAGATAACACGCTTATCGATAACAGTTACGTCCTCGGCGGCCTAAACGATGGTAGTACGCTTAACTTTGAAAACACCACTATCACGTTTAACGGTACGATGGTTAAACCGGGCGAAACCTTTAACGGCGCAGTTTGGGGCGAAACTGGCGTAAATATTACCAAGTCGATATTGAGAGATAAAGACGACGTTACCGAATCTACCGCAACCTATCAAGACGAATATATCGGTATCGTTGACGGCACAGTAACGGTAGACTTCAACAAGATCAGCGTTGATATTGATCCTGCAACGATCACGAGCGTAGCAGTAAACGATACGCCCGCAACTTGGGTGCTCGGTGAAAATAACCAAACTCTTATAATCACCACCGATACTTACGGCGAAGGTAAAGCAATCCAAATCACCGTTGACTCGGGCGACGTAATCGATACTATATCTTTTGAAGTAATCTTTGCAACGCATTTACTCAGCGATAACGCATCGTTTAAAGACTTCTATTCAAAACAGAGAAATAACACTTATGCAGTAGTAACGCAGGATATCGAATTAGAAGAAACTCCTGAAATTACTAAACCTGGATATTTCCACACCGGTGCGACCGTAAACGGTTTAGGTCATACCGTAACTAACATTTATTGCTATACCGGTTGGTATGCAAGCTGTTTAGGTGACGGCGTGCTTAAAAACATTACCGTAAGAGTTAAATCTTATACCGGTGCAATGAGTGACGAATTAGGTAATTTCACTATGGAAAACGTAACGATGGATGTTATCGTACCCGGTGGAGCAACTACTAATTATATTTTGGGTAGAAAAGTGCTTTCTGGTAGAACGTTCACGATTAAGAACAGTACGATCAACGTATTGATGGATTCCGCATTGAAAGAAAAGTCCTTTGTGCTTGCAAACGTATTAGATGGTAACATCAATATAATCAATTCTACCATTAGTTCTAACGGTACAATGGTTATGCTTGGTGAAACCTATAACGGCTCTGCATGGGGTAGCGGTAAGGTTACGCTTGACACAACGTCTAAAATGGTTGACGCTTACGACACCGTTTCTTACGCAGACGAATACGTAGTAACAAACGGCTCTGCAGTAACGGTAGATTTAACTAAAATCCAAAACGTAACCGTTAGCGGTGTAACGAGCGCAATAATCGGCACTACCGCTTGTACGGCAACTACAAGTGGAACTACCGTGACTATT
>JAFTIG010000055.1 GCA_017457015.1 Clostridia bacterium | reverse complement strand
TGGAAATTCTTCATCATTAGGATAGGTCATAAAATCAGAATAATGAATTTTAAGCAACTCTTTTGTGTAATCTGTTTCATTATAAAAGCCTTTATGCCAACCAAAACTATTAAACGTACGAAATGTCCCCTTATTTATCATAATAATTTCTCCCAAACTGAGCTTTTGTTAACTTATATTATTATAACATTTTACAGTAAAATTTGCAATGTGTTACTGCACGTGAAAGAAAAGTTATGAACAACAAAAAACAGCCTTTTCGTTATAAAAAAGGCTGTTTTCGTGGTCTGCCCACAGGGAATCGAACCCCGAATTGAGCCTTAGGAGGGCTCCGTTATTTCCGTTTAACTATGAGCAGAAATGTATTAAATGTTTACTCTATCGAGCCCTTATTTTAATTCCAAAAATAATTCCAAAATCAAGCTTTTGGGCAAATTTTCGGGTGAAAATTTAGGTCATTTTTAAGGCTAAAAAATCGGTTTTGAAACTCAAATAATTCCATATCGATTCCATCGTGTATATACGAACTATCAAAAATTGCCTATTTTTGGGGTAAAAACCCCTATTTTTAGTCATTTTTTAGTGTTTGGACACTCAAAAACCGACTCTACTCAGCCCTTAGGAGGCCATCGTTTTATCCGTTAAACTATGAGCACATTTTATTCAATTTTTATCGTTTTTGACTCTACTTATTACTTATTTCTATTCCGCTTTTCTATTCCATTTTTGACTACATTTACGACCAAAAAACGGCTCCATTTTCTATTCCGCGTTTTGACACGTTTTTTCGCCTTTTGGGAATAATTTAAGTAATCAATTGTGTCAATTTTCACTGATTTTCAAGTTCTAGTCTGCATCAATTCTTCATCGTGTTAATACATATCCAAAACTCGTAGAAAAGCCATGCTTTCGGTACTATTTTTTACCCAAAATCGTGTTTACACGAGTAAATCCCAAAGTTAGGCGGGGCTTGTTATATCCATTTAACTAAGGATACATATTGAATTTAAAAATAAATCAAACAATTTTATTGCAAATATTGAAATAACTATAATTAAAATTATGTGCCATAAATTGCTTAAATATATTACCACTTTATCGGGAAATTTTCAAGTGTTTTATGCGTTTATAGTAAAAGTTGTTAAAAATTTTACTGACTGGCAAAATTTTTTCGTATATATTGCCTTACTTTGGGTAAAATCATAACGTTACTAAGTAATTCATTTTAACCATTTTCGGTAAAATTACATAAATTGATAATGGGAATTACTTGACACTACGGAGACCTTATGATAAAACGAGGAGAATTATATTATGCCGATTTAAGCCCAGTAATCGGTAGCGAACAAGGTGGCGTTCGCCCTATATTAGTAGTACAAAATGATACGGGAAACAAATACAGTCCAACTATAATAGCCGCCGCCGTAACCAGTCGATTAAACAAAGCCAAACTTCCTACACACATAGAGTTGAGCGCTCACGAATTCGGACTTCAAAAAGATTCAGTAATACTTTTGGAGCAGATTAGAACTTTAGACAAACGTCGTCTTAAAGAACGAATAGGAGAACTCTCTCCCACCACCATGAAACGCGTCAATATCGCCCTACTTATAAGCCTTGGATTTGCCGAAAATACAAACGCGTTATCATAATAAATAAATTTTTTAAAATTAAAGGCAGTATAATAACCGCCTTTTGTCAGTATCTTACACTATATATTACAAAAATAGCGACTCAAAAATTATCTTCTAAATAAAAATACGACAAAAAAACCACACCATAAAAGTGCGGTTTATATCTATATGTTTTTTATAGTATCGTAACGATTTCTTCAATTGATTTTCTCTTTTTATCGCGAAGCGGAGAATCTGAATAACCGAGCGCAACGACTATATTAGATATTTCATCGTCGGGCATTCCGATTGCATCTTTAAGCGCTTGTTGATTTATCCAACCTATAATACACGACTTAACGCCCATACTTTCTGCTGCAAGCGTAATGTAAGCAGTCAGTTCCCCTATATCGTATTTAACGAAATGGTCACTTCTAAAGCGTGTGCAGACGCTCTCTTTAAGAGTTGCGTCTTTTTCACTTATAACTATAAACGCTTTGGCTTTTGACGTAAACATATTATGTCCTCTGTCTTGTAGTGCCGCAGCAACTGCCGACGTTTTTTCAGTATCGGTAATTAAATACATTTTCCACGGTTGGCTATTACATGCAGAAGGTGCAAGCATAGCAAGTTCCGCAATTTCTTTAACAGTCTTTCTATCGAGTGGCAAATCGTTAAAGTCCCTACACGACTGACGGCTTAATATTAGTTTTTTAAATTGCTCTTTCATAATAAACTCCAAATTTTTTATATATCGATAATCATACGACTTTATATTCTCTGCAAACTGTTCGCTACGCATTAAGTATACTAAAAAAATTCAAATATTGCAACTATAGAACATTATTCACCGTATTTTATAACGCTTTCTTTTCTATAACGCTCTACCGCTTGCAAATATTTTTCCGAAAGCGATAGAGTGTATCGCTGTTTTTCTTCATAATTTAGCGTATTGAAATGCTCGGTATCAGTTAGTCTACCGATAGCATCTGGAACTTCGCCTTCTTCATCTAAAAGTTTTTTGACCTTTTTATAAAAAAGTTCCCGTTCTTCACCGTAGTTTTTAAGATTTTCAGTAATACGCTCGGCGTAATATTCTTTTACCTTTGACGCCAAAACTCCGTCGCGCTCAGCCTTTTCTATTTTCTCAGTTAAATTTTTTTGATAATTTTGCCAAAACCCCGATTTTAAACGCTTTTTGGCTTCTCTACAATACTGTTTTAACGTCTTTCCGTCTTCAAACATAATTTCTCCTTATTAATTCGACAAAATTTGACTTCTTTCGCGCTTTAAAAATAAAATCTACCGAAGTTATCTTCGGTAGATCTTTTCTTTTAGCCTTTAATGCTTCTCTTTCTAGCTGCTTCAGACTTTTTCTTTTTTCTTACGGAAGGTTTTTCGTAATGTTCTTTCTTACGAAGATCGCCGATAATTCCGTCACGAGAACACTTTCTCTTAAAACGTCTTAATGCGCTGTCGATATTTTCGTTTTCACCAACTCTAACGATAGACATTTCCTTTTCACCTTCCTTTGCCCTTTCGGCAGTTAATCAAAGCGTAAATTAGTATAACAATATCGGAAAATTTTGTCAAGAGTTTAATCGCTATATTTTAAAATTTATATTTACGTTTTTTATTGCCGTATTTTTTTGCGTTATTATTTAATTGACTTTTGATTTTTTTAGTTGTAAAATTACTTCCACAGTACTATAGTAAAAAAGGTAAACTATATGAGTGAAAAACATCGCTATAATTTTTTAATCTTTGCTTGTGCTTTCTTGTGGATTATGATGACGGGTAGTAAGAACGTTTACACTGCCGAACTCGTAGAAATTATGCAAGTATTTAACGTCAGCAAAGCCGAAACAAGCCTTGCAATGACTTATTATTTTATAACCTATTCAACCACGCAAGTTATTTTCTTTTTTATTATGGATCACATAAATATAAAATGGTACATGACGATAAGTATTTTTCTTTCCGGCATAGTTACCGTTTTCGTTGCGATCGTCACGGGTATGTGGCAACTGTGGTGGCTATTATCTCTAAACGGCATTTTACAAGCAGGCGTTTGGGGTATGTGCCTTGCCGTTCTCAATAAATACTTACCTACACACATGCACCCTAAAGCAAACACCGCAATGAACGTGGGCATGGCTGTTGCAGGTATAATATCTTACGGTTCGTCATCTCTATTCGTTTCTATAGGACGTTGGTATCTGCCTTTTATTATTTTAGGAATTATACTTTCTCTTTCTGCAATAATATTTTTCGTAGCAGTTAGGCTCTGTGAAAATATAAAGCGACCTTGCGACCAAACCCAAACGGACACTGATACTAAAACGGAAAAAGAAACTCTACCTTTCACACTTGAAACGAAAAATAAAAAGGCGTTATTTTACGTCGTAACCTTCGTTTTTAGCCTTTTTATACATAGTGTTTATTATGCAACGCTTAACTGGTTACCAAACCTTATAACGGAAAATTACGGACTAAAAAATTCGATAAGCATTTTAATTTCCGTTCTTGCACCGTTAGCGACAACGCTAGGTCCTATTTTAGCAATAAACCACTGCGAAAAATCAGGCAACTTTATTAAAGTAGGGCTAACTTATCTTATAATCGCTACTGTTTTTGCTTTTTTAAGAATATTCTTATTTGACGTAAATCTGATATTAGCGCTTATAATAATTATCATATTTTTAATACTCGCCCAAGCGCTTATAACCATAATTTTTAGTGTCATTTCATATAAAATGAGTCCGTTTATAAACGCGGGCGCACACGCCGGCTTAATGAACGCTGCAGGCGGTTATGCTGCAGGACTTTCACCAACTATAATAGGCGCGATAATAGACGCCACCAGTTGGCAATTTTCTTGCACTTTAATTTGTATTATAACAGCCACAATTACCGTTTCAGTAATAGTCGTTACTCTTTTAATCAATAAGAAAAAACGTGCGTAAATAAACCGTGAAAAAAGTCCCCGAATTAACGTTTTAGTTTAATCGGGGGCTTTTGTGTTTAATTTTATTATTTACTTTAAAGTTGCGAGCATAACTGCTTTTATAGTATGCATACGGTTTTCCGCTTCGTCAAAGACGATAGATTGAGAACTTTCAAAAACTTCGTCAGTAACTTCCATAGCCGAAAGACCAAACTTGTCGAAAATATTCTTACCGATAACGGTGTTAAGATCGTGGAAAGCGGGCAAACAGTGCATAAAACGACATTGTGCGCCAGCGTTATCCATTACCTTTTTATTTACTTGATACGGCAATAATTCTTCAATCCTTTCCTTCCATACAGAATCCGGCTCGCCCATTGATACCCAAACGTCGGTATAAATTACGTCCGCGTCTTTGGTCGCGGTGATAGGATCTTCAATAAACTCCAAGACCGCGCCCGTATCCTTTGCAATTTTTGTGCAAGTGTCAACTAATTCTTTATTTGGAAAATATTTTTTAGGTGCGCACGCTACGAAATGCATACCCATTTTAGCGCACCCCACCATGAGCGAATTACCCATATTGTATCTTGCGTCGCCCATATAGACGAGTTTTTTACCTTTAAAAGTGCCAAAGTGCTCCTTTATCGTCATAAAGTCTGCAAGTATTTGCGTAGGATGAAACTCGTTAGTGAGCCCGTTCCAAACGGGAACGCCCGCATATTTTGCAAGATCTTCAACGATCTCCTGTCCGTAACCCCTATATTCAATACCGTCGAACATTCTACCTAAAACGCGCGCGGTATCCGCAATACTTTCCTTTTTACCTATTTGCGAACCGGACGGATCAAGATAGACTGCCGTCATACCAAGATCTGACGCCGCGACTTCAAAACTACAACGCGTACGGGTACTCGTTTTTTCAAACACAAGCGCAATATTCTTTCCTTCGCAATATCTATGCTTTTCTCCGTTTTTCTTTTTGTTTTTAAGGTCTATCGCTAAATTTATAAGATAATCTATTTCTTCGGGAGTATAATCTAAAAGTTTAAGAAAACTCCTGCCTTTAAAATCCATTTTATTCTCCTTATTCGGCGCAAACCGCCTTTATAGTTTCCACTGCTTTTTTAAGCGTTTCCATAGGTATATTGAGTGCAGGCAAAAGTCTTACCTTATCTTTTGCAGTAAGACAAATAACCCCCCTTTCAATACAAGCGTTAACTACGTCTTTCGCGTTCTTTTTGGTTTTAATACCTATCATAAGCCCTGCGCCCGATACGCTTTCTATGCCGTCCGCACCACATAGCGTATCAAAAACGTACTTACTCTTTTCCCTTACTTCACTTAAAAATTTATCGTCAATTCTTTCAATAACGCTTATTGCACCTGCCGCACATACGGGATTACCGCCGTAAGTAGAGCCGTGGTCGCCAAATCCCAAAACGCTTTCAGTCTTTTCGTTCATAATGCACGCGCCTATAGGTAGTCCACCGCCTAATCCTTTCGCCGTGGTAATGACGTCAGGCTTAACTCCGTAATTCATATAAGCGTAAAGTTCACCAGTTCTTCCGTTGCCTGTCTGAACTTCGTCAACCATAAACACTATATCGTTATCTTTACAAATTTTTTCAATGCCGATTACGAACTCTTTATCAAGCGCAATAACTCCGCCTTCGCCTTGTACGCACTCTATAAGTATACCGCAAACCTTATTTTCTTGAACGAGTTTTTTTACGCTTTCAACGTCGTTTGCAGTAGCGTGAACGAAACCACTCGTTAAAGGCTTAAATTTGGCGTGAAAAACGTCTTGTCCTGTAGCCGCGAGAGTAGTTATAGTCCTACCGTGAAAACTGTTTTTAAGGGTAATTATCACGTTGTAATCTTCACCCTTTTTATCCGCGGCGTATTTTCTAGCCACTTTGATAGCGCACTCGTTTGCTTCTGCACCCGAGTTTGAAAAGAAAACTTTTTTCATACCCGTGCGAGTGCATAATAATTCGGCAAGGTCTGCGCAAGGCTCGGTATAATATAAATTAGAAACGTGTTGAACTTTGCCGAGTTGTTCGGTAACCGCGCTTATCCACTCGTCGTCCGCAATCCCGAACGCAGTAACGCCTATACCCGAACCCATATCTATATATTCTTTACCGTCAGTCGCGCACAATATAGAGCCTTTACCTCTCTTTATCTCGACGGGAAAACGCGCGTAAGTGTTCGCGACGAACTGTTTATCCTTTTCAATAATACTCATAATTAACCTTCTACAACCATCGTGCCCGCACCTTCGTCGGTAAGAATTTCCATAAGTATAGAGTGCGGTATTCTACCGTCCATAATGACGACGTTTTTAACGCCGTGCCCTATTGCGTCGATACAACATTTTACTTTGGGAATCATACCGCCCTGAACGATACCGTCTTCCATAAGTTTTTTTGCTTGGCTTATCGTTATTTCAGGAATTAAAGTAGTTGGGTCGTCCTTGTCTTTTAAAATTCCTGCAATGTCGGTCATCATAATAAGCCTTTCAGCGTTAAGAGCACCTGCTATTCTTGCAGCCGCCGTGTCGCCGTTTATGTTGTAAGCGTTGCCTTCTTTATCGCAACCGATAGTCGATATTACGGGTATATACCCTTTATGCAGAAGATCGTTTACACACTCTATATTAATATTAGTAATAGAGCCGACGTAACCCAAACGCTCGTCTTTTATCTTTGCTTCGATAAGTCTTCCGTCCATACCGGAAATACCCATTGCTTTACCGCCTTTCATCTCAAGGAAATTTACGAGCGATTTGTTAACTTTACCCGCAAGCACCATTTGAACGATATCAATCGTTTCCTTATCGGTTACTCTCAAGCCGTCTACAAACTCGGGCTTTTTGCCGAGTTTTGCCATAAGGTCGTTTATTTCCGGTCCGCCACCGTGCACTAAAACCACTTTTACACCGACAAGATGTAATAGAACTATGTCTTCCATTACCTGCTCTTTAAGGGTTTGGTTTATCATGGCGTTACCGCCGTATTTCACGACTAATATCTTGCCGTTGTAATTTTTTATATAAGGCATAGCTTGCGTCAATATTTCCGCGCGCTGTGCGTTAGAAAAATGCTTATCCATTATATTCTCCTTATTAAGTGCGGTAGTCGCCGTTAATCTTAACGTAGTCGTAAGTAAGGTCGCAACCCCACGCTTTAGACGAGTATTCCCCGTCGTTTAAGTTTACTTCTATCACGATTTCTTTTTCTAAAAGAATCTCTTTTGCCTTTTCTTCAGAAAAATTTACACCACTGCCGTTTTTACATACGTCAATAGCACCTTTAACCGATCTAAACGCAACGTCTATTTTATCGACGTCCACGTTTGCACCGCTATAACCGATTGCACAAAGTACGCGCCCCCAGTTAGCGTCTGCGCCAAACATTGCGGCCTTTAACAAACTAGAGCATATCACGCTTTTAGCAACTTTTTTAGCGTCTTCAAGCGTTTTTCCGCCTGCCACCGAACACTCTAAAAGTTTACTCGCACCTTCTCCGTCGCCGGCAATCATACGGCAAAGCGTTACGTTTACCGTATTGAGCGCTTGCATAAACGCATTAAAGTCTTGACCTTTGGAAACTATCTCTTCATTTCCCGCCATGCCGTTTGCAAGCACGGTAACCATATCGTTAGTAGACGTATCGCCGTCAATGCTTATCATATTAAAAGTTTCTTTAATATCAGAGCGAAGCGCAACGCTTAACATTTCTTTATTTATCTTGACGTCGGTAGTTATGAATACGAGCATAGTCGCCATGTTTGGGTGTATCATACCGCTACCCTTTGCTATACCGCCGATACGGCAAGTTTTACCGCCTACTTCAAACTCTACTGCAACTTCTTTTACAGCAAGGTCGGTAGTCATAATCGCTTCTGCCGCATTGAGCCCACCGTCTAATGAAAGCCCTTTAACGAGTTCTTGCATTCCGTTTTTTATAGGCTCAATATTTAAGGGTTGTCCGATAACGCCAGTGGATGCTACCACCACGTCTTCTGCCTTTACGGGAAGACGTTCGGCAACTAAAACGCTCATCTTTTCTGCAATTTCTTTACCGTCGGCGTTGCAAGTATTAGCGTTTCCGCTATTGCAGATAATAGCCTGCGCTACACCGTTTTCCAAATGTTTCTTAGTAACGAGAAGGGGGGCACCCTTAACGAGATTTGTAGTATAAGTAGCAGCAGCCGTTGCAGGAACTTCACTAAAAATTAACGCCAAATCACGTTTTGTACGATTATGGCGAATTCCGCAATGTACTCCGTTTGCAGTAAAACCTTTTGCGGCACATACACCGCCTTGAATAAATTTCATAAATCTTTCTCCTTCGTTTATAACACGAGTCCTGACTTCTCGTCACAACCCAAAAGTATATTCATATTTTGTATAGCCGCACCCGACGCGCCTTTACCAAGATTATCAAATCTCGATACGAGTATTACACGCTCGTCTGTGCCGTAGACGGAAATCTCCATGCCGTCTTTTCCACGCATTTTGTTTGCCGATAAAAACCCGCTTTCGTCCGCACCGTCAACGTATTTGACGATTTCTCCAGAATAAATACTCTTATACAAGTCTTTTACGGCGTTTATTCCGCCCTTAATATCTTTTGCAAAAAGCGGTACGGTCACTTCCATACCCCTGTCGTAATCAGCGACGATAGGACAGAAACAAGGCGCGTTTTCTATACCGCATACCGCCTTCATTTCAGGCAAGTGTTTGTGGGTTTGACCGAGCCCGTACTGACGCGGTGCGTCAAATAACTCGGGGCGTTCTGTGCTTTGGTACTCGGCAATCATTTTCTTTCCACCGCCACTGTATCCCGTAATAGAAAAAGCCGTAAGATAAGCGTTTTTATCCAAAATCCCGTTGGTAATAAGCGGTTCGATTAGAGCAATAAATCCGCTTGCATGACAACCGGGGTTTGCAATCCTTTTTGAATTAGCAATACGCTCGCGCCTACCGTTTAGTTCAGGAAAACCGTACTCCCACGCAGGGTTTACTCTATGCGCCGTCGATGTGTCTATAACTTTGACTTTTTCGTTTTCAATTAAAGACACCGCCTCGATCGCCGCGGCGTCTGGTAAGCATAAAAACGCCACGTCTGCGGAATTTAGTGCGTCCTTTCTAGCCGTTAGATCTTTGCGTAACTCTTCCGTCAATTTAATAAGTTCTATATCTTTTCTCTCCGACAGTCTGTCTACGATTTTAAGTCCCGTAGTCCCTGCACTGCCGTCAATAAACACTTTATACATTTTCAAGTTTACCTTTTACGAATTCTATTTGCTTTGCAGCTGATTCGGGTGAAGTTCCGCCTTCGGAAACACGCTTTTCTACACACGTTTTGAGGCTTATTTCCCCGTAAAGATCGACGTCAAAAATTTCACTATAAGACTTATATTCTTCTAAACTTAAATCTTCAAGCACCTTGCCGTTTTTAATGGCGTCGCCCACTATTTGACCAACTATTTTATAAGCGCTCCTAAACGGTAAACCTTTTTTAACCATATAGTCTGCAAGGTCGGTAGCGTTAATAAAACCTTTCTTTGCTGCGGAAAGCATGTTTTCAGGAATAACTTTCATAGTTGCGATCATAGGCGCAAATACGTCTAAACACATCTTAACGGTATCGACCGCGTCGAATACGCCTTCTTTATCTTCTTGCATATCTTTATTATAGGCAAGCGGTAAACCTTTAAGAGTAGTGAGTATTGCCATCAAATGTCCGAAAACTCTACCCGTCTTACCGCGTACGAGTTCCGCCATATCGGAGTTCTTTTTTTGTGGCATTATGGACGAGCCGGTAGTGAACGCGTCGGAAAGTTCAACAAACTTAAATTCCCAACTAGTCCAAAGAATAATCTCTTCGGAAAAACGGGATAAATGCATCATTAAAATACTACACGCAGACGAAAATTCCACGATAAAATCCCTGTCAGAAACACCGTCTATACTGTTTAGTGCAATATCGTCAAAACCCAAGATTTCCGCTTCTAAACGCCTGTCCGTTTCATAAGTCGTACCTGCAAGAGCGCAACTGCCTATAGGCGAAACGTTTATACGTTTTTTCACGTCCTTAAATCTATCTATATCGCGGAGAAGCATATTTGCATACGCCATAAGGTGATGACCGAAAGTTATAGGCTGGGCGCGTTGCAGGTGGGTATACCCCGGCATAATGGACGATTTATGTTCTTCCGCTTTAAGAGTAACTGCGATTACAAGTTCTTTTATCTTGCCGATAATAATATCCGCTTGCTCGCGAAGATACATTCTTACGTCCAAAGCGACTTGATCGTTTCTCGACCTTGCAGTATGAAGTTTTTTGCCGACTTCACCAACTCTTTCGGTAAGAACTTGTTCAACGAACATGTGTATATCTTCCGCTGTCATATCGATGGCAAGTTTACCGTTTTCAATATCACTTAAAATACCTTGCAATCCGTCTATTAAAATATCCGCTTCAGACTTGCTTATTATGTTTTTTGCGCCGAGCATAGTCGCGTGTGCCATCGAGCCGATTATATCCTGCTTATACATTCTACTGTCGAAACTTATCGACGAGTTAAAATCATCTGCAATCTTATCGGTAACACCGCTTGTGCGCCCCGTCCACATCTTTGCCATAACGATTTTCTCCGTTCCTTAAAAAAATGAAATTGTCCTGCGCGGAAAAAACCCGTGCAGGACGAGAAGTATTTTTAACCTTATTTGTTGTCTTTATCAACCATAGCCGCAACTTTAATCGGGAGTCCGAAAAGATTGATAAATCCATCAGCGTCTTTCTGATTGTAATCACTTTCGCCGAAGGTTGCAATCTCCTCACTGTATAAAGAGTTCTTACTCCATACACCCGCGTTGATCATGTTGCCTTTGTAAAGTTTTAAGCGAACTTTACCGTTTACTTTTTCCTGCGTCTTATCAACGAACGCCGCAAGCGCTTCACGCAAGGGAGTAAACCACTGTCCGTTATAAACGAGTTCACCGTAAGTGATTGCAAGTTTCTGTTTTTCGTGCATGGTTATCTTGTCAAGGCAGAGTGTCTCTAATACGCTGTGCGCCTTGTAAAGAATTGCGCCGCCCGGAGTTTCGTACACGCCACGACATTTCATGCCGACTAAACGGTTTTCTACGATATCAAGTATACCGATACCGTTTGCACCACCGAGTTCGTTGAGTTTTAATATTATGTTTTTTGCGCTCATTTTCTTTCCGTCAAGCGCAACGGGTGCACCCTGTTCAAAATCTATTTCAATGTAGGTGGGCTTGTCGGGTGCGTCGATAGGCGAAACGCCCATTTCAAGGAATCCTTTCTTTTCGTAAGTAGGTTCGTTGCCCGTGTCTTCTAAATCCAAACCTTCGTGCGATAAGTGCCACAAGTTTTTATCTTTAGAATAGTTGGTTTCCCTATTTATCTTTAATGGTACGTTATGCGCTTCTGCATAATCGATTTCTTCTTCACGAGATTTAATATCCCATTCACGCCACGGAGCGATAATTTTCATATCGGGAACAAAATGCTTAAAGGTAAGTTCAAAACGAACTTGGTCGTTACCTTTACCCGTACAACCGTGAGCGATAGCGTCCGCGCCTTCTTTGATAGCGATTTCCGCAAGTGCTTTTGCTATGCAAGGACGTGCATGCGACGTGCCGAGAAGATATTCTTCATAAATAGCCCCTGCCTTAACGCAAGGAATAATATAGTTATCAACGTAATCGTCGGTAAGGTCTAAAACGTAACACTTGGACGCGCCCGTTTTAATAGCCTTTTCTTCTAACCCGTCAAGTTCGTCTGCTTGACCAACGTTTGCAGCGACTGCTATTACTTCGCAGTTGTTGTAATTTTCTTTAAGCCAAGGAATAATAATAGACGTATCAAGACCACCCGAATACGCTAAAACAACCTTTTTAATATCTTTCTTTTCCATAATTATGCCTCCGTGCGAGATCAGCCCGCGTTTATTTTCAGGTGTATTATATACCTAATAAAAGATATTGTCAACGATTTAACAGCCATTTTAAAATATTTTTATGAATATTTTTTGAAAATATTTATTGTTTAATGAAAATTATTTTATTTTATGCATAAATTTATTGCATAAATATTATTTTTATGCATTTTGAGATTTTTCTTTACTTTCTAATATATAATGTTTACATTTATCAGACAAATAGAAAACAGATACATTTAAACGAAAAAACGTAAAAAGAGTTCGACCAAGACGTCGAACTCTTATTTTTGTTATTTTGATAAAAAAGAATTATCCAACCAATGCTTACTTAACCGAACGGCGGTATTTTTCCGCTTCCCAGTTGTTGATAAAATATACTTCTTTTTCGTTCATAGTTGAAACTGTAAGGTTTGCCTTTTTAACGGTCGTAACTACGAAAAGATAAGCGGCAAGCGTTTCTTCTAAAGTAGTTGCCTGTTTAATATCGGTGTTATAGAAAACGTTTCCGCCGTCTACTACTAACGTGTTAGGCGAGTGACCGAGTATATTGTTCAAATATACGAGTTGGTCGGGATATAAAGGCGTTTCATCTAAAACGGCTTTATCAAGTTTATTATCTTTTACGAAATCGGTTACAATCTTGGTTGCCGACTTAAAGCCCGTTTCCGTGGGAACTAATGTAACGCTTCTAAAATCGTCTGCCAAACCGAAATAATTTCTTATCGTTTCATTAACGTCGGTATTAACCGCTTTTACTCTGTCGATATAATCGCCCGTAACCACTAAACCGTGATTTTTCATAAATATAACTTCTGGATATTTACCGGTAGCCTTTACGTATTCGTCAATCTTATTTTTCATAGCGAGAGTAAGTTCAAAACCGGGGTTAATATACGGTAAGAAAATAAACCCGAAATCTTTGTCTTTAAAAAGTTTTTCCGCAAGTTCTTCTCCTTCCATACTGCAAGTCAAAAGGTTTGCATATACGGAGTGAGTATGTATAACGTACTTTTTAAGTATTGCGTGGAAACCTACTTCAACACTCGGACGCAACGTTGCGATGCCTTCAAGCGGAACGATAGAACTTTTGGATACTTCCGCACTTTCTTTTTCATAATCTTTTTCAACCGAAAGGTCAACGCTATTATAGTAGTCGTAAATTTTGTTCTTATCAACTGCAACGAAAGCAGTCGTCTCGTTTATATCTACCAAACGGTAGCCTGACGCTTTTATGAGCATTACACCCTTTTCAGCATTTTTAACCGACGTATTACCGCCACCGCCTTGAGTATAATCGGCACGGTCGCCTGCATATTGCGATATACTAATTAAATCTTTAATCGTTTGTTTCATTTTTATCTCCCTTTTAAGTTACTGCACTTATCGTGCTATTTATTATTTATTTTAAGTTAAACGCTTTGTTTATATCTTCTACTTCACTGTCGCTTATCATCACTATCTTACCTATCATTTTTGCATGAATAATGGTATTTGCGGTAAATTCTGCGACTTCAAGTCTGTCAAAGGCGTTTATAAGCGTATTACCCGTACTTATAACGCTGTCGTTATCAACCAACACTACGGGCGAAGACGGACTTATCATATCGGAAATCTTTTGCGGATTTACGATATTAGTTCCAAACGGAACTCTGCCTATATCGCGCATTGCAATGTACGATTCAGGTATAGTTCTGCTGTCTATCGGAGTGTGCGTAACGCCGAACGCCATCAAGTGTTTGGGGTGAGCAACGGTTATAGCGTTTACTTCAGGATGCTGATCGTAAATCAATTTATGCAAACCCACCGAACGGCTCGGGCGTTTACCTGCCTCACGATAGTCGTGCTCAATCCTTACTATATCTTGCGGTTCAATATACTTTCTATCCACGCCGTAAGGAGTGATAAGGAAAGAATTTTTATCAAGACGTACCGAGAACGTTCCTTGCGTACTGGTGAACAAGCCTTGATCGTACGATCTGTGTATAAGCGCGCACATCTCCTTTCTCAAACGACGTTCTTCCGAACTGTAGTTAGTAGGAATAAATTCGCCGAGTTGAGTAAGTCCTTTTCTACTGTTTAATTGAATTTGCTCGTCGTTAAGCGCTTGAGCCTTGCCAAGTATGGATGCAGTGATACCGATAGACGCCGCAAAGTTAAGCGTTTCAAAACGCTTAAACGCTTCAAACAAACTGTCTGCACACGTTATTACGCCGTGGTTTTCCATAATTACGGCGTTATAGCCCTTTTTGATTTCTTCAACTATTCTCTGCGCAAGCAAATCGCTACCAGGAACTTCATACTGCGCAATACCCACCTTTCCGCAAACTTGATGTGGCGTGTGAATTATGTTGACGTCGGGTATTTCTCTAATTAAACTGTAACTGACTAGTGCCGGTGGATGCGCGTGTAAAACCGCACTTACGTCTGGTCTTGTTTGATACACAAGCCTATGGAAAGGCAATTCAACCGAAGGTCTATGCTTACCTATTACCGTACCGTCGGGAAGAACTTTACAAATGTCTGCAGGCGTCAAAGAGCCTTTGTCTATTCCTGACGGGGTAATCCAAATCGTGCCGTCGCTGTCTAATATCGAAAGGTTACCGCCCGAAGTGGTGGTAAGTCCTTTTTGATAAACTCTGTTTATAAGCAGAACTATCTGTTCCGCAGGGTGCATAAGATTAAAATTCATATTTTTGTCTCCTTAATAATTCTCTTACTTTCCCCAAATTAAAGGTGCTTTTCTT
>JAFTIG010000010.1 GCA_017457015.1 Clostridia bacterium | reverse complement strand
TTCTCCTAGGTTTAAGATTTTACCGTTTTTCTCGTCGTCAAAATCGCGTTCGCTAACCGTGCCGAAATCAACGGTATTCTTGCGTTTGGTCTTTAACAAAAGTAAAGCGTCTTTTAAAATTTCCTGTTGTAATTCATCAAGATATTTTTGACCGACTTCACGCGGGGTTACGCCGTATTTTTTAGCCACCGCGCAGGCGTTGCCTACCGCTTGACCTATAATTGAACAAGTGGCGATTACGCGCGTGGAAGATAGTGCCATGTGCGTTACGCTTATATTTCTGCCCGCAAAAAACAGGTTGGATATATTTTTAGAATAAACCGAACGGTAGGGTATAGCGTACGGGCTTTTAAGGTAAGTATACGTGTTGGGCTCTGTTCCAAAAAACCCGTCGGGGTTATGGTCGTCAAGTCCCCAGCCACCGTATGCGATTTCGTCCTTAAACGGCGTAGATTCTAAAAGGTCGTTCTCGGTCAATACGTAGTCGCCGACGTATCGGCGCGTTTCGCGCTTGCCTGCCAAAAAGCCTATCCAGTCAAGCGTCCAACCATTTTTTCCACCCGTCTGTTTAACCATTTCCGAATACGTGGAAAAGGCAAGGGATATAAGGTCGTGGTTAATCTCGTCCGCATCTTTTAGGGCGTCTTTAGTTCCGCCAAGTTCTAACCACCAGTAGTTTTGGCTAAAATAATCCGAGTTGTTAAAATTAATGCGCCTTGCAAGTTGTTTATCTATTGCTTTTTCAAACGGGAAGGGGTGATGTTCTACCGTTTGGTCGGTTTGGCGCAACTGAAAAAGACAACTGTTGCCCATAGTTTTTTTATCTGCAATCGCTTTGCCGTGCGGTTCAAGATATTCGGACTTGCTCTCTCTGCCTTGCATATAAAGCGCGTCGGTAAACTCTGCCAAAATGCAGTCGCCCGAGCAGTCTGCAAAATAGTCTGCCTTTATATTAAATGTAGTATAACTCGTAAGTTGCCAGCACTTAACGGATAAAATTTTCCCGTCCTTACTTTTAGCGCCTATACAAGTAGTTCCGAGCAAAAGTTTGACGTTCTTTTCGGCTATAACCTTATTATATAATACTGCGTCCCAAAGATTGTAATTCATTTGTGGGTTATAATGCATATTATCAAGCGCAAGTTCTTCAATAATACCGCCTTCGCGGTGGTACGGAAAATATCTGCTTGCACCGCGCGGCCACATTCTGATTTCGCTTGAAGCGTTTCCGCCTAAAACGTTTCTATCGTGAATTAAAATTACCTTTACGTTTTTTCTTGCCGCCGCAACCGCTGCGCAAATACCGCTCATACCGCCACCGATTACGCATAAATCCGCACGCAAATTAACAGTTTTCATAATATCTCCCTTGAATTTTATTTATAAATATAGTATAATATAAAAAAACAATATTATATACGGGAAAATTAGTATAAAAACTATGAAATCTAATACAAAGTATTCTATCGTAAACGATATTATTAACTATCTTAATTTTTTAAAGCAATTAGGGTATGGAGTATCTTTGTGTAATCTTGATAAAGTATTCCGTGGTTGTTACGAACAACTGTTGCTTTACTCGGGGCACAATTACGAGCGCTGTATACGGATAAAAGAGCATAATAAACAGTCGTGCTTAAAGCATCAAGATCAACTACTTGAACGCGTAAGTGAAGATTTTTGCGGACCGTTCACTTGTTTTGCAGGGGTAACGGAATTCGTTTTTCCTATCGAGCACGATAAAAACAGGTATGGCATAATTTGTTTAAATCCAAAAAAGAACACGGATAAAAATACCGCAAAGTCGATAATTATTCCGCTTTCTTATATGTTTGAAAAACTTTTAGATAAACTGTTGAGTGAAAACGCGTGCGGTAATCAAGTAAATACGGGGCAAAAGACCTACTATCAAGTGATTGATTTTATAGCGGACAACGTGGACCGCCCGATTACGCTAAAGGATATTTGCGAGTATACGCACTATTCACAAAGTTATATTAGTCGTGAATTTAAAAAAATAAACGGCAAGAGCGTGATAGATTACGCAATAGATTTTAAGATGAAAACGGCAATGCAGTTTTTAGAAAAAACAGATCTCTCGGTCAGCGACGTTGCTTTCAAGGTCGGGTACTATAATCCCAACGATTTTACTTATACTTTTAAAAAAAGGGTGGGGCAAAGTCCGCGCGCTTACCGTGCAAAATTTAATAAGTTAAAGGCTTAATTATTGTAAAGAGAGTAAAAATTTAGTTGAAAACACATAAAAATACAAATATGGTTTTTCCTTGCATAAAGGGGAAAAAACTGTTATAATAAAAACGCATTAATATAATAAATAGGAATAGGAAAGTTATATAAATATGTATAAAATCGGACTTTATGAAAGAGAAATAACCGCGCTTTTCGGCAACAGTTTATCGGGATATTTTAACTTAAGATTAGTTGATGGCGTCAAAGAAAAAACTTACGCAAAGGCGGCGGTAATTGATGACGGAAATCAAACGGTGGCATTACTTGCGGTTGACGCTTGTGGAATTTCAGACGAGCTTTGCGACGCCGTATATAATAAAGTATCTAAATATATAGATATTAAAAAAAGTAATTTAATGATAAGCGCAACCCACTCACATACGGCAGGGCCTATGGATATGAACGAGCCTGGCGCTGATAAAAAACTAGACGGACTTTATCTTGAATGGCTTTATAACGCGTGTGCCGATACGGTAATTTGTGCTTATCAAAGAAAGGTTAATGCAAGTCTTAAACTTGCTATCGCCAAGATAGAAGGCATAAGTTTTTGTAGAAACTATTTATTAAAGAACGGCGTATCCCGTACAAATCCCGGGATAGGTAATCCAGATATAGTTAAGCCGATAGGTGATAACGATCCTTTTGCACCGATGCTTTTAGTTGAAGACGAAAAAGGTAAAAGTTTAGGCGTATTATATTCTTTTGCAAATCACCAAGATAGCGTTGACGGGACTGAAGTCAGTGGTGACTGGTCGTCAATAGTATCGTTTAGAATGAAGGAAAAATACGGCTCGGATTTTATCAGTATAATGTTTTACGGCACTGCTGGTAATATTAATCAAGTAGACGTGAATAATACCGACAAAGATTATAACCCCGTAAGTTGTCACCATTATTTAGGTAATGCGGTAGCGGACGGCATACTTTCGGTAATTGATACCGCAAGGGAAATAAGTGGAGATATAAAGGTTGCGTACGGTAGCAAAATTTATGAAAACAGAGTTCCTACAGAGCAAGAAATCGTAGAGTTAAAAAGAGTATTTGATAGTGTGGAATTGCCCGAAAACGCAAAACTTGACGCGTCGTCTCCCAAAGAATTGTTTGATGCGTGTATGGCGGAAAGAGCGCTCAATTTTACCTTTTCAACGACTAAATATTACACGGTTAAAATGCAAATTATTTCAATAGGCAAGGTTATGATTTTTGCATTGCCGGGCGAAGTATTCTCGCAGTTTGGCGCAAAAATAAAGCAAGCGTTCCCAGATAATATATGCTTTTTTGCATGTCTTTCTAACAATAAGTGGACGTATATGCCGACAAAAGAGTGTTATTTGCCAGAACTTTACGAATCACTTTACGGTAGCGCGCATTTTTATCCTGACGACAGCGAAGATATCTTTGACGAATTTATAAAACTTGGAAAAGATATGTAATTAATAACGAGATACCGTCATAAATTATAACGAAAGCAAATATATACGGTGGCAAATTTTGATTTGCCACCCTTATATTTTTTATCGCTTGCAAAACGTGTAAAGTTATGATATAATAGAAATACTAAACTTACGGAGAAAGAGTGGATGAATAGGGAAAAATTTACCGTAAAGTTTGCAGAGACTAAAGACGAAATATTGCAGACGTTAAAACTTAGATATCAAGAGATGCTACTTCAGTACCGTTCGGATAACGTAAAAGAAGACGGAATAGACTTCGTTCCGTGTGACGAGTACGCGCGCCTTGCTATATGTATCGACAACGATACGGGAGAAGTAGTTGGAACGTATCGCGTTATCACTACCGACTTTTTACCTAAAGGCGAAACGTTCGTTACCGAAACGGAGTTCAATATAGACGTGCTTAAAAACAGCGGTCAAAAAATAGCCGAACTTTCGCGCGCTGTCGTAAAGACCGAGTATAGAAACTCTATCGTGCTTACCTTGCTACTTAGGTTTGTAGTAAATTACATAATAGAAAACCAAGTTCGATACGTCGTTGGCACGGCAAGTTTTCACGGCGTGGATAAAAAAGAGTGGGTTAAAGAGTTATCGTATCTTGCAGCGTATCACTCGGACGGATACGACGGGCTTTATTCTTTGGATAAACAGCAGATACAATTACTCGATAAAGACAGTTTAGATCCTGCAGAGATAAAGCGAACTATGCCGGCGCTCTTGCGTATATATACGGCGTTCGGGGCAATGGTGTCAAACGACAGTTTTACCGATTACGAATTTGGTAGCGTGGACGTTTTAATCGTGCTCGATACTAAAAATTGCAATTTCCCGTATATGAAAAGACTACTTAAATTATGAATAATTTTAAGCCACCGAGTAAAAATTTACTCAGTGGCTTTCCTTTTGGTTGCAAAAAAGTACAATATGTAGTATTCTATTACTACTATGATTTATAAAAACGTTTTGGACGCTATCGGTCATACCCCGATAGTAAAATTAAATAAAATGACAGAACCTGACTCCGCGGAAATTTTGGTTAAGATAGAAGGTCTTAACGTGGGCGGATCTATTAAGACGCGCACGGCTTATAATATGATTTGCGCGGCGGAAAAACAAGGGCTTATCAACAAAGATACTATTATCGTAGAGCCGACTAGCGGTAATCAAGGTATAGGTTTGGCACTCGTCGGTGCGGTAAAAGGATATAAGACGGTTATCATTATGCCAGACTCGGTTAGTGAAGAAAGAAGAAAACTCGTCCGTCATTACGGGGCGGAAGTGATTTTAATGCACGACGACGGCAATATCGGCGACTGTATTGACAGATGCTTAAAAACCGCACTTAAAATGGCGGAAGAAAATCCTAACGTATACGTTCCGCAACAGTTTGAAAACCCTACAAACCCTACCGTACACCGTCATCACACGGGGCTAGAGATTTTAGAGCAGGTTGCAGGACCTATTCACGGGTTCTGTTCGGGTATAGGCACGGGCGGCACTATTACGGGAATAGGTGAAGTTTTAAAGGCGCAAAACCCCGATATTAAGATTTGGGCGGTAGAGCCTGAAAACGCCGCAATCCTTGCGGACGGAACTATCGGCTCGCACATACAAATGGGTATAGGCGACGGACTTATTCCACCCGTTCTAAACTGTGATATCTATGAAAAGATTTGTATTATCTCTGATGAAGAAGCGCTTGCAACGTCCAAAGATTTGGCTAGGCTTGAAGGCATAATGTGCGGAATATCTTCTGGCACTAACGTGGCGGCGGCAAAGCGCCTTGCAAAAGAATTAGGAAAGGGAAAGACGGTCGTTACCGTTCTCCCCGACACTGCGGAAAGGTATTTTTCCACACCGCTTTTCGAAGGTGAATAATTAGTAAATATGAATAAAAGAACTTGGTTTTTTCAAGTTCTTTTTCGTTAAGAAGACAGTAATAGTTATTGTTAAGTTATATTGATAGAAGAAAGACAAAGGGAGTCGGAGTAGTGGAAATAATAAAACTTGCGGAAGAGAAAAATATTATAGATAGTCTAATAGAAGGCGTAAATCTGATAACGGGAGAAATTATTCCACAAACGGATATAGTAAAAGACGAAAAGATTAGAGAAAGTTTAATCTATCTTTCCGAGATTTTGGACGTTGTTATAGAAAATGAAAATAAAGCGATAATAAAAAGGCAAAGAGCAAGGAGAAAAAAGTTTTATATAGACCAAGAAACGCGCACGCGTTTTGAGTATTCCGAAGAGCCTATTAGTACCGCGGAATTTTGTCGTAGACTAAAAAAACTTGTCGATAGAGAGTTTATGCGCGGGATAGAATACGGTTTCTTTTTTAAATGGTTAGCGTCTTTAGGGTTATTAAGCGAGCCGACAAAAGGCGGTAAGTTTTACTATAGTATTCCAACCGAAAAAGGTGAAGAAATAGGTGTTACCATAGGAAAATATAAAACCCGTTTCGGTACGAAAACGATAAAATTGCTATCTATAAACGCTCAAAAATATTTGATTGATAACCTAGACGATTATTTTAATTTTGCAAAACGTAGGCGCTTAAAGGTTTAAAATTTATCAAAAACCTGTAAAACGCGTATATAATCGTTGACAATACGTTAAAAAAGTGCTATACTTACGCTATATTTTCAATGATGTTTGCAGGATTTATCAAGACTGCAAGCGGAGAAATTCCGGAGAATCTCTTAATTTTAAGAGTGCCGAAGGTGCAAGGGGTGCGCCCCGAATCTCTCAGGCAAAAGGACGGAACGGCTTAAAAACTTATTTATCAAATTCGTTTTATAAAGTTGTTTCGTTTACGGAATGACTTTTTTTGTTTGGTAAAAAATTGCAAAGGAGAAATTTTATGCAACAATTTTTAGCGTGGCTTGAAAATGCCATAGGTACGGTTAACACTTATCTTGCAGACTGGATACTCGTTATTCTCTTGGTAGGCGTTGGTCTATTCTTTACTATTCGCACCCGTTTCGTGCAAGTCCGTTGTTTTGGGCAAGGACTGAAAAAGGTCTTTGGTGGGATGAAACTTAAAGGCGACAAGCACAAGAGCGGTATGAGTTCGTTCCAAGCGGTTGCTACCGCTATTGCCGCACAGGTTGGTACTGGTAATATTATCGGTGCGTGCGGTGCGATTTTAGTCGGCGGACCGGGCGCTATCTTTTGGATGTGGATAATCGCTTTTTTGGGTATGGCTACAATTTATGCGGAAGCAGTGCTTGCGCAAAAGACTAGAAAGGTAAACGAAGACGGTACTGTTTCAGGTGGTCCAGTATATTATATAAGGACGGCTTTTAAGGGTAAGTTTGGTAAATTTTTAGCAGGTTTTTTTGCAGTGGCGGCTATTATTTGTCTAGGTTTTGTAGGCGCAATGGTTCAGTCTAACTCTATAAGTTCGGCCGTTGCAAGCGTCGGTAATTACGAATACACTCAATGGGGTTGGATAGTAGGTGCCGTTCTTGCAATAATCACTGGTATTATCATTATCGGCGGTGCAAAGCGAATAGCGTCTTTCTCGGAAAAAATCGTGCCGATTATGGCGGTAGTGTATTTAGTCGGTGGAATTATTATTTTAGCGTTTAATATCACGGCAGTTCCAACTGCTTTTTGGTATATCATTAAGTATGCATTTCAACCGCAGGCTATTATAGGCGGTTCAATCGGATACGCGTTAAAGCAGGCGATAAGTAAAGGTGCGCAACGTGGCTTATTTTCTAACGAAGCAGGTATGGGTTCGACTCCGCATGCACACGCACAAGCAAACGTTAAGACTGCGCACGAACAAGGCACGGCGGCAATAGTTAGCGTGTTTATCGATACTTTCGTAGTACTTACCATGACTGCACTTATAGTAATTACTTGTCTTTACGTTAAAAATCCACAAATGATTGCTACTGCAGACAAAAATACTATGGTACAAACGGCGATAGCAACCCTTTTTGACAGTAGTAACGTCGGCTCGCTCGTCGGCGCGATATTCGTTGCAATTTGTTTGACGTTCTTTGCGTTCTCAACTATTATCAGTTGGAACTTATTCGGTAGAATAAACTTTGAATATCTTTTCGGCAAAAAGTCGTCGGTTATTTATTCGATACTTGCACTTATCTTCGTGTTCATAGGTGCGTTCCTGGGCAGTGATTTGGTTTGGAACTTTAACGACTTCTTCAACTATCTAATGGTATTGCCTAACGTTATCGCACTGTTTGCGCTCTCGGGTATGGTTATAACCGAACTAAAAACCAACGGTAAAAAATCGGTTGGCGATACGCCGAATCAAGCACTTTCTAACAATATAGACAAAATAGATTAGAAAAATTTTTAGCGGTATAGGTATTTTCGGTTGATAAAAAAATTGAAAAAATTTTAAACAACCCCAAAAAACGCTTGACATAATTTTTCGTAAGTGTTAAACTTTTTGCAAAATTAAATATAAAAGCTATGACGAAGACGGAGTCTGAACTAGTTTTTACAGAGAGTCGGGGACGGTGTAATCCCGATAAAACGAACGGATAATCTTATCACTTCCGAGCTGAAAGTCCCAAAGGGGTAACCTTAGTAGGCACTTTTCGTGATTGCTGCGTAAAAGCATAGGAGTTGATGGACTCTGAAGGTGGCAGAAATATCTGCAATTTGAGTGGTACCGCGTATGTGAAAACATTCGTCTCAAGATTTCTTGAGACGAATTTTTATTTTTAGATATTTTTTAAGGAGGTATACTACAATGAATACCAACAATACTTTAAATCAGTTATCGGAGATCGCAACGAGAATTAAAGAGTTGCGTGAAATTATGGGTTTTTCCGTATCCGACATGACTGAAAAAACCGACGTTAATGAAAGCACTTATTTGTCTTACGAGAGCGGAAAAGTAGATATTCCATTTTCTTTTATACACAAATGCGCTTTAGCGTTCGGCGTAGACATGACCGACCTTTTAGAAGGTAGTTCTGCAAAACTTTCAACCTATACCGTTACTAGAAAAGGTCAAGGACAGGGCACTGCGAAAGAAGACGGCATAGACATTGCAAATCTTGCGCCCAAGTTTAAGGATAAGTTGGCAGAGCCTTATTACGTTAAATACGAATATTCGGCATCTCAACAAAACAAGCCTATTCACTTAACCACGCACAGCGGTCAAGAATTCGACTTGATTTTGAGCGGAAAACTTAAAGTTCAAGTCGGTGAACACACCGAAGTTTTAAGTGAAGGCGACAGCATCTATTATAACTCGTCTATTCCGCACGGTATGATAGCCGTTGACGGTAAGGACTGCGTATTCTGCGCCGTAGTTATGTCGGGTGACGACACCGAAGAAACGGTTGTAAGAAAGAGCGTTATGGCGGCAAAGAAGAGTGAAAAACTCGTATGTGAAAAATTCGTTGAAACTACTGAAGACGAAAACGGCGTACTTAAAGAAATTAATTTCAAAAACACCGATTCTTTCAACTTTGGTTTTGATATAGTCGACGGCATTGCAAATAAGTACCCTGAAAAACTTGCAATGTTACACCTTGATAAATATAAGACCGAACGCAGATTTACCTTTAAGGATATGAAAAAAGCGTCTAACCAAGTAGCAAACTACTTTACTTCGCTCGGCGTAAAGCGAGGTGACAAGGTTATGCTCGTATTAAAACGCCATTATCAGTTCTGGTTCTGTATGGTTGCGCTCCATAAAATCGGTGCGATAGCAATTCCTGCAACCAACCAACTTAAAGAGCACGACTTTGAGTACAGATATAATTCCGCAGGCGTAAAGGTAATCGTTTGTACGGCGGACGGCGATACTTACCAGTTTGCTGAAAGCGCTGCTAAAAAGTGTCCGCAGGTAGAAAAACTCGTTATGGTAGGCGATAGCAAAGACGGCTGGCACGACTTCGATAAAGAATATACCCTTTTCTCGAGTAAATTTGAACGTCCAGAAGACTGTTCGAGCGGAGAAGAAACCGCGCTTATGTTCTTTACGTCGGGAACGACCGGCAACCCCAAAATGGCTGCGCATAAACATACTTATGCTTTAGGGCATTTCGTAACGGCTAAATATTGGCATTGTTGTGAAAGAGATGGATTGCACCTTACCATATCCGATACGGGCTGGGGTAAGTCGCTTTGGGGCAAATTATACGGTCAATGGCTTTGTGAAGGCGCGGTTTTCGTCTACGACTTCGATAAGTTTGACGAAAACGACATATTGCCTATGTTTGCGCAGTACAACATCACTACTTTCTGCGCTCCGCCCACAATGCTCAGAATGCTTATAAGGGGCGACCTTTCCAAGTTTGAACTTTCTTCAATCCACCACATGACGACTGCTGGAGAAGCGCTTAACCCTGAAGTATTTAACCAGTTCAAAGCGGCTACGGGTTTGGAAATAATGGAAGGCTTCGGTCAGACCGAAACCACGCTTGCAATCGCAAACCTTTACGGCACTACGCCCAAGGTTGGCGCAATGGGTAAGGCAAGTCCGCAGTTCGATATCGATATAGTTGATGCGGAAGGCAAATCGGTTGCAGCAGGTGAAGTAGGTGAAATCGTAATTCATACCGACAAGCAAGTTCCTTGCGGACTATTTAAAGAATATTATCTTGACGACGTTAAGACCAATGAGGCATGGCACGACGGGCTCTATCATACGGGCGATACCGCGTGGCGTGACGAAGACGGGTATTTCTGGTACGTTGGGCGAGTGGACGACGTTATAAAATCGTCGGGCTACCGTATCGGACCGTTTGAAATAGAAAGCGTTATAATGGAACTTCCGTACGTTTTGGAGTGCGGTGTATCCGCAGTTCCCGACGAAGTGCGCGGACAGGTCGTAAAGGCAAGCATAGTTTTAACCAAAGGAACTGTACCCAGTGAAGAGTTAAAGAAAGAAATTCAAAAATACGTCAAAGATCATACCGCACCGTATAAGTATCCGAGAGTAGTAGTATTCCGTGACGAACTACCCAAGACCATAAGCGGTAAGATTCAGAGAAATAAATTATAATTTACGGCGTAAAAACTTAATAAAAACGATATAAAAATAAAGGCGTGTGTAGTTTTTTCTACACACGCCTTTTAACTTATAATTTGATTATTTAGTACCGAAAATTCTGTCGCCTGCGTCACCTAACCCAGGTAAGATATATCCGTGTTCGTTCAAACAACGGTCGAGCGTAGAAACGAAAATTTCCACGTCGGGGTGGGCGAGCGCCACTTTGTCTACACCTTCGGGCGCGGCTATAATCGACATCAATTTAATTTTTTTACAACCGCGCTTTTTAAGCATCTTAATAGCGTCGCATGCGCTTCCGCCCGTCGCAAGCATAGGATCAACGACCATTACTACTTTCTCTTCAATATTAGTAGGAAGTTTGCAGTAATACTCTTGCGGTTCTAACGTTTCTTCGTCGCGATATAAGCCGATATGGCCGACTTTAGCGGCGGGGAAGAGCGAGAGTATACCGTCAACCATTCCGAGCCCTGCGCGCAAGATAGGGACGATAGCAATGGAGTTTTCTTTAACTACCGTTTGTTTGGTCGTTTCAAGCGGGGTTTCCACCGTGATTTCTTGAGTTGGTACGTCCTTAAAACTTTCGTATGCCATAAGGGTGGCGAGTTCTTTTACTATTTCTCTAAACTGCTTGGTGTCCGTATCTTTGTTGCGGATAATTGCGAGTTTATGCCTAATGAGCGGATGATCTAAAATGTGTACGTTCTTGTAATTTTCCATTGTATTGCCTATAATTAATTATTTTTCTTCAGTTTCTTTAACGCAAACGTCCGATTCAGAACAATCGGCGCAACCGTCTGCGCAGTCTGCTTTTTTAGTACCTTTTGCGGTGATTAAGTTGACTACGATACCGAGTATAAGTGCACAAGCAACAGCCGTTAAGGTAACCTTACCGATATTTAATACGAGACCGCCTACGCCTGCAATTAAGATAACGGATACGGTAAAGAGATTGCCGTTTTCGTTAAGGTCTACTTTTTGTATCATCTTTAAGCCCGATACTGCTATAAAGCCGTAAAGAGTAAAGCACACACCGCCCATTACGCAGTTGGGGATAGTTGCAAGGAAAGTTACGAACGGAGCAACGAAAGCCGCCAAAATACAAATAACCGCTGCGGCAAAAATGGTTACTACCGACGCGTTACCAGATATTGCTACGCAACCTACCGATTCACCGTAAGTGGTATTGGGGCATCCGCCAAAGATAGCGCCTACCATTGATCCTACGCCGTCACCGAGAAGAGTTCTGTGAAGACCGGGGTCTTTAGTAAGGTCAGTTCCGATAATAGAAGAGATGTTCTTGTGGTCTGCTAGGTGTTCTGCAAATACTACGAAAGCAACGGGGATATAAGCGACTGCAACCGTTCCGATAAGCGAGCCAAAGTCTGCAATTTCACCGTCAAACGCTTGAATAAAAGTAAATTCAGGAAGCCACTGCATATTTTCAAAGAGAGCAAAGTTGATAACTTTGAGTTCTGGAACGTTTGCAACCGTACCGATAACGGTGAAGATCGCTGCTAAAACGTAACCTGCGAGTATACCGATAATAAATGGTATAATCTTAACCATCTTTTTGCCGTATACAGAGCAAATGACGACGGTAATGAGCGTTACTAAACCGCAAAGGAGCGCAATCCAAGGACTGCAAGTTGCAACTGCGCCTTTAGTTAAATCGCCAACGGCGTTACCAGAAAGGGAAAGACCTATAACGGCAACGGTCGGTCCAATAACTGCGGCTGGCATAAGTTTGTCAATCCAGTTAACGCCTGCAAACTTGATTACGAGCGCGATAACTACGTATACGAGCCCTGCAAAGATAGCGCCAACTATAATTCCAAGGTACCCTGCAGCCGCGGTGGTTGCACCTGCAAACGCTGCGGTCATAGAACCCAAGAAAGCAAAAGACGAACCCAAGAAAACGGGACTTCTAAACTTGGTAAAGAGTAGATATACTATCGTCCCTGCACCTGCACCGAGCAATGCTGCCGACTGCGACATGTTGGAAACTACCGTCGCCTCACCTTTTGCTACTAAAGTAGCGGTATTCCCGTTAATAATAAAGGGAACTACGATAGTTGCCGCGAGTATCGCGAGCACTTGTTGAAGGGCAAATACGATAGTTTTCCAAAAACCGGGTTTGTCCTTGACTCCGTAAATTAAATTCACGTTCTTCATTTGTAAAACCTCCATATATTAAAAAAATTTTTAACAAACAAAAAAATGAAGTCAAAAAGACTCCATTTAAATTTCACGCGTTAATTTTTTAGACACTTCATGACGGAAAAAATACTGTTTATTAAATCGATAACTATATTTTCCATCTTAACCTTTTCCTTATACCTTATATTATTTTTATTATAGCACATAAAAAAATAAAAGGCAATAAAAAATTTTTTATTTTCTTTATTTCGGGGATATTTCTTGTACTTAAGCGAAATTTTTAGGTATTTGCAATAATGAAAAATCGGTCGGGATATATCGATACCCCCCTCTTACAGCGCGTAGTAGGGGGGTTAAGCGTAATTTTAGTTAAGGTATTAGCGTTGGCGGTAGGTGGAAGGCGTAACGCCGTATTCTTTTTTAAAGCAGTTTACAAGATGGCTTACGGAGGCAAAACAGTATTTTTCCGCAAGTTCTTGTAAAGACAGGTCGGAGTTTAATAAAAGGTGGCAAATGTTTTCCAGTTTAACCTTTATAACGTACTGTTTGGGGCTAACGTGCAGAGTGCTGTTGAACAGCGAACGTATATGTTTTTCACTGTAATGGAAGGTTTGAGCAATGTCTTTAACGCGCAATTCTTCTTCTATGTGATTATTGATGTGATTGATGATTTTATCGGTAAGTTCGGTGCTTTTTTGTATAATCGGGTTAATGTTTTCAAGGTATTCTAAAAGTCTATAACAAAAATAAGAGTTTGCGTATTTAGTCTTGTGGTCAAGATTCATTTGCAGTAGCCTTATGATCTTGTTTGCGCTCTCGTCTTCTTTTTCAATTCTTAAACTTTTAATATAAAAAGACTGGTTAATCGGCAAGCCGATATTGTGCGGAATAAACCAAAAGCATACGAAGTGCCAGTGCGCGCAATCGCTTATTAAGGCGTGCATTGAAGACAGCCTACCAAAAAACACACCTTTTTCAGGAATAACGACTTCTTCATTATTCCTAAGTTCTATTTTAGCCGTACCGCGCAGGGAAATAATAAGACAATGCATGTCGGTTTTTTCTCTGAGCAGTAAGTTTTTATAATATCCGTAAACGTGTGTGTTGTAAGCAGATATAAGACTGACCGCCGAAATATCCATACGACTATTCGTGGAATAAATTTGATGATTTTTCATTAAACGCACCTGTAAAAATTTCATTCAATTCACTTTATATTATATGTAAAATTCGTCCCTGTGTCAATCCAAAAAGGTGCGTTTTTTGCAATTATAGGTTTATTTTATGTATTTACACGAATACCGTCGTGTGTTATAATTAGAATACGATAATGCGCAAATATTTTATTTTGGGCAAAATTTGGGTATTATATTAAAATATAACATTATATAGTAAATCGGTACGTTTTAAGCAAAAAAACTTGCTGATTTAAAGATTTTTATACCGCTCCGTTTAAGGAAAGATAGGCAAAATTAAAAAGGTACGAAAAATGCATATTGTAAAAAACGGAAACCCCGTCGGGAAAATTTATATAAGAAAATCCGAAAAAACTGCGCTTTCATCAGTTGCGGAAAAGTTTTCCGCGCTCGTTTTAAAGGTTACCGGCGCAGCCCTTAAAACCGAATATTGCGATATGGTAAATTCGTCGGCTATCGGAATCGTATTTATTCTCGGCAAAGTAGTCGGTCACGACGCTTTTATCGTGGACGTTGCGGATGGTTTGGCTTTCGTCGTCGGGCAAACTCCAACCGCGGTATATTACGGTGCAATGGATTTGTTGGAAAGAAATCTCGACGTAGTATTTAGTCGCGGTGCAATAGAAGAACAGGTTGAATATATCCCGTCTTTGGATTTTGAAATAAAGTCGGGAAGTTATATTGAGAGTAGCCCGTTTGCAGTTCGTTCTTGGAACTTATGCGGTACTGGTACGGAAGGCGAATCTCACCGTGACGATGGAACGGCAGAGTTTATAAGTCTCAATAAGGGCAACTCAATATCTCACCGTTTTATAGAAGGTTGGAGAGATTATCATCTTTTTGGCTCGGCACTGCACTGCGGTGAAATAAATAATATCGACGACTTGATTGATAGCCACCCCGAATATTTTATGACCGCGCCTGACGGCACGGCAATGAAAGCGCTCGGTGGACACGACAGTTTTATGAACTACTATAACCCCGACGTGGCGGAAGTATTTGCGCAAAGGCTAGTCGATCTTAAAAACAGACTTAACCCTAAAGACGAAGTTATTTGGGTTATGCCCGACAATCCTTATTTTTACGTCGTGCAAGACGGAGTTGCGTTAAGCGAACAGCCGTTCACTGCCGACGACGGTACGACCGTTTATCCTAGCGACGATAGTTATAAGTCGACCGTGTATTTCAATTTTCTTAATAGGGTAATGCAACGGGCAAACGAACTTAGACCGAATACCGAACTTATCGTGTTTGCGTATACCTATAGCGAAATTGCGCCCGATATTGAAATTGATTCGAGAGTGCGCGTTATGCTCGCGCCTATAACCACTAACGAAAAATACGCGTATACCGATACTGCCGATAACAGTAACGCCCGTATTCGCGACAATATAAAAAAATGGTCAAAAAAGACGAATAGACTTGGAATATATGCCTACTGGAACAGTTTCCGCGGAACTATATATTCAAGACCGATTTTAGACGTCGTTAAACAAAATCTTTTGTGGTTTAAGTCTATCGGCGTTTATCAAGTGCTAGTTGAAGGAAAAGTAGATTGTTCGTATTTAGAAAATCTCAGTTCGGCACAAAACTCAGCGCGCAAGTTTTACGACTTAAACCAAGCGTATACTTGGGCAATCAACAAACTTATGTGGAACCCTGATCTTGACGTAGACGAACTTCTAGATAAATATTGCAAAGTCGTTTACAAAGAGTGCGCTAAAGAAATTAGAGAATATTTCCGCTTGATAAAAAAAGGGTGGGACGATAGCGACGCAATGGTATGGTATACCACGGGCGGAGATATATATTATTTGCAGTTTGTTCTTGGGGCGGGGATAAAAGACGGTGTTTTAGACGCGCTGAACGCCGCGCTAAAAAATGCCAAAACCCCGTCGGTAATAAGAAAGGTAAATTCTATTGCCCAAACGGTCAAAGAGCAGATTGAAAAATATCAAGACTTTATAAAAGAAAAGGCGGAAGTCTATTGTACGTCACTTAAAGAAGAAGAGATTTTATCTGACAAAAGTCTTGATTATATCGCTAACGCGGACAGCGTTTGGAATAACGCTAAATCACTTTCTGTTTTAAGAAATTACGACACTATGGAGTTTTACCCGAAAGAGGCAAAATTCTCGTGCAAAATGATAACGGATTATAAAAATATTTATATCGGATATACGATATTTGACGATATGATTGAGCGAGAAGAGTTTGTAGGCGGAGTGCATAGGGTTTACCGCTCGGACGGCAGTGAAGTTATCAGTTATACCGAAACGTATATAGGCGGTAACGTATTTAACCAGTCGGAGTATTACGGATATATAAGCGGATTTATGGGAGAGCGTAACCCCAAAGGTCAGTTTTATCTAAACGACGGCTCGCCCAAAAGTAGACCTATACCCGACGGAGTAAGGGACGTTAAAAAAGTTCACCTATCCGACGATAAGAGCGAGCGATATTACTTTCACGTTCAAGTGATACCGATATCCGCACTAGACGCTAAAGAAGACGCGTTTACGCCGTACGGTTCTTTCGTGTATTATACCGATAGATTTGGCAGGGCAGGTTGGATGGGCTACGGGCTTTGGAGCAAACAAAACTTTTCACAGTTTTATATAGATAAACCACAAAAGGTAAAGGAGAATGAAAATGGCAGAGATTAAGGCAAAAAAGTTGAAAAACACCTATCGCCGCAATCAACTGTTGTTCGTATGGGGGTGGCTTGCTATTCCGATTATTTCGTGGATAGTATTCTACTGGTACGTTAACTTCAGTTCGTTCGTAGGTGCTTTTCAGGACGTTACGACAGGAGAATGGACTTTCCAAAACTTTAAAGACGTATGGGAAAGCATTTTCTATCCACCGCCTGCACTTGGGCGCGATTCGCTTGCGGTTGCGTTTGGCAATACGGTCAAATACTTTTTGGTGGAAATATTCGTTAAATACCCTATACAACTTTTCGTTTGTTATTTCTTGTATAAACAGATTTGGGGCTATAAATTTTTCCGTTACGTTTTCTATTTTCCAGCAATAATATCGGGGGTAGCGCTTATCAACATTTATATCGCAGTAATTGCGCCTACCGGTCCGCTTGCGGAAGTTTTGAAAGTTTTCGACGTTACAATGCCCGAACTTCTAGGTAACCCCGAAACTGCAACGGGCGCGGTTATAGGTTACGTTATATGGACGTGCGTATGCGGTCACATGCTCCTTCTTTGCGGTGCAATGAACCGTATCCCGATTGAAGTTTTAGAAGCGGCACGTCTTGACGGTGTTAAGCCTTTAAGAGAATTCTTTAATTTAATACTTCCGCTTATATGGCCAACCCTTTCCACATTGCTTATATTAACGTGTACGGGATTTTTAAGTTCAAGTGGACCGCTACTACTCTTTGGTTTAGACTCTTACACTATGGGCACTACCACTATAAGTTATTGGATATTCCAAAAGGTTTATATGAACGGTACACTAAACGATACCAACTACAATCTCGTTTCGGCTGCAGGACTTATGCTTACCGTGGTCGCCGTTCCGATTATACTTGCAATTAGAAAACTTTTGGATTTAGTTCCACAGGTAGAATATTAATAGGGGGATAAAAGAAAATGAAAACTAAAAAGAAAGTTAAAGAAAACACTTTTATCTTCATGAAGAAAACGGGCGGTGAAAAAGTCGTTCACATAGTGGTATTTATCGTGTTTGCGCTTTACGCAATAAGCCTTTTGTTCCCGCTATTGTGGCTACTCGTTCAATCGCTCTTTGAAAAGAGCAGTTTAATTATCGCGCAAATACAAGAAGGTGCGTTTGCCCTTCCCGATAATTTGCACTTTGCAAACTACGCCGACGCTTTTAGGGTTATGGAAAAAGACGGCGTAAACATGATAGGCATGTTTATAAACAGCATTTGGTTTATAATCATTGCGGAAACTTGGTGTTTATTCTGGCCCGTTATGGTAGGCTATATCTTTGCGAAATATAGATTTAAGGGAAGAGAACCTTTTTATACCCTTATCATATTCACGCTTACCTTACCTATCATGGGTACGATGGGCGCGTTCTATAAACTCGTTGACTTGCTCAACATTTACGACACGGGTCCGCTGTTCGTTATCGTCACGGGTGTAGGAGGATTTAGCAGTAACTTCCTTATTTATTACGGAATATTTAAGGGTATTTCTTGGGACTACGCCGAAGCGGTATTTATCGACGGTGGCGGAAACTTTACGGCGTTTGCAAGAGTTATGCTACCGCAAGCAATGCCTGCAATTTCCGCGCTTATGGTATCCGCCTTAATCGGATATTGGAACGAATATATGCAGTTCCTTATGTACATGCCCTCAACGCCAACCGTAGCAACCGGTCTTTACCAACTTAAAGAAACGGTTGACCGTGTCGGTACTCCCGTTTATTATTCCGGCTTAATCATGAGTATGATTCCCGTATTTATTCTTTTTGGATTTATGGCAGGACCTATGATGAAGAATCTGTCCATAGGCGGTTTAAAAGGCTAATTTTAAGGTCGTCTAAACTTCGTTATGCTGCGTTACTGTCCACAACTCGCGACTTCGATGAACAGACGTTCTATCTCATCCGCTCGTTGGGACGAGCCTAGCCTAACTCGTTTATACGCCCTTAAATGTAACTCTAATGTAGTTGGAGAGTTCTGGGTTATAAAGTAATAACAACACGGGCAGTCAACATGTCACAGGCGTCACGCCTGCTCGTTTATACAACCTTAAAATGGTACACGAGCGGAGTTAAAAACCCGTCGCAAAAAGTATCGAAGAACTTTTTGCGAAAAGGAAGGACGACTGAAAATATTTACTTTTATTGTTTGCGATAAAAGTAATGTAAAAAAGTCAGTCCTGACGCGCGTCACGCCTGATAAATTAAAAAATAAAAATTAAAATTTTCATATAAGGAGAAAAATCATGAAAAACAAATTCACAAAACTTATTTGCTTACTGTTCGCAGTCATTATGGCGTTTAGTGCGTCAGCATGTTTCGGTGGCGGTGGTGGAGATTCGGATAGCGACAATACGCTCGATATCTACTTGCTCTATAAGGGCTACGGCGATGCTTGGTTACAAGACGCGATGAATAGGTTTAAGAAGGAAGACTGGGTAAAAGAAAGCTATCCCAACCTTACTATTAATTACACCTTTAACTCACTCGATGCAGACGCTCCGCAGAAGATAAGCCAAGGCGCATCTATCAATAAGTACGACCTTATGTTTGGCGTTAATTTGCAAGCATATGAAAGTAGGGGACTTATTGCTGACCTTACCGACCTAGTTTATTTAACCGAAGTTCCCGGTGAGCCTGGCGTAAAGGTTATCGATAAAGTTCCGCAAAACGTTCGTGATAAGATTAGAAGAGCGACCGGTGCACCCGAAAGAGAAGACGGCGGTGACTCTTATTACGTAGTATCTTATATCGACGGCATGTTCGGTATGCTCTATAACCAAGATATTTTAGATCAGTTAGATCTTGAAGTTCCGCTTACCACCGACCACTTCTTAGAAGTTGCAGCTGTAATTGCGGATAAAGGCTACAAGGCAAAGACGGGTGCAGGCGGTGCGGAAGAAACTCAATACACCGTTATTATGAACAACGCCAAAGACAAATACTGGAATAGTTCTTTCAGTGCGTGGTGGGGACAATACGTTGGTGTTGAAGGATTCTCCAACTTCTTTGAAGGTTACGACGCAGGTGAAGACGTTTACAACTCAATAAACGTTCTCGATATGCCGGGTAGACTTGAAACGCTTGAATTTATTCAAACCGTACTCACCAATTATCAATATAAGTTTTCAAGTTCATTCTCGACTGACAAGGGTTATAAAGAAGCACAGACTAGATTCTTGATGGGCGACGGTGCGTTCCACTACAACGGCGACTATTTCTCGACCGAAATGACGCTTGAAACGGAGGCGCTCAAAGGTAGCCAAATTGATTACGACATTAAGTTTATGAAGATGCCCGTTTTAAGTGCTATCGTAAAAACGCTTGAAAATAAGAGTATGCCCGATACGCTTTTGCGCGAAGTAATAAAAGAAATCGACAACAACGTCGTTTATGCAAATTCTGCTCTTAAAGAACAAGTTAGTGAAAACGATTTTAACAAAATCGCAGAGGCGCGTTGCATCATAGGTCTTCGCACTGCAGTAGGCCAAGCAGCGGTAATACCCTCTTATTCACCTGCTAAAGGACTTGCAGCAGACTTCTTGCGCTTTATGTATACGGAGGAATCTATAAAATCTTTCGTTAAGTCAAGCGGTGGATTAGTATTCCCGACTACTTACGACGTAAGAAACGACGAGTCACTTACCGAATATATCACCGATATCAACAAGAGTAAACTTGACCTTTTGAAAGGTACTAGCAACTACGCAGTTACACACTTGCCCGCGGAGAGTGCAACTACTCTTGGTAAAGGCGGACTTACCTCACTTAAATATGACGGTACGTTTGAATCGAACTTTAACGTTAACAACACCAACCTTATGACTCCACAACAAATCCTTGATGCAGAGAGAACGCACTGGGAAGGCGGTTGGGAACAAATGTTGTCGGCGGCAGGCATTAGACAATAAAAAGTTTACGGCTATATTTAATCCCGCAACTTGCGCGCGCGGGATTAAATAAGCTATTGCTTTAAATAAAATTCTTAAAATAGGGGGGGGAGATTGTGACAACTTATTTTAGGGGGGGGGGTAGCACCTTATACGCTACTTGAAAGACTACACTAATAAAAAAATTAAAAAGGAGAAAAAGATGAAAAAACCTAAACTTAAAAAGATTTTAACACCTATTCTCGCTAGCGTAATGCTACTATCCGCCTGTTCTGAAAACACGACGGGTGGCGTGGATTATGCGAAATTATCTGACGTTGAGTTTTGGTCAACCTATTCAACGGAAAAGGTTATTCAAAACAACGTATCTATGTATGACGACGTTAAGCAAGACGCAGTGATTGACGTAACCGCAATACGCGGTGAAGAAGAAGCAGGTCAGATTATTATGACTACGGGAAACAAGCCCGTAAAAGAATACGACGTAGTTTTATCCGACCTTTCGGGTGAAAACAGTGCAGTTTTTAGCAAAAACAATATTAAAGTTTACCACGAACTCTACATTGAAGTAGGTGCGGCGGGTGAATATTATACGACTGCAGGTTTTTACCCCGATGCTTTAGCCCCCTTTGAAGGTGTTAAGGCTGTAAAAGAAACGGGCTTTGATAAAAACAGCAACCAAGGCTTATATATAAGCTTTGACGTTCCAGAAAACCAACCCGCAGGTACTTATACGGGCAGCGTAGGAGTAGTAATTGACGGACAAACCAAAAATATACCCGTAACTTTAAACGTTCCTGCAGTCACAATTGGCAAAGAAACGCACGTTGCAAGTTCGTTTCTAAACGAGTGGTATTTTTACCGTGGTGAACTTGACACTACCGAAGAAATGTACGATAAGTATAACAAGGCTCTTTTCGATTATAGGCTCGGTTGCAATAACGTTACCGTTTATGAAAAAGACGTAGACTATTACGCGGAAAAAGTGTGTGAATACGCGGCACTTGTTGAGTGCCCTGGTTATAATATACCGTGGTTTTCCAAAAATTACAGTGCAAACCCGTATACCCTTAACGGTAGAGAAATAGTTGGTCCGCACGCTTACGATATAGATAAGATGTGCTTATATTTAAGAGTTATAGCGGATAAGGGTTTGGAAACGGGCGTTGATCCATTCAAGAAAGCCTTTATTTACGGCTGGGACGAACCAGACCTTGCTTTCGGTACGGATAAAGCGGCTATCTACGTTAAAGAATGGGCTTATATAGTTAAACAGTGCAAAAAGATAGTTATGGAAGAACTTGAAAATAAGAGCGTTAGCGCAGATAAGAAAGAATTGCTTGACGATATTATTGAAAGTTTAGACAATCTTCCGCACTTGGTTTTATCTAATAAATACTTGAATATGGAAATTGATCTTGACGAAGAAGAAATAACGTACGGACCTTACTTTTCCGCGCTCGCTGGCGAGGCGGCAAGAGAGAGATACCGTTTAGAAGAAGGAAATCCTTTGTGGTGGTACGGCTGTACCGCACCGCGTAGTCCTAACCCGACGTACCATATAGACGACACCGTTTTATCTGCAAGAATAGAGTCTTGGATGAAGGAAGACTATAATATTCAATGTAACCTTTACTGGTCGAATTGTTTATACAGTGAACCCGGTCAAGCAGAAGCAATAACTTATCCTGAAAACTTCTATACGGGCAACGCTGCAAGGTCGCTTTCAGTTAACGGAGAAGGTTTCTTATTCTACCCCGGTAAAAAGTACGGCGTAGACGGACCTATACCGTCGCTCCGTTTAGAACAAATCCGCGACGGTTTAGAAGAATACGAAATGATTTATTCGTTAAAGCAAATTTACGGTGAAGTAAGTTCTTTGACGGGAGAAACGGGTAGTGAAGAAGAGATTATGAGTTATATTTACGATACACTCTATTCAGGCACTTACGTTTCCACCACTCACTCGGCGTTTGCAGCGGCAAGGGATACGCTTATATCGCTTACCGAACTTGCGCAAAGCGATGCAAAAGTTTGTATTTTAGACGTTACCGAGGGCAGAGATTATAACTTCAAAATCTTCGTTAAAGACGGCTATACCATAAAGCAAGACGGCGTAGCCCTTGAAAACGGGAAAGCAGTTGACGGCGGTAAAATTTACGATATGGTCTTAAAGGTTAGTGAAGGTAAAAAACTTAACCTTTCCGTAGAAGTCGGCGGTAGAACGTTAGGGCTTTATATGAGCTTTGGTAGTGCGTCTACGAACTACGACGCGGCTTACGCAATTGAAAACGGCATTATCAAGCAAAGGGCAACTAACTCTAACACGGTTGCTACCGAACTTGTCAACGCAACGCTTGTTAACAGTGCAGCGGGGGCAGATGAAAAGTACGTTAAACTCCTTCTTGGAGAAGCGTCTAACGCTATTCAAGACTTTATAATCGACAGTGACGTTATCAACGCGATAAACGCGACCGACGACAAACTAGTTATAAGATTATTTAACGCAGGTGAACCAATAAACTTAGAATTTATGATACGCCGTGGCAATGATAATGGTTGGGAATCAAGGGGTTCAATGACCTTAGATAGCGGTTTAAATTCAATTTCTTTCAACGGACTTAGCGGCTATAACTGGAACAAGATAGGATATATCGACGGATTGCGTATAAGAATAGGCGCTAAAGGCGACGCGTCGAGAGATTATATCTATTTCGTAGACATGACCGTTTACAAAGTATAAGGGGGGGGAAAGATAAATGCTTAAAAAATTGTTATCAATTCTAATGGCTATAGCGTTGAGTTTTTCCCTTTCAGGGCTTATTGCTTGCGACGTTAAAAGCGACGAGAGCGTGGAAAAAAGCCAAGTGCTGTGGAACGGTTTTGAATATTTTGACCGCGACGTTCAACTCATAAGGCTTTTTAACGAGTTCGGTAAGGTTGACCAAAACAGCAATCCCGAATACGTTCGCTCGGGTGAAAAGTCTTTAAAGATAACCCCACTTGGTAGTCGTATGCACAACGCAAACCCGTACTTTATGGTACCTGCGTCGTCTACGAGATTTGAAGAAGTAGCTTTTGGCGATTTTACAAACGTTGATAAACTTTCTTTCTGGTTTTATAACGCCGAAGAAACACCCGTTAACGTCGGTATAGGTTTCGGCAAAGGCAGTCTTAAAATGGAAGACCGTCGCGACATTATGCAAAAGACTAACGTGGAATATTTTTCACTAAATAGCGGTTGGAATTACATTGAATACGACGTTCAACCCGCGCTTCTAAAAATGCAAGGGCTAAATCTACAAGCGGTTAACGGGGTAATGTTTGAGTTTGATTACGTTGAGTCGCACGACTT
>JAFTIG010000054.1 GCA_017457015.1 Clostridia bacterium | reverse complement strand
TTATACAAATAAATCGTTAATAAAATCTAATTCAGGCTCTTCTTTTGACTATCTTAAAAAAATTATTCCCGAAAATATGCAATATAAGCCGTTAGTGTCTCGCGAAGAGAGAATGAACCCCGACGACGCGTTAGAGTTTATTGCAAATAAAATCGTTGAAGCGGTAATAAGCGCGTGGAAAAATAGAGAGCACGGTTATTATAGAAACGCTTTCGGTAGGGTGGCGGTCGGTATGTGCCGCAGAGTTTGCTACGACGACGGCAGCGCGCTTATGTGGGGGGACACGAACACCGCAAACTTTACCGAACTTGAAGGCGGTAACGATAGCGGCGTAGAACTTATCTTTACTTACGACGAGAATAAGAAACTTACGGGTGTAGTCGGCAATATCGCATGCCCTGCACAAGTAGTTGAACACAGAAGTTATATATCTAGCGACTACTGGGGCAAGGTTAAAGAGAATTTAAGGAAAGAATACGGCGACGATATTTTCGTGTTGGGGCTTTGTTCTGCCGCAGGTGACCAGTGCCCAAGAGATATGATTCGTTGGGTAGAACCCGAAAGTTATATTGATGACCCAAATATAAAAAGGGAAGACGTTATTGAAAGAAGAGCAGATCCGTCCATGTTTGACGTTTCGGGTCTTAAACTTGTTGGAAGAAGAATTTCTAACGAAATAATTGCTGTGCATGAAGAGTTGAATAGCGAATATAAAGAGCAAGCAGAATTAATTCACGAAACAGTAAATTTATCACTACCACTTCGCAGAGTAACAAAGTCGGAATATGCAAATGCAGTAGAAATGATAGATAGGTTTATAGAGAAAAATCGTGGAAAAACAATCAGTTTTGATGATAACGCTAAAATGCACGTTTACTCTGGCATAATTGCTAGATACGAACTTCAAAAAACAATAAACACGTTCGATATTGAAGCGCACTTTATCCGTTTTGGGGATATAGCGATTGCTACTAATCCATTTGAATTATTCCTTGATTATGGTAATCAAATAAGGGCAAGGAGCAAGGCAAAACAAACCTTCCTAATTCAACTTGCTTGTGGTGCAAACGGATATTTGCCCACTGAAAAGGCGGAAAAGGGCGGGCATTACTCCGCTTACGTTTCAAGTGGTTATACCGGTCACGAAGGTGGCAATTTGCTCGTCAGAGAAACGCTTAATGCTATTAATAAGATGTTTTAATAAAGGAAATAGTTATGAAAATAGCATTCGTAGGATTTGGCGAAGTAAATACGCCAGTTGAAATCATAGAAAGAAAGTGCGGTAAAGCACTTGAAGACTTAAAAAAGAGCGGAGCGGAAGTATATTCAATATACCCCGTAACCGACGATTACGAAGAAAAGGACGTAAATAAGGCAATAGAGTACCTAAACGGTAAAGACTTTGACTGTTTACTTCTTTGCGTTGCAGGATGGATACCCACCCACGCAGTAGTAAAAGTCACCGAACAATTCCGTCATATCCCGATGGTATTATGGGGATTATGCGGTTGGATGGAAGACGGCAGAATAGTCACCACCGCAGACCAAGCGGGAACTACGGCTTTAAGAAAGACTTTCAAAGATTTAGGATATAAATTTACATATATATACGATATAATAGGGCTACCGTCCAAAGTGGATAAGGTATTGTCTTTCTGCAAAGCAGCGTCAGCGTTTAGAAAAATACGCTCGGCAAAAATAGGGCACATGGGCTTTAGAGATATGCACCTATACGGAACGCTTTTTGAAGGCAGTTCTCTAAAGAGAGAAATCGGACCTGAAATAGAATGTTTTGAAATGCTTGAAGTAGTACAACGCGCGGATAAGAAAACGGAAGAAGAAATAGACGCGGTAATAAAAGAAACGGTATCGATGTGGAAGTTCTTAAAAAAGGCGGACGAAAAGGTAGTGCGTAAAGGCGTTAAATATTACCTTGCATTAAGAGATATAGTAAAGGAAAGAAAGTATAAAGCAATATCATTAAAAGACGTGGACGGCATGAAAAAACTTTTAGGTTTTCCGCCAGCAATGATATTTATGCTACTTGCCGACCGTGACGGTATCTGTACCGTGCCGGAGAACGACTGCTTGGGCAACGTGACGCAAGTGATAGTAAACGCGCTCACGGGGCAAATAGCGGCTTATCTTGAATTTTACGAGTTCTTTACTGACGGAGTATTAGCAGGAGTACCAGACTACGTTCCCAAGGAAATAGTTGATGGAGAAGTAACGGTAAGCCCTGAAGCGTTTGGGTTGCTTGACCAAGGCGTATTAAACGTATCAAAGGTAAAGGAAGGACAACTAACTATGTGTAGGTTAGCGTACGAAGACGGAAAGTACGTTATGCACATGGTTTTAGGCGAAGGAATAAACCCCGGTAAGTGGGAAGAAGCAGGTTGGGCACAACCCGCACCGCAATTACCCGCGCTTAAAGTTTTACTCAGCGATACAGAAGACTTTGCAGAAAAAGTAATGTGTCAACACTATATAATTTCTTACGGCGATAATACGGAAGTTATTAAAAACTTCTGTAAGATCGCAGGTGTTGAAGTTATTTAACCGTCATTAAAGTTAAAAACGGCAATGATAGAATAAATAAAACTTAATAACTGAAAGGGGTGGTAAGGAGTGCCTTGCCACCCCTTATTTTGTGGCTTTAGCAAACAAAAATTAACCACCACTTGGAGTGGTGGTGTAAAAAATCTTCAGATAAAAGAAATCCTCCTATGATATAATTAAAGCAGGTTTGCCGACCGCAATAAAAAATCATAGGAGGATTTGTCAATGAC
>JAFTIG010000009.1 GCA_017457015.1 Clostridia bacterium | reverse complement strand
TTCTCTTCTTGCACCCGGTCTTGCGCCAGAAATAGCGTCTGCCGCCTGAACGAGCACTGCTTCGAGCGTCTTTGGTTCTACGTCGCCGTGGTGAGCGAGTATTGCGTTAATAACGTTGTGATTTTCTCTATACTTTTTAGCAAGATCGCCACCAATTTGCATGTGCGTACCTTCAATTTCAAAGTCGACTGCTTTACCGAGGTCGTGCAATAATCCCGCACGTTTTGCAAGCGCCGCGTCTATACCGAGTTCGGTAGCCATTACGCCTGCTAAATGCGATACTTCTATAGAGTGCTTTAATACGTTTTGACCGTAACTGGTACGGAACTTAAGCCTGCCGAGAAGTTTAACGATTTCGGGGTGTAGACCGAATATGCCACACTCGAACATTGCCGCTTCACCGGCTTCTTTAATCTGTTGGTCGAGTTCTTTCTTAACCTTTTCAACCGTTTCTTCAATTCTTGCAGGGTGAATTCTGCCGTCTTGAATAAGTTTTTCAAGTGCAATTCTTGCAACTTCACGCCTTACGGGATCAAAGCCCGATACGATAACTACTTCAGGCGTATCGTCTATAATAAGTTCGATACCCGTAGCGTTTTCAAGCGTTCTGATGTTTCTGCCTTCACGACCGATAATTCTTGCTTTCATATCGTCGCTAGGAAGGGGTACGACCGACACGGTAATTTCCGTTGCCTGTTCAGTGCTACATTTTTGAATTGCAAGGCTAACGATTTCTTTTGCCTTTCTTTCGCCGTTTTCTCTCGCTTCGGCTTCAATGTTTTTGACCATGCCCGCAGCGTCGCGCTTTGCTTCGTCGGTGATTGCATTGATAAGCTCTTTCTTAGCTTCTTCTCTGCTCATTTGAGAAATTTTCTCAAATTCTTGAATCATCTTATCGTGCTGAGCGGCAATGTCTTCAAGTTTCTTATCAAGTTCTCCTTCTTTTGCCTTGAGCACGTTCTGTTGACGAGTGGTCTCTTCGTTACGCTTCGCAAGATTTTCTTCCTTCTTTTCCAGAGTTTCTTCTTTCTGGTTGAGTCTGTTTTCCATTCTCTGAAGTTCTGCGCGTTTTTCTTTACTTTCGCGCTCAAATTCATTGCGAAGTTTGATTTCCTGTTCTTTCGCTTCTAAAATAGCTTCTTTCTTAATAGCCCTACTCTCTTCTCTAACGTCGTCGAGCATTCTGTTACGCTGTGCTTCTATATCGCCAGTATCTTTTTCATACTTTTTCTTCAAAGACTTGGCACTCATTTTCCAGCTAACCAAAAATGCGGCTATTGCTAATATCACTAATGCGGCGATAACGATAATATACACAACGTCGTTTCCGCCAGTTGTCAAGAACAGGGAGCGGTAGTTAAAATTCTGCATGTTAATATGCCCTCCTGTTTTTTATTTAAACATCTTTTAACCATAGATGCTTAATTTCTATATAAATATTTTACTACAATTCTAAAGAATTGTCAATGTTATATCAGTCGTTTTTCCCCTTATTATGGAAAGCGTCTAAAATTTTAGTCTTTACTTCTTCTGCTACTTCAAGGTTAGTTTCCATATAAATAACGGCTTTTTCTCTGCCTTGAGCAATCTTTTCCCCGTTATAAGAGAACCAAGCACCGCTCTTTTGAATAATATCGTACTGTAACCCTAAATCTATAAGGCAACTGCCTTTTGATATACCTTTACCGAAAATAATATCAAATTCCGCAGTCTTAAAGGGCGGAGCGACCTTGTTTTTAACGATTTTTGCTTTAGTGTGATTACCGTAAGCGCCTTCACTGTCTTTGAGTGCATCCGATTTTCTTACGTCAATACGCACGCTTGCATAAAATTTGAGCGCTTTACCGCCCGCAGTTACTTCAGGATTGCCGAACATAACGCCGACTTTTTCACGCAGTTGGTTTATAAATATGATACAAGTTTTACTCTTGTTTGTAATTGCCGTAAGTTTACGGAGTGCCTGACTCATAAGTCTTGCTTGCAATCCAACGTGTGAATCACCCATATCACCTTCAATTTCCGCCTTGGGAGTGAGCGCCGCAACCGAGTCAACTACTATAATATCGACCGCTTTACTGTTAACGAGCGACGCGGTAATATCTAGCGCCTGCTCACCCGTATCGGGTTGAGAAACGTAAAGTTCGTCAAGGTTTACGCCGAGATTTTTAGCGTATACAGGATCGAGAGCGTGCTCTGCGTCCACGAACGCCGCAATACCACCAGCCTTTTGCGTTTCCGCAATACAACTGAGCGCAACCGTGGTTTTACCAGAAGATTCAGGTCCGTAAATTTCAATAATTCTACCACGCGGAAGACCGCCTACCCCGATTGCCAAGTCGAGCGACAAACAGCCTGTCGGTAAAACTTCTATATTAGTATCGCCTGCAACCTGTCCTAAACGCATAATAGCGCCTTTGCCGTATTGTTTTTCAATCTGTGCCATAACACCGTCTAGTGCTTTTATTTTTGCTTCATCCATAATTTTTCACCTTTATAAATTTTTTAATTTTTTTATTGCCAGAAACAGCGCAGTGTTCTTTGCCGTTTCGGTTATTTGCTCTCTCGTTCCCGATAACTTGTATTGGTAAGTATGTACGCCGTCACGCATTCCGACGGCAATATAGCATAATCCGACGGGTTTATCGGTATCGTCACTTTTAGGTCCTGCAATACCAGTCGTAGAAATTGCTATATCCGCATTTTTGTCACGCAGAAGTCCTGCAGCCATCATATATGCAACTACCGAACTCACCGCGCCGTGTTTTTTTAAGTCTTGCTCGTTTACTGCAAGCCTGTCCATTTTACTTTGGTTTGAATAAGATACTACTCCTTCGTGAACGTAGTTAGACGCCCCCGAATTTTTTATTATCTCGGAAACTACTCTGCCACCCGTAAAGGACTCGGCAACCGATAGTTTAAGCCCCCTTAATTTGAGCAGATCAAAAAGTCTTTCACCGAGCGTGGTATCAAACTCCGCATAAACGTTTTCTTTATGATTTGACAAAACGTATCTTATAACTTCGTTGCGTATCGTACCGTCAACTCCGTCGTTAAATAATATATCGGCGGTAACGTCGCCGTTGTTTTCCGTTAAAACGTAAGAAAATCCTTCAACCCCTATATTTTCCGCTTCGGCAAGGGTTTTTTCAAGTGCCGCCTTATCCCCGAAATATTTTAAGACCAAACGCTTTCTCTTTATACCGAGTTTATTTTCAAGATACGGCAGAACGTATTTATCGCACATTACCTTAATCTCTTTTAAATCTTTGGGCAAAACTGCCAAGGTGAACTCGTTGCCGTCTAAAATAAAGCCTTGATATCCACCGCAAACGTTAGGTATAACCGTACTCTCTATAGGTAACGATGCGTAACTTTCAGGATACTCCACACCGTTATTTTTACTTACCGCGTCAAGAAAAGTTTTAGCGTTTGCATTTTCAATCAGCGCAGTATCCATACTCTCTGCGATAATATCTTTTAAATTGAACGCAACGGCGTCACCACCGACGATAACGAGATTATCTACGGTATCTTTAAACTCAGTAAATCTACGCTTAAAACCTATGTCGTCGGTATCGGATAAAACTTCTACCGTATCCACGGCAAAACCGCCGCCGTTCATGGTTTCGATTACGTCTGAATAATATTCCCCTACGAATTTACTTTCGGGTGCACGGAAAAATATCAGTGCCGTTTTCATTGACCGTCCTTTAATACCGCTCTGTTTTTAACTATACATTCAGTACCCGAATAGATAGTAAGAATAGTTGCCACACCGAGTAGAATAAGTCCTATTAGATTAATTACGTTTATATCCGTGCCGATACTAAAATCCGCACCGACTAAAAGAACTATAACGGCAACGTCCTGAACGAACGTCTTTACTTTGCCCGACCAGTCTGCCGCAAGAACCGCGCCTTTTGACGCAGCGACCATACGGAACCCACTGACGACCAATTCTCTCGCTAAAATAACCGCAACTGCAATAGCCGCGTAAAAGGGCAAGATTACACCTTCACCAGGGAAAGGCAAAAGCATAATTATAAGTGCCGTTGAAACCAAAACCTTATCGGCAATAGGATCTAAAAATTTGCCGAGATTAGTTATTAAATTGTACTTTCTTGCGATATGTCCGTCCAAAAAATCGGTAAGTGCCGCAAGGGTAAATATTACCGCAGAAATAACGTAGTTATAAGGTATCGCCGTAATATAGAATATTGCTACGAAAAGCGGTATCATAATTATTCTTAATATCGTAAGTTTGTTTGGTAAATTCATACGCGTTCTCCATACAGGTCGTAACCCGTTGCCTTGATAATTTTTACGTTAATATATTCGCCGTATTCAACTTCTTCATCCGAAAAGAAATAAATCTTTCCGTCGACGTCGGGAGCATTAAAGTACGCTCTACCGTAATATACGGTTTGGTATTGATCAAAGCCTTCCGCAAGCACCTTAAAAGTCTTGCCTACGAGCGCCTTATTATTCTCTTTAACTATCTTTTTTTGTACCGAATATAACTTTTTAAGTCGCGCAGTCTTTACGCCTGTCGGTATTTGTCCGTCAAGTCTTGCGGCGGCTGTACCGTCTTCTCTACTATACTTAAAAAATCCTGCGTTAAAAAGTTTTGCTTTTTGTAAAAAAGTTATTAGATTTTCAAACGCGCTTTCGCTCTCTCTCGGAAAGCCCGTTATGAAAGTCGAACGAATCGCTATACCCGAAACTTGACTTCTAATCTTTTCAATGAGCGATAAATACCCTTCTCCCGTGCCCTTTCTATTCATCAGTTTTAGCACGGCGTCGTCTGCGTGTTGCAAGGGCATATCGAGATAGCGAATAACCTTTGGATTAACCTGCATCTCGTGTATAAGTTCATCCGTTATATTCTCCGGATAACAGTACATAAGTCTTATGCCGTGCACGTTATTTAGTTTAGACAGTTCTCTAATCAAAGTTACGAGATTAGTTCGGTCAGATAAATCCGCGCCGTACTTTGCGGTATCTTGCGCAACTAATATTAATTCTTTTACGTCCCCCAAAGTCTTCGTTTCTTCAATAAGATCATTAATAGGTACTGACCTATACGCACCGCGTATGTAAGGGATAAGACAATAAGTGCAATGGTTAGAACAACCGTCCGCAATTTTTAAATACGCGTAATTAGC
>JAFTIG010000053.1 GCA_017457015.1 Clostridia bacterium | reverse complement strand
TAGAATAGGCGCACACGTTTTGCCGTATATGCAAAGATTGGTACGCAGAGTAAAAGGTGACGATAGAATAATACTTATATCCGACCAATTCGTTGACGACGGTCCAGTACCCGAAGGGTTTGAAGAAGCGACCGACATCAATTTTGACCATGCGGGAGAGATTGCAGGTTCTGCAATGACGTTAGATTTAGCATGCAAGAACGTATTATTCCACATGGGATGTTCGGTATGCGACGCGTTTAGATTTGCGTCAACCAACCCAGCCCGTGCGTTAGGGCTCTGGGATAGGGGCTATATTGCAAAAGGCACGGTAGCAGATTTAATAATAGTAGATCAATTTTTTGATATAAAGAAAGTTATTTTTAAAGGAGAAAAATTATGAACAAAATTTTTGACCCGGCAACGACGTTTAAGTTCACGCCCGCAGATTACGTTCCCTTCAAGGATAGAGAAATCTGTGAAAAACTCCGCAAAATAAGCGGAACGGATTTGGAAAAACACACCAAAGCAGATCAGCACCCCGAATTCAACATCAAAGTTATGATGAATCCGCACCCCGTGCTTATCGCAACGCTTTTCTCGAGAATTAAAGAAGCTTCGGAAAAGGGTAAGAAAATCACCTTGATTTTAGGTAACCCCGAACCCGATACTTATATTCCGCTCGCACAACTTATCAACTACTTTAAGGTTGATTGTAGAAACGTTCATCTCTTCGCTATGGACGAATGGGCAGACCAAGACGGCAATATCGCTCCTGAAACTTATCAGGCAGGTTTTGCTCACTCAATGCTCAAATATCTCGTTTACCAGATCGACGAAAAACTTCGTATGCCTATGGAAAACGTACACTATCCCACGACCAAGAACATCAACAGCTATTCCGACATGATCACCGACTGTGGTGAAGGCGGTGCTGATATTTGTTCTTCTTCTCCCGGATGGACGGGCCACATGGCGTTTATCGATCCCGTACCCGATTTCTTCCCTGCAGGCTTTGACGCAACGGGCGCAACCGCTCCTACAAAGGCTCAAATTGACGAATGGCTCAATATGAAGGCTAGAATCGTTAGTTTACACCCCTTAACGGTTGCTCAAAACAGTTTACACGGTGTATTCGGTCAGTCTGGTTACATTGCAGACGTTCCCCCGAAAGCAGCTACAATCGGACCTATCGACGTTAAGAACGCAAGAGAAAGAATTGAAGTACACGCACTCTTAACCAACTGTACCTTCTCTTCATGGCAGAGAATGACTTCTCGTCTTGTTCTCCACGGACCTGTAACTCCGCTCGTACCGTCTTCAATGCTTCAACTTATGAAGACTCAAGTTCTAGTTTCCGACGAACTTGCTGCACCGTTTGATTGTTGGGAAAAGGTAGGCTATTAATATTAGTCGTTTCAGTAACAAGCGGTCGATAGCGTAACAGTGAAATACGGCGCAACTCTTCGTTAAACCCCTTGACAATATGCAAACTATTGTCTGCGGGGATTTGCCTTGACTTGCTTGCATTTTAACTCCCCGTTTATTTTAAGCATTATTGCCTCAATGCCTTTAATAAAACAAAAGACAAACTTAACGACACGGAAAATTCCGTGTCGTTATTTTTATAGTGTTTTTCATTTTTTTTAATGCAAAACTATACGCTTTATTTTTTTAATTGTAACGTATTTTAATCCTTATAAACGCTATATAAGGAATTTTGCGTAAAAATCGTTGACAAATATATTTGGTTGTGCTAAAATAATCGCATATAAAGGCTTTGACGAAAAGTTGCGCAAATTATTTTCATCCAGAGAAATGGCGGTCGGTGCAAGCCACTATGCGGATATTTGCGTTTGTAGTTTCCGAGCCGAGAAGAAGAAATCTGAAAAGAGAGTAGAACTTCTCCGTGATTGCTGCGTTAACGTCATAGGAATTGTTTGATTCCAAGAGGGGCGGATTTTCCGCAATTTGAGTGGTACCGCGGGTGCATTGTGCTCGTCTCAAAGTAAGCTTTGGGGCGGGTTTTTTTTCGCCCATAGGAGAAATTATGGAACAGATGACAGGACTTGATTTTAAGATCAAAGAGATGGCAGGGCGTATTCGTGCGCTCAGAGAAATAGTTGGACTTACGCCTAGCGATATGGCGACTAAAACCGGTGTTTCAGAGCAGGAGTATATTGAGTGTGAAAACGGAAATAAGGATCTTAACTTTGCCTTTATTTATCGTTGTGCGCTTGCACTTTCCGTCAACGTTACCGACATTATAGAAGGTTATAGCCCTAAACTGAAAGGTTACACGGTTACCCGTAACGGTGCAGGTCAAAAAATAGCACAAGCGCACGGCATGACTTATTTTAACCTTGCGTACGCTTTCCAAAACCGTATTGCAGAGCCCTTATACGTTCGCAGTGTGTTCAACGCGGACGCTGCCGATAAAGATATTGAACTCACCACTCACGCAGGGCAAGAGTGCGATATAGTTATCGACGGCTATTTAAAAGTTCAGATAGGCGAACACAGTGAAGTTTTAGGACCGGGCGACAGTATTTATTACGACAGTGACACACCGCACGGTATGATTGCGGTAAACGGTAGAGATTGTATTTTTTATGCAATAGTACTTAATCCCACGGGTGAACCTATACCTGAACTTTCCACTGATAAAAAGATAATCGGTGAAAATAAGGTTGCCGTTAAAAAGGACGACAAGGTACGCGAATACCATAAGTTTATCGACGTAGTTGAAGATAAGGACGGTACGCCTACTTCAATCACGTTTAAGAACGCAGACAAATTTAACTTTGCTTTCGACTTGGTTGACGCTATTGCAAAGCGCGAACCTGACAAACTTGCAATGTTGCACGTTTCAAGGGATAAGGTTGAGAGAAGGTTTACTTTTTTGGATATAAAGAAAGAATCCAACCGTTCGGCAAACTACTTTAAGTCGCTCGGTATCAAAAAGGGCGATAGGGTAATGCTCGTATTAAAACGCCACTATCAATTCTGGTTTGCAATGATAGGGCTTAATAAACTCGGCGCAATAGCAATTCCTGCAACCAACCAGTTGCAAGAACACGACTTTGAATATAGATTCAATTCTGCGGGCGTCAGTGCAATCGTTTGTACCGCAGACGGACAGACGGCAGAGCAAGTAGATATTGCAGCGGCTAAATGTCCGCAATTAAAACATAAGATTATGGTCAACGGAAATAAAGACGGTTGGCGTAATTTTGACGAAGAATATTCGCTTTATTCTACACACTTTGCTCGTACTGCAGATTCGCCTTGTGGTGACGATTTATTGCTTATGTTCTTTACGTCTGGTACTAGCGGTTATCCCAAGATTGCCGCACATAACCATAAGTATCCGTTAGGACATTTCCACACGGCAAAATACTGGCATACTGCAGATCCCGACGGATTACATTTTACCATATCCGATACGGGTTGGGCTAAATCTATGTGGGGCAAACTCTACGGACAATGGCTTTCAGAAGCGGCGACTTTCGTTTACGATTTTGACCGTTTCGACGCGGCGGATATTTTGCCTATGTTTGCTAAATATAGAATTACCACTTTCTGTGCACCGCCAACCATGCTTAGAATGCTTATAAAGCAAGATTTATCAAAATACGATTTCTCTTCCGTTAAGCACATGACGACGGCTGGTGAAGCACTTAACCCCGAAGTGTATTACCAATTTGAAAAACTTACGGGATTGCAAATTAAAGAAGGCTTTGGACAGTCGGAAACCACCATGCTTGTAGGTAACTTAGTTGGCAAACCGCATAAGATAGGCTCGATGGGTAAACCTGCACCTATCTACGATATTGACATAGTTGACGAAAACGGAAATTCGGTACCTGTCGGTGAAACGGGAGAGATTGTAGTTAACGTTAAAAACGGTGCACCGTGCGGACTTTTTTGTGGTTATTACGGTGATGAAGAAAAGACTAAAGAAGTATGGCACGACGGATATTACCACACGGGCGACACTGCTTGGCGTGATGAAGACGGATTCTACTGGTACGTTGGCAGAGTGGACGACGTCATTAAGTCGTCGGGTTATCGCATAGGACCGTTTGAAATAGAGAGCGTTATTATGGAACTTCCGTACGTTTTAGAGTGCGGTGTTTCTGCAGAGCCTGACGAAGTTCGCGGACAAGTAGTTAAAGCGAGCATAGTTTTGGTTAAAGGTACAGAGCCGTCTGAAGAATTAAAGAAGGAAATTCAAGCGTACGTTAAGGCTAAAACCGCACCGTACAAGTATCCAAGAATCGTAGTATTCCGTGACGAACTACCGAAAACGGTAAGCGGAAAGATACAAAGAAACAAGTTATAATTTATTTAAAAGGCAATTAGAAAATTGCCTTTTTTTAATTGTTTTACAAATATTAGTGTGCTATAATAAATAATAGAATAAAGGAGATTAATATGAATTATATTTTGACGGATGAAATTAAAAAGTATCTTGACGACAATAAAGAACAAACCCTAAAACTCATTGAAGAGTTGTGTAAAATTCCAGCACCGAGTGGAAAAGAAGAGTTGCGTGCGGAGTTTGTTAAAAAATACATGGAAGATTTTGGCGCAAATGGCGTTTATATCGACGACGCGCTCAACGTTATTTACCCCGTCGAGTGTGATAATAAAAAAGAAATCGTAGTGTTTATGGCGCACACCGATACCGTGTTCCCTGACACTACGTTTCCTATGCCGTTTAAAAGGGATGAAACGACCTTGTATTCACCGGGCGTAGGAGATGATACCGCGTGTTTGGCAATAATGCTGATTGTTGCAAAGTACGTTACCGAAAAGGGGCTTAATACGGATACTGGCGTATTGTTCGTTGCAAATTCTTGTGAAGAAGGGCTTGGAAATCTTAAAGGTTGCAAGCAGTTGATGAAAGACTTTGACGGCAGGGTGAAAGAAGTTTACACCTTTGACGGAATGTATACTGAAGTACTTAATAAATGCGTGGGTTCACATAGGTACGAGTTGACTTTCACTACTGAAGGCGGACATTCGTTTAACAACTTTGGAAATCGCAACGCCATCTATGCAATGAGCGTGCTTATAAACGCACTTTACGAGTGTAAAGTTCCCGTAAACGGAAACAGCCGTACCACGTTTAACGTAGGGGTAGTAGACGGCGGAACGTCGGTAAATACCATAGCACAAAATGCGACGATGCTTTACGAATACCGTTCGGATGACGCTGAATGCTTGTTTAAGATGCAGACGTTTTTCAACGAATGCGTTGAAAAAGCCCAAAAGTCAAATATGGCTAAAATATCGGTTAAACTTATTGGAGAACGTCCTTGCGGTGGCAAAGTAGACGATAAAAGACTTCAAGAGATGACTGATAACGTAAAGGCAATATGTGAAAAATATTCGGGGGTTGCTTGCAGAGTAAACTCCGGCTCGACCGATTGCAATATTCCTATGTCGCTCGGTGTTCCTGCAGTATGCGTAGGCGTGTATAATGGTACGGGTATACATACGAGAGAAGAAACGGCGCAAATAGAAAGTATTCCCGTTGGACTTAAAATTGCAGCCGAACTTATATTGCAGTATTTTAATTAAGGCATAATAGATAACTAAATTTCCCAAAATACTTCTATGCGGTATGAAAAGGTGTATATAGAAGTTATCGTCAAGTTTTTATCGGACGGCGGTATGCGCCCGTTAGAAATGGTTTGGACTACTGGGGAAAGGTTTAATATAGACAGGGTAAAGTATATAGACAATATTCCGTCCAAGGTCGGCTCGCTATCTTCAAGGCGGTTTACCGTAACTATACGCGGGCAAGAAAAATACCTGTATTTTGAAGAATTTAAGGAACGTTGGTTTGTGGAGAAAAGATTAGATTGAGAACGATTTTGCACAGTGACTTAAATAATTTCTACGCGTCGGTAGAAACGCTTAAAAACCCTGAACTAAAGGGGGTTGCGCTTGCCGTATGTGGTAGCGTTGAAGATCGTCACGGTATTGTTTTAGCAAAAAACGAACTCGCTAAATCTTTCGGTGTTAAAACGGGTGAAGTCATTTGGCAGGCTAAAAAGAAGTGTCGGGATTTAGTTACCGTTACAGCCGATCACTCGTCGTATGAAATCATATCTAAACGGGTAAGGCAAATTTACGAGCGGTTTACCGACCATATAGAGCCGTTCGGCATAGACGAGTGTTGGCTAGACGTTTCGGATAGCACGTCACTTTTCGGCACGGGCGAAGAGATCGCTGAAAAGATAAGGGCGGCGGTCAAAGAAGAAATAGGCATTACCGTAAGCGTAGGAGTTAGTTTTAACAAAGTGTTTGCAAAACTCGGCTCAGACTTAAAAAAGCCGGACGCAGTGACGGTCATAAATAAAGATAATTTTAAGCAAAAATTGTGGAACTTGCCCGTGGAAGACCTTTTGTTTATCGGGCGCTCAACGAAAAATAAACTAAATTCTATCGGCGTCCATACGATAGGCGAACTTGCCACTACCGACGAGCGGATATTAAAAAAACTTCTCGGCGTGTGGGGTAGCACTTTTTATCGTTACGCTAACGGACTTGACGATTCTCCCGTACAAGTAAAAGAAGGGGACGAAGGAACAAAAAGCATTAGCAATAGCCTTACCGACTATAAAGATTTATATACCTTTGACGAAGTAAAGACTTTGCTTTTATTGCTGTCGGAGAGCGTTGCGTCGAGACTGCGCGATAGCGGACTCGGCAGAGCGACGGTTGTGAAAATTTCCGTTACCGATAACGCGCTTGAAACTTACGGCAAGCAGGTTAAACTTATTCAGCCGACAAGTTCTGCAAGTGAGATTGCCGAAGCGGCTTACGCGCTGTTTGAAAGTCTTTATAAGTGGGAGCGCCCCGTGCGCGGTGCAGGCGTTGCCGTTTGTGACTTTACGCTCGGCGCGGAACAAATATCAATGGATTTGGACGCGCATAAGCACGACAAACTCGATAGACTTGATACGGCGGTTGACGGAATTCGTCGAAAATACGGAAACAAGTCTTTGCAACGCGCTAGAATTTTGCAGGATAAAAAATTATCCGAAACCGAAATAAAGGGAGATCCGTTCGGTAAAAATATTAAATAGAAAAAAGCCTACCGTTATTTAGTGCGGTAGGCTTTCAATATTTAAATGTTGATTAAATTTCCTTAATGCATTTTCTTGGGCATTTTGCTACACACGTTTTACAACCGCTACACTTATCGTAATCTATAACGGGTAGGTTATCTACCATAGTTATAGCGTTTTCAGGGCAGTTTTTAGCGCAAAGTCCACAACCGATACAACCGACCGTACAAGCGTTTATAACGTCTTTGCCC
>JAFTIG010000052.1 GCA_017457015.1 Clostridia bacterium | reverse complement strand
GATATTACAATATTCACTTAATTAATAATTGTAAATTAATAATAAATGAACCCAAACTAGCCGACCGCAATGCAGTCGGCTAGTTTGGTAAAATAATAATATATAACGACTGCCTAGTTCATTTAAGGTTTCTCTGTCCCGACCGCATTGCGGTCGGGACAGAGAAAAGATATATTTCATTAAATAATAATTGCAAATTAGGAAAAACAAAATATAATATTATTTATAAAATTTATTTAATCAAAAATTATATAATTTTATATATTCCAAAGCCCCGTGCAAATATTGCACGGGGCTTTGGGTAAAAGACAAAAAATTCTATTCAGATTTAAACAGTAAGTCAAGATACTTTGTTAGTGCTCCGCTTTCACCCGTTTCTATGGTTAGATAATAATTAGCGTTACCGTAAGTAAACCTTGCGTTTACTATATATTTATATAAGTCTTGCGTTTCTGTGTAATAATAAGTTTTATTCTTATAAATTGTTTTTTGGGTTATTAAATTAAATTCTTTAAATTCTTCGCATTTAACGTTTTTTGGACTTGCATAAAATATTATGCTTTCTGCATCTTCACCACTAATATATATTACCGTTTGTTTTAAAAATGCAAAGGTATTATCTTCTTTTGATATCGCTTTTTTGGTTTCTTTAACCACGGCAGTGCTTTCATCAAAATATAAAAAATTTGTTCCGTTTTCCGTATTGTAATCTTCTATTGATGTATACGCAGACTGAATTGTTTCCGTTATGTCCTTATATCTTATCTCGTCTTCTGGCTTAAAGTAAAGCGGAAAAAATATCGCGCTAAAAATTACAATAACGATTGCAGGTATTATCGCGTATAATAGTCTAAAATTAAACCTTCTTTTCTCTTGTTCTTTATTTTTACCGTAAAGCCTTTTTATTTCGGCGTGCGTACCAGATAAGACTATCTCGTCGTTTATCTTAAATTCACCGACGTAATCTTTGGTCTGTTAAATTCTTTATTCGTCTTTAATAATTCTCCTAAGTTATATATACGATTAGCGCTTCAGTGAGAGTACTGTTTTTAAATAAAACCGTATACCCTTCAAGTTCAGTATCGTATCCGCTAACTATATAAAAATACGTATCAGTTCTAAAATTTACTCCGTCTTTATAATATGCTATCGTTTTAAACCTATATGTTACCATCATGTGCCCTGCAGAATATGCATTGCAACAAATTTGAGCAGAATCGTCATTTAATGCAAAGCCACTTATCAAATTATAATTGCTAAAACAGAGCAAAACTACTTTATCGTTATTAAAGGCTTGGCGTACCGTATCCATATTGACGGTGGTGTTTGACGTTCTAACCGATTGATAGGTAAGGCTATAGCCTTGCTCGGTAACGTATTTCAATAAGCCGTTTTTAAAACCTGTAAGCGTAGTGCCGTCACCGCCGACGTTAGTGCCCATATAGTTATATAAAGTGCCTATGCAGTTTTGTACGGGAGTTTGCCCCGATAAATTAAAATAACAATAACCAGTTCCCATATTTGCGCCAGGGGTAAAATCGGGCAACAAATTAGTCTTCCATCTATCGTAATAACCGCAAATATTTGCGCCTGCAACGGGCGAGCAAGTGTTATCCCTTTCTTCCGATAAGTCGCCGTAAGACGGCATATCTCCAGATGAAACGTGGCAATCTTCAAGAACTGTATACGAGTCAAATTCTATAATCTCGTCCGCTACGGTAGCAGTTCCGCCACCGTTAAAGGTATCGTCAGAGTAGCGCTGTGCATACGCAGGTTTTGCCGTAAAGTACGGGGTTAGTGTGAAAGCGAGCATAATTGACGCTAAAATCACACAGAGTGTAATAGTTAAACTTTTCTTTTGTTGTTCCATGATGAAACCCTCCATAAATTTTTTCTTACTTATAAAACGAAAAAACTACGGGGTTTGTTCAAAGTTTGTAAAAAAAGTTTTAAATTTTATTGAGGATATTCTTTTGCGAGTTTTTTTAGTTTTTTCAACACGCGTTTTTCTCTGTAATGAATAGTTGAGCGAGATAAATGTAATCTTGCCGAAAGTGCGTCGAAAGTATAGTCTAAAAAGTATTTTAAGATTATCAATCGTCTTTCTGGACTTTCTAGTTTAGATAATAAGAAGTCTATGTAGTAGGCGGTATCGTCATACTCGTACGATTGTGTTTGATATTTTAAGTTATTGTCGTTTAAAGATACTTCGACAAAGCGTTTGCGACCTCTTAAAAAGTCGATACAAGTATTTTTTAGTATGGTCAAAATCCAAGCGACAGGGTTGGTACTGTTATGATAAGTTTTTGCCGAATTTATTACTTTATATAGCGTGCAATTTATAATTTCTTCTGCGTCTTGCTCGACTTTAATATATCGCAAAGCGATAGTCAGCATTTTGCCTTTTAGAGCATTATAAATCTCCTCAGCGGCGTATTCGTCGCCGTTAACCATCCTGAATATGCAGTTGTTGATAAATTGATTCAACTGTTCGTCCATTTGTAAATACACTCTAAAATTTGTTTTTTGCGATAAATTATAAAAATTTACGGATTTTTTTTGCTTAATTTATAAAATTATAGCATAAAAACACCAACATTACAATAACTGAAATACCGCGTTTTTATTTTTTTGACATTTTTTACCAAAACTTTTTCAATTTCCCGAATATGGGAAGAGTTTTTTCCGTTTATGATATATAATGTTATATAAGGAGAATTCATTATGATTTCAAGCAAGGCATTTACGATCAGAGCAAAACAATATTTAAAAGAGAAAGGGTATAAATACTCTAAACTTTCCGAACTTAGCGGTGTACCCACGTCTACTCTAAATAATATTTTTCGCGGACACACCAAAAATATAGGGTTACTTAACGTTTCTAAAATTTGCGAAGGGCTCGGCGTATCTATGCAGGAATTCTTTTCGGACGAACTCTTTAGCAGTGAAAATATAGATAATTATTAAAACCTTATACTGACCTTTTTATCCTTCTCCTTCGCTTAAAACCGTCGACTTAATGCGACGGTTTATTTTTTGCTGTTTTTTATTCGAGTTTATTCTATTAGATTTTTTGTGATAATTACGACTAACTTTCCAATATACTTTCGTCAAGCAAGAAATCGTATAAGCCTACGTGATAAATTCCGTTATCGTCAAACCAAGGTTTCATATATGATTTAGTTACGATAATTTTCTTAAAGAAATCCCTAGTTTCAAGGAAAGGACGAAGTTTGGTTTTTTCTTTATCTTCTGTAGGGAGTGCTAATGCCGATTGAATGTAATATCTTCTCATTCCTTTATTGATAACGAAGTCAATTTCACATTGTTTTTGATGACGTTTTCCATCTTCACTAACGCTTACGATTTCAACGACACCTACGTCCACCGAAAAACCGCGAGCAAGCAATTCGTTATAAATAATGTTTTCCATTGCGTGAGTTTCTTCTTGTTGTCTAAAATTTAAGCGAGCGTTACGTAGCCCCATATCCGCACAGTAATATTTAGACGGATATAGAAAATATTTTTTACCCTTAACGTCGTAACGCTTTGCTTGGTTAAACAAAAACGATTCTTCTAAATATTCTAAATAGGTTGAAATCGTTTGAGAGTCAACCTTAACGTTTCTAGCAGATTTTAAAGCATTTGCTATTTTGGACGAATTAGTAAGTGAACCGATCGACGAACACAAATCGTCCGTTAAAAGTTGTAAGACTTCAGGTAGATCTATACTATAACGTTCTTTAATATCTTTAAAATACACTTCTTTGAAAAGGTCTGATAAATATTTTACCTTATCCTCTGCCGTCTTTCTTGATAAAGTAAGCGGAAGACCACCATACTCGGCGTATTCTTCAAAACGCTCTAATTTATCCCCTCCTAAATAGTTATAGTATTCCTTAAAAGTAAGGGGATAAACTCTTATCTCATCACCGCGCCCACGAAACTCGGTCATAACGTCTTTAGATAAAAGTTTTGAGTTACTGCCCGTAACGTAAACGTCAACGTTTTTATTACGGAGTAAACCGTTTAATATGCCGTATAAAGGCAATGGCTTGTCGCTTTTTAGTTCTTCTTTTTTTATAGCGTATTGAACTTCATCTATAAAAACGTAATATTGCTCGTCGTTATTCACGATTTTAGAACGAATATAAGCGGAAAGTTCTTTCGGCTCACGATATTTATCGTTTTCTTCTTCATCCAAAGCTATTGTTATAATATTTTCTTTCTTTACACCGATAGAAATTAAATAATCGTAATATAAACTGAATAGAAGATAACTTTTACCACATCTTCTAATCCCCGTAATTACTTTTATCATGCCGTTTTCTTTGCGGTCTATTAACTTTTGTAAATATCTTTCTCTCTCAATTACACCCATAAGTCGCCCCTTTTGTTTGAAAGTTGGTCGTAAATTAGATTTACTTTAAAATATTATATAAAAAATCTTACACCCTGTCAAGCATAAGTGGTTAAACTTTTTGTTGTTTTTTAGATTAAATCAAACTAAATACGACGGTTTATTTTTTGCTGTTTTTTATTCGAGTTTTTAAAGATATCTTAAACGCATTGACTTTTATAAAAATGGAGAGTATAATAAAATTCTAAAAATTTTATTCCTAAAAGGAAAAGGAGAAAACTGTTATGAAAAAATTTAGCAAACTTTTAACAATCGTTTTGGCGATTACTATGTTGTTTACAGTTTGTTTGGTCGGTTGTTCTGAAGATAAACCGCCTGAATCAAACTACAATCAAGTTGATACGCTTAACGACAAGACCACCGCGCAGATTTATTCTGACATTATGAATACTATCGACGCTTACGAAAACAACTTTACTTCTACCGTAAACTACGATATACCCTGTTCTGTAAGCGTTTCTGGCGCAAGCCTTACTATGAATCTTAAAATGTACGATACGTTTAAGATGGCAGGCGATAATTTCTACGAAAAAATATTCGTGGACGCTGGTGAGATTATGGGCGAATCTTTGGGTACTATTACCAACGAAGTGTGGTTTGTAAACAACGTGGCTTACATTGATATGCGTGATGAAATCACACCGCAAACTATTAAAGCAAAATATTCTGCAACACTTCAAGAAATTGCAATTCGCGCAGAATTAGATATGGATGAACTCTTAAACCCCGTTTACGATTTTTCTCAATCGGATTTTGACGACGTAGTATTTAATATCAACAAACCCGACGCTACCGATATTTATTTTGAAATAGTTATGGACGGAGCAAAAGCACAAGCGTTTGCACAAAAAGTAGCATCTAAAAATCTTCCTACGGACGCAACTTTAGAATACAGAAAAATCAACTATAAGTTCATAATTGATGAAACGGGCGCTTTAGACCATATCGATATATCTTTTAAAGTAAAGATGACTACTCCCGACGCAACTTACAACTATACTTATAACGGAGAAATTACCTTTACTGATATCGGGACTACACAAGTTAGTGCACCTACAGACGCCGATGCGTTTACTGATATCACTGCATCTTTACCCCCGTTAGAAACAACCCCTGTTGAATAATAAAACTATAAAGACGAAAGGCAAATAAACTACACCCCAAAAGCCAAACGCTTTTGGGGTGTAGTATTTTCTCTTCCCAAAAAGTTCTTACGATACTTTTTGGGATCCCTTTTTTATCTACTCCGTTATTGACAACCAAAACAAAAAAGACCGCTCTTGCGGTCCTTTTTGTTTTGGTGCCTCTGGCCGGTAATTCACCTATTAGGGGAAATGTCGACTTTTATAGTCGACAAAAGGGTTGCCGTCTTCCGCTAGGAAATCGAACCGTAGGTTCGACTCCGCTATGATAGTAGTGCAAAAAAAGAGAACAGGTATAAACCCTATTCTCTTTTTTTGATGGTGCCTCTGGCCGGAGTCGAACCGGCACGGTATCGCTACCACTGGATTTTGAGTCCAGCGCGTCTGCCAATTTCACCACAGAGGCATAAAGTGTTTATTATTTGTTGCAAAATTTAAGTATTTTTGTTAAAATAAAACGGTAAAATCAATTTAACAACTTAACTTATCTTACTCTTGCTATAAGATAATAGCACAAATTTTAATAAATGGCAAGCATATTCAAGGATTTTTTATGGAAAAATTAGTATTGATTGACGGAAACAGTCTTATAAATCGCGCCTTTTACGCAATGCCCCTTTTAACGACCAAGGACGGCTCTTATACTAACGCAGTATACGGGTTTATGAACATGTTCTTTAAAATGCTTGACGACGTGCGTCCTACTTACGTTGCCGTTGCGTTTGACCTTAAAGCGCCTACTTTTAGACACAAGATGTATTCTGAATACAAGGGCACGAGAAAACCTATGCCCGAAGAATTGCGACCGCAAATTCCGCTACTTAAAGAACTATTAAATCTTATGGGTATTAAAACTTTGGAAAAAGAAGGGTTTGAGGCGGACGACCTTATCGGCACGGTCGCTAAATCCACGTCGGTTAAAACGTATATTTTTACGGGGGACAAAGACTCTTTCCAACTAGTTGACCAAGAAACTGAAGTACATTTTACCAAGCGCGGTATCACGGACGTTGATATTTATACACTTGAAAACTTTAAGGAGAAAACACAAATTTCCCCCGAACAAATTATTGACCTTAAAGCACTTATGGGCGACAGTTCGGACAATATCCCCGGCGTTCGCGGTATAGGCGAAAAGACGGCTAAATCGCTTTTACAAGAATACGGCGATATTGAAACGCTTTATGAGCACACGGACGAACTCAAAGGCAAGTTGCAAGAAAAAATCGTAAACGATAAAGAACTCTGTTTTCTTTCAAAAACGCTTGCGACCATCAACTGTGAGTGCGATATTGATACAGACCTAAACCACATGACCTTCCCCGTGCCTTTCCCAGCGCGCGTAAAGAAAAGATTTTTGCAATTAGAGTTTAAGTCTTTTTCTAAAAAGAGCAACTGGTTTTCAGAAGAAGAAACGGACGAAACTTTTACCGAGCAAGCGGACGTGGAACTTTTTAACGTTGAAGATCTTTCTCATCTTCCCGATTTTGGCGGTGCGGAAAAACTTTGCGTTACCCTTTTACCCGATAGAGTAAACGTTTCCGACGGCAAAAATGAATACGCTTTAAAAGTGCGTCAGACCTTGCTTGACGACGGGTTTAGTCTATCTGAAGTTTTAAGCGCGTTAAATCCCGTATTTACGGGCAAAACAACTCTTATTCTCTTTAATAAAAAGGAATTAAAGCACTACCTTAAAGACACGGTAGGCATGGCTTTAACCGCCCCGTGCGAAGACGTAGCGATAGTAAAGTACCTTGCGGATTTTTCCGGACGCGACGAGAGTTTGAGTGAAGTTTTGACCGAGTACGGACTCAATGAACAAACGCCTGCGTCTTCTATCTTGAGCCTTTATCTTTCGCTCATGCAAAAACTCAATGAAGAGAATCTCGTTTCTCTATATAAGAACGTAGAACTACCGCTAGCAGATCTTCTCTACGATATGGAAATATCGGGATTTAAGGTCGATTACGACGCGTTATCTTTATCAGGCGAAAAGTATCACGGGATCATAAAAGAACTAGAAAATAAAATTAAAGCGTATGCCGACGGCGAGCCACTTAACGTAAACTCCCCCAAACAACTCGGCGACCTTTTGTTTGAAAAATTAAAAATAGGCAAAAGCAAAAAGACCAAGCACGGCTATTCTACTACTGCGGAAATTTTAGAGCCGTTAGAATCGGTACACCCTATCGTTCCGCTTATTTTAAGATACCGTCAGTTGCAAAAATTGCAGTCCACTTATATTGAAGGCTTTAAACCGCTCATAGATAAAAAGACGGGGCTTATACACACCACCTTTAACCAAACGCTTACTGCGACGGGCAGGCTTTCTAGCAAAGAGCCCAACTTACAAAACATCCCCGTACGCGATGAAGAAGGCAAGGAAATAAGAAAATTTTTCGTGCCGAAATCGGACGATAGAGTTTTGGTCGGCGCGGACTATTCACAAATAGAATTAAGGCTACTCGCATCGTTTTCGGGGTGCAAGGGGCTTATAGACGCGTTTACAAGCGGTAAAGACGTACACAGAGCGACCGCCGCAAAGGTGTTTAAGGTTAAATTAGACGACGTCACGTCACAGATGCGCGCAAGTGCAAAGGCAGTAAACTTTGGTATAATATACGGCATGAGCGAATACGGGCTTGCAAAGCAACTTAAAATATCCGCGTCCGAGGCGCGCAACTTTATCGACGCGTATTTTAAAGAATACCCCGAAGTAAAGACGTATATGGACGGCAACGTCAATTTTGCTAGAGAAAACGGTTACGCCGTCACGCTACTCGGCAGAAAAAGATATATAAGAGAAATTAACGCGAGCAATTACAATCTTCGCCAGTTTGGTGAAAGAGTTGCTATGAACATGCCCTTGCAAGGCAGTAGTGCGGATATAATTAAGATAGCAATGATTGCTGTTGGAAACCGTTTGAGAAAGGAAAATCTTAAATCAGAACTCATACTTCAAGTACACGACGAACTTATCATAGACGCATATATTGACGAACAAGAGCGCGTGGAAAAAATACTCGTTGAAGAGATGGAGGGCGCAGCGAACCTTGCCGTAAAACTCACCGTTGACGTGGGTAGTGGCAAAACGTGGTTCGATGCGAAATAATATGGCAAAAAAAGCAAAAATTATCGCTCTTACGGGCGGAATAGGTAGCGGTAAGACGTCTGCGCTAGACGTTCTTTCTACCGCAGGCTACCCCGTTTTATCGTCGGATGAAATAGTGCATGAACTTTATGAAAAACGTTCGGTTAAAAAACTCTTGAAAAGTATTTTCCCCGACGCCGTAAAGGGGTTTATCAATCTAAAAATAGATAAACGACGCATTGCCGAACTTGCGTTTTCAAACAAAGCGCTACATAAAAAACTCACCGATACCGTAACGCCGTTAGTGCTTAAAGAAATTTTAAGGCGCACGGAAAATGCAAATCAAAACACCTTCGTAGAAGTACCGCTACTTTTCGAGTGTGGATACCAAGATTATTTTGACGGGGTTTTAGTTATAACGCGCGATAGGGCGCAAAGGATTGAGAGCGTTAAGGTGCGCTCTAACCTTACCGAGCAAGAGATTATTGCACGCATGAACGAACAGACCGATTACGACGCCTTTGACCTTACCCCGTATACCGTTATAAATAACGACGGGGACTTTTCCACCCTAAAAGAAAAGGTTTTGACCTTTGCAAAAAATTTATGAATCCATATTAAAACGACCGCGCTAAATTTAGCACGGTCGCCTTTTTTTAGTGTTCATTATTCTAATTCCGCTTCCGAATCTTCTTTTTTAGTTTGATTTTTCTTATTCAGTGCCGAGTAAACTATTACGCTTGCAAATAAGACGGCGGAAAGTATCAATAGGGCGATACTTCCTATACTTTTGGTGTTTCCTGTAGTAATTATTGATTCTTCTACCGCCGATTCTTTAATCAGTAAATCGTATACGGATATCCATCCGTTTGCAGCCACACTCATTATTATAATATCTAAAATAGCAAGCGCAAGCATAATAGACGATAAAATTATAAGCGTACCCTTAAAATCTTTTTTACTAAATAACGCGTAGATTGCAAGCCCTACAATTATAACCGCAACGAACACCGAACAAATTTGCGCAAACGAACTAATTTGCGTTTTAACGATAGCATCGTTATAAACTGACGCACCTTTAATTCCAAGAATGCTTTGTGCCATTAATAGCAAAAATTGAGTAGCGTTGCCACTTATTGTCACATCCATATAAGACTCTTCGTAAGTTTCACTTAAACCTACTCTGCCCGCTAAAACCGCAACCGTTACTGCAAGCAAAACAACTATTACGCTCGTAATCGTCTTCTTTAAATTGCTTGCCGATAAAACGCTCTTTCCGTCGGCAACTTTCTTTAATATAAAGGCTAAAACTATTAAAGAGATAGGAAGTATTAACCCTACCAAACCGCCGTCCGTTAGTTCGGTCGCTCCGTCCATATCTTGTCGCGAAGTATAGACGCAAACTTTAGCGTAATTTACGCCGAGTAAAACTAATACCGTTATTAAATAAGATATAAACATACCGACCGCGTATTTTTTTACGCCCGTTTGCTTTTTTCTATAAATTCCCCTACCGCCTTTTATACCGCCGACGATAGCAAGCACCGTTTGCGCAATGAAATTTAAGCATATAACGACCAAGCATATAATAGTAGTTAAATTTTCAAAACTCATTACAAGATCGTAATTCAAATCGTTTTTATAATTAGCAAGCGTTTTTTCAACTTCTATAAACGCGTCGCTAAAAAAGTAAAAAGGTCCGAACGTTTCTTCTGCGCCCGTAGTAGTGGTTACTTCAATGCCTATAAAAAACGAACACACGAACAATACGAGCATTGCCGCTAAATATAAACTTGGCGACAATATTTTTTGTATTTTAACGTAAATTCCAAACGCCTTGCCTTTTTCCTTTTGTTTTTTTTGTTGATTTGGCTTTGCCGTTACTGCGCTAGTTTTTTCTTTTACGCCGTAACCGCATTTAGTGCAAAAATTGCCGTCAACTACTTCACCGCAGTTTTTGCAAGTTTTCTTGCCGTCCACCCTTGCACCGCAATAAGTACAGTAAATCGCGCTATCTTCAATTAAGTTACCGCAAGAAATACAGGTCTTTTTACCGTCTGCTCTCGCTCCGCATTTAGTGCAAAACGTTCCGCCGTCTGGAACGGGCGCACCACACTTAATACAATTCATACACTTCTCTCCTTTTTATTCCCTTAAAGGTTATATATTTATCATATCACTACCCCCCCCCCTTGCTGTCAAGTGAATTTTTAATTTTATCACGCGCGATACTCTACTATGTAAAAGGAATAAACCCGTCGTAATTTTATTTTACGCCCGTCTTTTTGTTGTAAAAAAATTTAAGGCGTGATATAATTTCTTTTAGTTTATTTACCAACGGAAAAAGATTATGATATTGACGATAATCATTGCAGGACTTACCGCGCTGTCTATGATAGGTGCGGTACTATTTAAGCCCTATATCAATATAGGCAAATTTAAAGTCGGACTTTACTGGATTATTTGTTTAATCGGTGCGGTGGCTATGCTTTTAACAAATTGCATAGACCTTTCTTCTGCAATCGACGGAATAACCGCAAATACTTCCGTAAACCCCTTAAAAATACTTGCACTCTTCCTTTCAATGACTCTTTTATCCGTTTACCTTGGTGACGCGGGATTTTTCGACTACATAGCAGACACCGTTTTCTTAAAAAGTAAAGGCGGACAACTTAAACTGTTTTTAATACTTTACGCAGTCGTATCCATCCTGACAATCTTCACTTCAAACGACGTTATTATTTTAACCTTTACTCCCCCTATATGCATATTTGCAAAAAAAGCAAAGATCTCTCCGCTACCATATTTGTTCGGGGAATTCGTTGCGGCAAACACTTGGAGTATGATGCTTATTGTTGGAAATCCCACTAACGTATATCTTGCAGGCTCGTTCGGGATAACCTTTACCGAGTATCTTTCGGTAATGTGGCTACCTGCGATAGTCGGCGGTATAACGGGGTTATGTATAATATTGTTGCTTTTTAGGAAACAACTTTTACTCCCCGTATCGGGCAGATTACAAAAAGAACTCGAACGCTCGCCCGTGCATAAAGTAAAAATATCGCGAGTGCCTATGATTATCGCTATCGTTCATTTGTTGATTTGTATAATACTTTTAGCGGTTGCAGACCTTATTGCCGTGGAAATGTGGCTTATATGTCTTGTTTTGGCGTTGAGTCTTACTGCTTTTGATTTAGCGTACGATTTAATCGTAATGCACTCTGCAACGCCCGTATGGCGCTCGTTAAAGAAAGAGCCGTACGAACTTATACCTTTCGTTCTCTCAATGTTCATAATCGTTTTGGCGTTAAAAGAAAACGGGGTTACCGACGCGCTGACAAACCTACTATCTAGCGGAACAAAGACGGACGGGATAAGTTTTACCTTCCTTTCCGCACTCTCTGCAAACCTACTAAACAACATACCTATGAGCGTGCTCTTTGAGCGTATAGCGTCAGGTGCAAATCTCCCTGCCGTTTACGGCTCTATAATCGGCTCTAACGTCGGTGCTTTCATCACCCCCGTAGGTGCGCTTGCAGGGATTATGTGGAATAAAATTTTAGCAAAGTACGACGTAAAAATGCCCTTTTACAAATTCGTTCTATACGGAGCAGCGGTGGCAATTCCCACCCTTGTTACTTCGGCGGCGGCACTACTTATCGTCCTTTAAGGTGAAAAATGGTTACGTTACTTTTTATAATTATACTCGCTATATTTATCGGTTTAGGACTGCCCGACTCTTTGCTCGGCTCGGCTTGGCCAGCAATCTATCCCGAACTTAATTTGCCCGTCAGTTACGCTAATTTTTTAACCATACTGATATCGTCGGGCACGGTATTAGCGAGTCTTTTTTCCGCGCGTTTAATAAATAAGTTCGGTACGGGTGCGGTCACTGCCGTATCTACCGCCGTAACGGCTCTAGGTATACTCGGCTTTTCCTTTTCGCAATCGCTATGGTGGTTTATTGCGCTCGCCCTTCCGCTCGGCGCAGGTGCAGGCGCTATCGACGCGGCGCTAAACAATTACGTCGCTATACACTATAGTTCCACGCATATGAGCCTTTTACACTGTTTTTACGGTGTGGGCGTGGCTACTTCTCCATACCTTATGTCGCTTGCTCTAAACTTAAACAACGACTGGCGGTTAGGTTACCGCACTGTATTTTTTATAATGGCAGGTATAACCGTTATTGCTCTTATCGCCCTACCACTCTGGGGCAAAATCAAAGCAAAAGAACCGCCTGAAGAAAATTTTACGCCGGTAAACCTTTCGTTAAAGCAAATGCTAAAAATGCCTGCGGTACGCACGGCGTGGATAGTGTTCTTTTCGTCGGTGGCGCTAGAATTTACTTGTGGGGTTTGGGGTTGCACTTATCTCGTTTCTAGCCAAGGTTTATCCGAATCAATGGCGGCAGAATATTTGACTTTATTCTATCTCGGCTTAACGAGCGGACGATTAGTTTCGGGTATTATCGCAAAAAAGGTATACGCCGAAAAAATCGTTTACGGCGGATATTTTATCGTGGGGGTAGCAATTATTATGATTGCCTTGCCCGTTCCGCTTTGGGCTAAAGGTTTATCGCTATTCTTAATAGGCTTTGGGATAGGCCCAACCTTCCCCAACTTAACGCATTTAACGCCTATAAATTTCGGCAAGGAAATTTCCCAGTCCGTTATCGGAACGCAGATGGCGTGCTGTAACCTTGGGATACTCTTAATGCCACCCGTTTTTGGACTTCTTGCACAGCACGTCGGCGCGTTCGTTTTTCCCTATTACCTAATCGGACTATACGCGCTTATGCTAGTAAGCACTATAATTTACAGCAAACTCACTAAAACCTTGCGTGAAAAAAGAAAACCCTTAAACCCCCTTGATTTAAAATAAATTTTTTGTTATACTTTAATTATGAAAAGAATCGCACAGTTTTTTAAAGTAAGTGAAAGTGAATATTTAAAAGTGGGGACTAAAACCGTTTACGACGAGATTTCTCTCCCCAAACGCGCGACGGCAGGCAGTGCCGGCTATGATTTTTTTGCGCCCGAAAGTTTTACGCTCTCCCCCGGTGAAACTGCAAAGATTGCAACGGGTATACGCGTTAGAATCGACGACGGTTGGGTACTAAAAATATACCCCAGAAGTAGTCTTGGTTTTAAGTACCGCCTGTGCCTTGATAACACCGTCGGTATTATCGATAGCGATTATTTTAACGCCGATAACGAAGGGCATATTTTTATCAAAATCACTAACTGTGGCGATAAGCCTTTAACCGTAGATAAGGGTGTGGCGTTCGCGCAAGGCGTTTTCGTCGAGTACGGCATTACGGTGGACGACGAGTGCGACGGAGTGCGCACGGGCGGTTTCGGCTCAACCAACAAACGTGACGTTTGACGCAAGTTGACGGCTTTTGTTGCTATTAGTTTATAACCTAGAACTCTCAAACTCTACTTGTATCGCCTTAATTTGAGTGGCGTTTGATGCAAATTTATAGCTCTTAAAAATAAAAAATTATTATAAACATATATAATATATAGGAGAAAATTATGAAAACTATAAAAGTTGAAAAACTTACTAAAGAAGCGTTTGCACCATACGGCGCGTATTACGATATGGCAAACCCCACGGGACACGCATTGTGCGGAGAATTGCATTGCTTTTTCCCCGATAGACTTACCGCGTATCACGACGGACAAGTTGCTTTCTCGCCTATCGTGGTTAAAAAACCCGACGTTATGAAAATTACGCAAATAGAATACCACACCACCACCGCGGAAATTATAATGCCACTTAACGACGATATGATTTTGCACGTTGCAGAGCCGAGCGCAGGCAAGCCTATAACCGATAAGACCAAAGCGTTTTTAGTACCGAAAAATACTCTTATTAAAATGAACGCTTGCGTATGGCATTTAGCACCGCTCCCTGCAAATGAAAAGTCACTCACGGCTATGATAGTGCTCCCCGAGTGTACTTATATAAACGACTGTATAGTAGTTGACCTTAAAGACGACGAACAGTTTATAATCGAAAAATAATATTATATATTAAAGTAGTAAACACCCCGTAACCAAAAGTTACGGGGTGTTTACTTGTTTTTCTTTTATAAAAATTCCTATTCTACTTATTAACTATCGGAAGCGGTAAAACGTCGACGGGTTTTCTCGTCTTGTACTTTCCGCGCGTAAAGTCGGGACATTCTACGGGGATACTACCGCCTGCGATTGACTGTTCGGAGAGTGCCGTTATAACCATCCACGAACACGCGTCGTAAACGTCTATAGGCATTTCTTCTCCCTTTTTGCACGTTTCAAAAAAGTGCTTAAGCATTATATAGTCCATACCGCCGTGCCCTGCTTCTATCTGCTCTTTGGTAATGTTTTTCCAGTCGGGGTGCATATAATCTTGATACTCGTCTTGGCTGTTAAACATTGACGCGTAAGAAGTATGCTCGTGGTCGATATTATCGAGTATTACCGCGCGCGTGGTTTGGCAATAAAACCCTTTCGTGCCCGACACCGTAAGTCCGCGTTCGTAAAGCCTTGGGAGCGTAGTATCTAATTTTAAGAATACCGTTTCGCCGTTTTCGCACTGAATCATAGTCGTAACTACGTCGCCCTGCTTAAACTCTATATCACCGAGTTTTTTTGCGTAATCGGGCTTGGTCTTTAAGTATTCTTTAAGCCCCTGCGCCTTTGACGCCATAGACACCACTTTAGTAAACCTGTTGCCCCTATTTATCGAGAGCATTTTTGCAATCGGACCTAACTCGTGCGTGGGATAGTTTTCACAGTTGTGATCTCTATACTCTGCTAATCTATAATGGTTTCTATCCGCGCCAACGACTATTATCTCTTCTCTTAAATCGTGACAATAATAGCCTTGGAAAAAGGACGGACTGCCGAGCACGCCGTTCTTTAACAGCGCGTTTGCTAAAAGTTCGTCTTTGTTATAACAACAGTTTTCTAAAAACATAAAGGGGGTTTTGGTGCGCTCGTAGCAATCTACGAGTTTCCAACAATCGTCAATGCTGTGCGTACCGCCCACTTCTATCGCGACGATTACGCCCTTTTCCATTGCGGAAAGCGCAACTACGACGTGCATGTCCCAACTGGTAGAAACTATTACCGCGTCTATACCGCTATCTAAAAGTTCGTTAAAATCGTGTGTTTTTAAGGGTGCAGGATCGCCGTTTTCTATAACGTATTTTTCGGCAATGTCAAGTCTATCGCTAAACTTGTCGCATAGCGCGGTAATAACCACGCCGTCAATATTTAAAATATTGCCCATTAGCCCGCGCCCTTCAATGCCGTGCCCCATACCGCGTTGTCCTAAACCTACCATGCCCACTCTTAACACGTCTTTCATTTAAGTTTCTCCTTGTTCTTGTATCCTATTAAAACGTAACTCTCTTGCGGTTTTAACACGTTGTTTACCCTATACCTACCGTTGGCGTATTCAAACGACGCCTGACGAACGTTATCGTTATCGGGTGTAAAGAATTTCATATTATCAAAAATATACGGCGCGTCGAAATGCAATCTATCCTGAAGATCGTCGGTAAAGTTCATAACCACCATATAAGTCTTATCTTCTCTATCGTAAACGTACATACAAACGTTTTCTTCGTCAAGAAGATATAAGTCTGCCACTCCGTACGGATTAGAGATCAACGCTTGCTTTATAACGTACTCGCGCATAGGATGCAGTAACGAAATAGGCACTTGTTGATCCGATCTCGTATTCGCGTAAGGGAAAATAAGCACGTTTCCCACTTGCACTATAGCGTCGCCTATCGTACTCTCGTCGTAATTACACATTTTTGATAGCACTTTGCGGTTTTTATCAGAGTATTTGATATTGTAAAAGCTACCGCAGAAAAACTGTGCCGTCGCGCGCATGTGGCAAACGCCCAAAATTTCGTCGTCCGAGTTAATCTCTTCATAACTATGCTTGCCGTCAAGTTCGTTGAGCACTTCGTAACTCTCCGCACCGATAAGGTGATTTAATCCCATATCGAAAAGCGCTTCAACGTTGTCGCCGGTAAGTATAACGTAATTGTTCTTAAAAATATGCTCTAATTGTCTTTGGTCGTAGTTTCTGACGGTTTGACCGCTCATAGCGACTATTTTTCCAACGACACCTGCGTCGTTAGAATAACGACAAGAAACGCCAAGTTGCGTCAAGTATGCGTAAATCCAACCGTCGTACGGGTGCAGTTCGCCAAAACTACCGTGCTTACACTTTATATTATACGACGAATTTTCACTGTATAAAACGTGTACGCCACTCATCTCGTCAGGGTGAAAATCCAATTTTACCAAACGGTTTAAGTAGGGCTTGACGTTTCTTAACATCTTTGCCATTCTTTGATAGTTAAACGCACCGTTGCCGTTAAACTCAAAAATACTAAACGTATCGCCTTTTAGCCCCATAGGCGCAGTGGATAAAAGTTGATAGCGCGTGTAGTTGACGCTCTTTGTGTAAAGGGTGTGCGGAAAACTTTCAATTTCCGATACGCAGTTTGCCTTATTGCCCGTAGCGCGACAGCAAAGAATACTGCTCTCGTTTACCTTCCACGCGTAAGCAGGCAACCCTAACTGGCGATAAGAGTACAAACAAACGCGGTTGAACGGCTTTTCATAACCGTCACCGCCCTTTAAGGCGTTATAAATCTCTCTGCCCTTTCTACCTTCCGCCTGACCAAGCCCCCCGGTCATAAGCCCAAACGCCTTTTTGTTTTTTATGCGAGAAGTTATGTATTCAAGCGTTTCTCTAATTGAATCACCTAAAACGTCTAAATACACCTTTCTAACCGCTTGGTCGGTAAAGATTTTTTTAACGAACGTTTCTCTATCGTAATTAGTGCCGAGTGCGGCGTTAAAGCGCGCCATATGCTCGCTACAAAAACAACCTTGCCATACGGGATCGTGGTTAGTGTAGCGCATATCGTCTTCAAACCAAGTGATCTCGGGGCTTAAATTATCAACGTAAAAATTTATAAGATCAACGTAATAGTTCCGCCACTCTTCACAAAGCGGACATGCAACGCGTTCGGCAACCGTGCCGTCGTGCCCTACCATAGTACGGAAATTTTGACCTGCCTTTAACTTTCTACCCCCGTCCCAGTGCGACATCGTGCACCAAGGATTAAGCGAAATCTTTATGCCCTTTTCCGCCAAAACGTCACGCGCACGCCTAATAACGTCAACGTACCCTTTGGCTTCTTCTATGGTAATATGCCCGACGTTGACTTCTTCAGGAGAAATGAAAAACATGACGTCGTCAATAAGCGCAAGCTCGCAAAAATCAAGTAGTTTTTCCATTCTCTCTCTAAAGTCTACCGTTGGGAGAAGACTAAATCTCAAACTGTAAAATCTCATAACGTTTTCCTTTTAATTGTGTGGTGTGTCGTGTGTGTCGTCATGCCAAGGCAAGGATTTTAGTCCGCGTCGAAACGGCTCTATTTTTATGATCCTTCGACAGGCTCAGGATGACGGGTGGTGGGTGTCGTCCGTCTTTAGGTGTGACGAGAGTGTGTTTTACCACACTTTCCCCACCCGACCGCTGTCGCGGTCGGGTGGGGAAAGTATGAATATATATATTAACCAAAAGTTTAAGCGTTTGCACTTTTGGGGCGGAGCGTTTAATAAGTAACCGTTTATCGCACGTCGACTTTGTTGATAACGTTTTATTAAAAACTACCGCTAGAATATACCTTTCAAACTTTCTTTTTTAAGTTTTGCAAAAAATCAACCTTGTCCTTTTTTGG
>JAFTIG010000051.1 GCA_017457015.1 Clostridia bacterium | reverse complement strand
GACAAAATTTCTCCGTAGTCGGAAACACCCGTAAACGCGTCTACTTCAAATAGCGAGTCTTCTATATCCCCAATGAACTTTTGCGGTAGACAACCCGTAACTATAATCTTTTCCGCCACGCCGTCTATCTTATACTGTGCCGCAGATAAAATTTCGGTTATCGCTTCACTTCTCGCACTCTCTAAAAACGCACAAGTATTAACTATTATTATTTGCGCACGCTCTATATCGGACGTAAGTTCGTGTCGTTCGGACAAAATTGCGAGCATCTTTTCCGTATCGACGCGGTTTTTATCGCATCCGAGTGATATGACGCCTATCTTCTTATTATAAATCTCTTTCATAACGTCACGCTTCGTCCATAGGACCAAATCTGTTTACGAACTCTTCTTTGCTCAAGAGAACACGGCGCGCTTTGCTACCTTCGTTACCCGAAACGAAACCCATACGCTCCATTTTGTCAACCAAACCGCCTGCTCTTGCATAACCTATTTGGAAACGTCTTTGTAAAAGCGATATAGATATAGTTTCGGTATTTACTGCAAGCCAAAGTGCCTTTAAGAAAAATTCGTTAATTTCGTCCGCACCGTTGCCTTCGTCACCGCCACTTTCAACGCTCTCTTCTTGCTTTGGTTTGGTTTCTTTATCAAGGAACTCCTGAACGTCGTCGTCAAAGTATGCAGTGTTTTTCTCTTTAATGTAATTTACGATATTAGTTATTTCTCTACCGCTTATATACGCGCCTTGATACCTTTCATAATCGCCCATAGACGAGTTTTTATAAAGCATATCTCCGTTACCCAAAAGTTTTTCCGCACCGGCTTCTGACAGTATAGTCTGCGAATCGGCGTAGTTCATAACTTTAAGTGCAATACGCGACGGTAAATTTGCCTTGATCGTACCCGTAATAACGTCTACGGACGGACGTTGAGTTGCAAGCACCAAATGTATACCTGCCGAACGCGATTTCGCGGCAATCATACGGATGCGCGCTTCTAAATCTTTCTTACATGCTTCCATAAGGTCGGCAAGTTCGTCTATAATAAATACTATTCTCGGAAGTTTGGGCACGGTATCACTTGCTATCTGCGAGTTATAATCGTCGATATTGCTTATCATACCGCCACACGACGTAAACATAGCGTTTCTTCTATCCGTCTCTTCATACGCCCATTGCAAAAGTGCGAGAGCGCGTTTAGGCTCGGTAATTATCTCGTCTACTAAAAGATGCGGTATGTGCTCGTATTTTCTAAACTCTACGCTTTTAGGATCAACCAAAACGAGTTTGAGTTCTTCAGGGCTATAACGCATGAGCATACTTACTAACATAACGTGTAAGCACACGCTCTTACCCGAACCGGTAGCGCCTGCTATAAGATAGTGCGGACCTTTTGCCAAGTCGTCGCTGATAGAGTTTCCGACTATGTCTTTACCTAGAGCAAACATAAGTGCGCTAGGCTTAACTTTTTTATCGGCAAGCCCTTCCATAACTTCTTTTAATCCGACCGTAACTTTTACACTGTTTGCAACTTCTATACCTACCAAGTTTTTACCGGGGATAGGCGCTTCTATTCTGACGCCGTTCTTGGCTGCAAGACGCATTTTAAGGTCGTCGTCGTAGTTTAACACCTTCTTGACTGATATACCCGCAGGCATCATTATCTCGTAACGCGTGATGGACGGACCTTGAACGTAACTTTGCGGTACTGCGTTTATGTGGAAATCTTCAAGCGTTTTTTGAATAATCTCCATGCGCTCTTGATGGTTTTCCTGCACTGCGTTTATAGGCTGACTGTAAGTTTCAAGTAAATCGAGCGGTGGTCTAAAATATTCCCTATTGATAGGCGGTGCTTCTTTTTTGGGTTTCTCTTCAACTATCTCTTCCGCCTTTTCTTGCGGTGCGGTAAATCCGAACGAGCGCCTTGAAGTTTGTGCCGAGTTATTATCCGCTTCTACTCTACTAGTATAAGCAGGCTTATCTTTCGTCTGCTCCGCTACCTTGCTTTGCTCTTCCGTTCCGAATATATCTCTTATTCTTCTTGAGCCTATTGCGGACGGTGCAGGCGGTTCTTCTACGTTTACGGGCTCTGCTGCACTTTCAATTTTTTCGGGCTCGATACGCGCACTCTCACTCGTAAACGGGGTTTCCGTTTCTGGCGCTATATCGGTGGATAAATCTTCTTCACTCTCGTCTATAAACGGTATGTCGATAATCTCGGTTATCCTAGACGATCTTGGCGCATCCGTCTGCACGGGACGGAAAACTTCTTCAGTCGGTTCGGTAGGTGCGGTAGGCTCTATTTCCGTATTTTTGTTAGGTTCTACTTCTACTGCCGACGCGTAAACGTCCCCGAAAAGTTTAGCGCGTTCTTCCACGCTATCCGCAGTCCTTTCCACTATAGGCGATACGGGCGGTTGATCGTGTTCGATAAAAGGAATATCGCTCTTTTCTTTTACGGGCTTTTCTTCACGCTCACGAGGATTGACGTACCCCGAAACGGACGTATAAGTTCCGTTGTTCGCACTATTGTACGGAGTGGTATAAGAATTTTTTTCAGTATCTTCTTTAAACTTTTGCATATCTATAACGCCGGGCGTTTTGATATAGTCGAGTTTTTTTCTCAAGTCGTCTGAACTTATTGCAGGTGCGGTCTTCTTTTTGTCGTCTGCAGTATTGACTACGCCAAGCCCACCTTCTGCAAAAGTGATTTTCATACCGTTCGGATTAGCAGAATCCCTATTTATTTCACGCTTTGTCTTAACCGCAAAGTCGTTGGGGTTATTCACGAAAAGTTTTTGCGTGCCCTTTTGCACGGAAAAATCCACGCCTTCTACGGGGTATTCTTTAACCCCTGCAATCTCTACTGGTAAATCCGACTCTTCTTTAACGAACGAACTGTTAAAAGTTTGTTTTTTCGTTTTTGCGGATGCGGTTTCCCCAACCATGACGTCGCGAACGATACCGTAACCGACGGCGGCGAGCGCAATACCCAAAATAACGTAACTGCCAACGTCCGTTAAAAGCGCGGAAAAAACGTAGGCGACGAGCGCGGTAAAAAATCCGCCTGCCGAAGTTGTTTCAATACCACCTGCACCCATTGCGTAAGACGCGGAAATATATTGACCGTAAGTAAGATTTTTACTACTGATAGTAGCGACGTGCGAAATAAGCGCAATTATTACGAAAGCAAGCGTGATAAGCACCTTTCTTTTTCTAGGCATAGAAACGGACTTACTACTAACGAGCAATACTCCGAGCGATATTGTAAAAATAAGCACGGCATACGCAAAAAATCCGAACAAGCCGAACAAAAATGCGTTGACCGATTGCCCCACGATAGAAAAAATCTTTTCACGGGTAATTAAGCATACGAGCATAAGCGTAGCAAAAAGAATAAGTACTACGCCCAAAGTTTCTCTCGTAAACACGAGATTTTTATTTTCTTTATCTTCTTTTTTTCTGCCTAATCCGTTCAAAAGTCCACCTCAAAATAGTCGTCCATTTAATTATAACAAAAAACGCCGTTTATTACAATACCTTTTGGGAAATTTTTTTAAATTAATAAATAATATTTTAAAATCAAATAAAGGGTGACTGTTGTCACCCTTTAATTTTGTTTCTACCTTTTATTTACTCTCCAAATACAGTAATCTTCCGCACTGGTCGCAATCGATAATTTCTCCATTTTTAAGTTTGTTTATTTCCGACATAGATAGTTCCATCCTGCACGCTCCGCAAACGTTTCCTTTTACTTCGTAAAGTACGGGATAAATTTTGTTCGCGCGCTTTTTAAGATATCTATCCATAAGATTTGTGTCGACCGCCTTTTTAAGCCCGTCGAGTTGCTTTTCAACTTCTTCTTTTTCGGCTTTTACACTCTCTTTAAGCGCCTTGTATTTTTCGGCGTTTTCTTTATATTGCACTTGTGCCGCTTGCGAAGTCTTTTTAATTTTTGAATACTCTTTCAAAACGTTTTGTATTTCTTCTAAAATCTTGCTTGCTTTAGCGCCGAGCGACTTGATTTTGCCGATCAACTCTTCTGCCTTTTTGATAAGAAAAGCCGCTTCTTTTTCATCTTCTACCGAGTCGAGTGATTCGGTAATTTCCGCCTGTTGTTCTTTTAATTTAATCTGTTCGTCGGTTGCCTTTTCGTAAGCGATTTTAAGTTCCGCCGCACGCACGTCGAGTTTGTTAACTCCTTCTTCTACCCCTTCAAGATATTTTTGCGCGGTAACCGCTTTCTTTCTCTCTTCGCTGTTAGAGAGAGTTTTCTCTATATCTTTCAGTTTCGCGTCTTGTTCTTGATATGCAAGTAATGCTTTTATCATAATCAAAGTTCTCCTTTACATAAATCTTTCATCTATAAAATAAAATGTTTTAGCCGTATCGCATAACTTTGCGCTTACGACCGAATAAAATTTTTCAAATCCGTACTGTTCGGAAACGTAATGCGGTATTAACATAACGTTTTTACCGCGCTCGATAAGTTCTTTTAAAACGTGGTGTGGCATATCCGACGTGACGATAGTATCCGCGTCGGTAACGCCGTCGACTACTGCCTTCAACGCATAGTCGTCACCGCCACCACAAAACGACGCCACCTTTTTAACAGTGCCCGCTCCGTAAAAAATTATCCTTTCCGATTTAAACGTTTCTGTCGCTTTCGATAAGAACTCTTTCGCACTACACTCGTCTACGTCTCCCTGTCTACCGTAACCGTATTCCGTACCGCAAAGCGGTTCTATTATCTTTGCGTTTTTAACGCCTAAACCACTAGATAGCGACGCGTCTATTCCGCCGTTTGCCATATCTAAATTTAAATGCATCGATATGACGTTTACGCCGTTTTTTATTGCGTTTACGATAGGCGCAGTACCGTCGTCTATCGAAAGTCTTTTAATCGGATTATAAATTGCAGGGTGATGCGTAACGACGGTATCGCAACCGAGTTCTAACGCTTTATCTATCGACTCGTTCGATAGGTCTAACGAAAAAAGTATTTTATTTACTTCTTCGCTACATTTCACTATCACTCCACTGTTATCGTAATCGCCCTGTTCTATCATTTTGCAACTGATAGATAACGGCGCAATATTATCGATAACACTCATAAATTCATTTAATTTAAGCATATTTTTTCAGTTTCTCCACCAAAGAGAGCATCTTTTGTCTATCCGTTTCTTTAACGTTTTCAAAGGACGAATACTCTTTCATCTTTTGAATTTTTTGCGCGATCATTTCCTTAAAATCCGCACCGCCGTTTTTAACGTTATCCCTACCGAATTCAATCTCTTCTTCTGTCAAAAAGTCTTCCCCAAAAGTCAAAACCATAAGGTCGTAAAACTTGCCGGCACTTTTAAACACGCGGTCGTAAACGACCTTATAACCGCACTCTACGGCGCGTAAACGTACCTTATCGCAATTTTTCATAGGTTGCAAAACGAGCGTTTTAGGTAAAACTTTCGCACGGGATAATATAGTGCAAATCTCTTCTCCGCCCATACCTGCTATAAGCGCTAAATCACAACTACCTACGTTATCAAACCCGTCGGATACGACGCTTTTAACAATCCCTTGTTCAATACAAGAAGACAGTAACTGCTCGGCTTTTTTAAGGCATTTTGCGCTTACGTCTGATATGATTGCCTTTTTACATTTTCCGCTCTTAACCATAGCCGCCGCCATATAGCCGTGGTCACAGCCTATATCGGCAAAAGTATCGCACTCGGGCAGAACGGAAAATATCTTATTTAATCTATCGGTCATTACTGTTTATCAATATACTCTTTAAGTCTTTTAGAACGGCTTGGATGACGGAGTTTTCTTAACGCCTTCGCTTCAATCTGACGTATACGTTCTCTTGTAACGTTAAACTCTTTACCTACTTCTTCAAGTGTTCTGGGCTTGCCGTCGTCTAAACCGTAACGAAGACGAAGTACCTTTTCTTCACGCGGGGTAAGAGTGTCAAGTATTCCAATAAGTTGTTCTTTGAGCATATTGTAAGATACCGCGTCGGTCGGAGCAGTGCTCTTTTCGTCTTCAATAAAATCCGAAAGATGACTGTCTTCTTCGTCACCGATAGGCGTTTCGAGTGATACGGGATCTTGCGCTATCTTCTGAATTTCACGAACGCGCTCTTCGGTAATTCCCATTTCCACTGCAATCTCTTCAGGTTGCGGTTCTCTGCCTAATTCTTGCAACAATCTACGCGATACTCTGATGAGTTTATTTATAGTTTCAACCATATGCACGGGAATACGTATCGTTCTCGCTTGATCGGCAATAGCACGGGTAATAGCCTGTCTAATCCACCAAGTTGCATACGTTGAAAACTTAAAACCTTTTTGATAGTCGAACTTTTCAACCGCCTTCATAAGACCTAAATTGCCTTCTTGAATAAGGTCAAGGAACTGCATACCACGCCCCATATATCTTTTAGCAATAGAAACGACAAGACGCAAGTTGGCTTCAGACAAAAGCCTTTTTGCAATCTCGTCGCCGTCCATCATGCGCTTTGCGAGTTCGGTTTCTTCGTCCGGTTGTAAGAGCGGAACTTTACCTATATCTTTAAGATACATTTTGACGGGGTCGTCCATACTGATTTCTTTGAGCAGTTGGTCAAACAAATCTTTATCACGCTCGTACTCGTCAATTATCTGAACGCCCTGATTGTCAAACATCTTATAGATTTCTTCAAGTTGAACGGGCGTAGTTTCGTACTTTTCAAGTTTGTCGAAAAGTTGGCTCATTTTAATACTACCGCTCTTCTTGTACTCTAAAATGATGTCTGCAACGGCGACCAAAAGTTCGGGGCTTAAAATCTCCCCGTTATTAGGTTGTCCTTCCTTATTCTCTTCACCCACAACCGTTATTTCTTTTTCTTCCATGGTTTCCTCCTAATATAAACCGCTTATCCTTTATTTAGTTTGTTCTTTTCGGCAGTTAATTTTGCCATTTCCATCGTAAAAATTTTTCTTTTTTCCGTATCCGTTTCCGACGCGAAAAGTTCCGTTAGTCTTTTTATCTCTTTGGATAACTTATCAACTTTGAGCGTGCGAACGCAATCGAAAAAATAAGTAGCCTGATCGAACGTCTTATTCTCTTCCGTTTCCATACCTGCAATGCGTGAAATCTCTTCACCAAACTCTTCGGACAATATTTCGTACAAATCGTTAAACTGAATACGCTCATTACTTTCCATCCGCTCGCAGATATATTTTTGTATCTCTTTATGCACGGGCAAACTAAACTCCATTTTCTTTACGTCCGTTTCCCTAGCGTACGGTTTATTAAACAGATACGCCGCGAGCACAAACCTTGCCGCAAGCGCGTGTTTATCCCCTGCGTTATCGGTAAATTGTGGAGTCACGTCTGCAACTTCTTTTTTCTTATCTTCAATAGTGTACAATTCTCTGCGTAACGCTTCAAAGGTAACGCCCGTCACGTCGCGCACAGTTTTAAGAAGATCTTCTTGCTCGGCAGGCGACGCACTCTCTCTTATCACTGCCACCGCGGCGGAAACGTATTTACGCTTTCCGTCAACCGTTTTTAAATCAAACGAACGGCGCACCACTTCAAGTTTAAAATCTATGAGTGGCATTGCGGCTGCCATAAGTCTTCTATACCCGTCCGCACCCTGTTCTTTAATAACGTCGTCGGGATCTTTGCCGTCGGGGAGCGTCATAACTTTTACGTCCAGCCCTTCTTCGCTCAATATCTCAAGTCCCCTTATCGTCGCCTTTTGCCCTGCGAAATCGCCGTCGAAACTGACGATTACTTTATCGGTATACCTTTTAAGTATGCGCGCTTGGTCTTTGGTAAACGCCGTGCCCATGCTTGCCAACACGTTGTTAAGCCCGCCTTGTACCATAGATACTACGTCAAGGTGCCCTTCAACTAAAATTACCGAATCTATACCCGTTTCGTTCTTTGCTTTTTTAAGATTGTTTAAGTTAAAAAACGTCTTGCCTTTTGAAAAGACGTAAGAGTCTTTAGTGTTTATATATTTTTGCTCTTTCCCACCGTCGATACGCCTACCTGCAAAGGATATTACGTTGCCGAACTGATCGATGAGTGGCAATATGAGTCTTCCGCCTAACCAGTCGAAATACCTGCCGTTCTTCTCACCGATTGCACCTGCCGCAAGCATTTCTTCATAAGTGTAACCTTTTTCTTTTAAGTATTTTGGGAGCGAACTAAAGTCAAGCGACGCACCGAACCCAAACTTAATCATAGTTTCCGGGGTAAACTTTCTCTTAAGCGCGTACTCGTAATGCGCGTATCCCTTTTCGCTCTTTAAGTTTTTGACGTAAAACAGCGCCGTTTCTCTAAGCAGTTCTAAAACGCGTTGCTTAAACTTTTTCTGTTCCTTTATCTTTTCGTCGTCGTAACGTATTTCAGGCAAAGGCATATTTACGCGCTCTGCCAAAAACTTAACCGCGTCTGAAAAGTCAAGCGCTTCTCTTTCCATTATAAAACTTATAACGTCACCGCTCTTATGACACCCGAAACAATAAAAAAACTGACCGCGCGGATTAACCGAAAAAGACGCCGTCTTCTCGTGATGAAAAGGGCATTTTCCCCAGAAGTTTCCGCCCTTTTGGTCAAGGCGAACGTACCTTCCGACAACGTCTACTATATCGTTTTTATTTTTAAGTTCATCTATGAACTTTGCGTCAAATCCTTTCATTTATTAAAGTTTCCAGTTCTTTGGTATAAATATCTCGCTAAACGTCTTTACCGCGTACATATCGCTCATACCAGATATGTAATCGCAAAGCACGGTGTCTATATCGTCAAAATCTAGCCTTTTAAGGTAAAATTCGGGCAACTTATTTTTATCCGATTTATAATACTCGTAAAGTGCGGTTATCATTCTGTCCGCGCGCTCTTCTTCGTCGCGGAAAGTCTTGTCGTTATAAACGCGCTCAAACATAAAATCTCGAAGTTCCATCGTCGCGTCCGCAATATCTTCTTCCATCTCCACGACGTTTTTACCGTCGCTTGCAATAAATATAGATTTAAGCATAGCGTTTATTCTATCGCGTGAAGTATCGCCTAAAAGTTGACGCGCACGCTTTGGCAAATCGTCGACCGTTATAAATCCGCCGTCGATTGCGTCGTCAATATCGTGATTTATGTAAGCAATCCTATCTGCTAAACTAACCGCCTTGCCTTCAAGCGTTTTGGGATTAGAGTTAATCTTGTGATTTATAATGCCGTCAACGACTTCTCTAGTTAAATTTAACCCCGCACCGTTATTTTCCAAATAATCCACCACTCTTCCCGACTGTTCGTTGTGGCTAAATCCTTTTGGGTTTAATTTGGAAAGTATTCTCTCTCCCGAATGTCCGAACGGCGTATGCCCAAGGTCGTGTCCTAAAGCAATGGCTTCGGTTAAATCTTCGTTAAGAGAGAGTGCGCGTGCAATACCGCGCGCCACTTGCGATACGGCAAGCGTGTGAGTAAGCCTAGTCCTGTAATGATCACCTTCGGGCGAAAAGAAAACCTGCGTCTTATTTTTAAGTCGCCTAAACGCCTTACAATGAATTATCCTGTCGCGGTCGCGTTGAAAGTCGGTACGCATAGGACAAGGTGGCTCTTTTCTTAACCTGCCCACCGTATCGCACGACTTAACCGCAAAAGGCGATAAAAACATCTGCTCTTTTTTTATGGTTTTTTCTTTCATAATTTCCCCGAAAAAATTTTTTCACATATAATAATACTCCGCAAAATTCAAAATACCTTTTTTAAAATCAAAATTTTTTAAAATATTTTAAAATTTATTTAAATATATATAATATGCGTTAAAATATGCACAATATACGCCAAAACCACAAAAAAATATCCGCGCGAATAACTCCGCGCGGATATTCGTTATTTTTTAAGTTCACCGCAACCCAAACAATATTTAGAAGACGATTTGTTGTTTTCTCCACATTTAGGGCATATCCATATTTCTTTTTTATCACTTGATTTTACAAAGCCACACTTGGCGCAAACTTCACTATAATTTACCGCACCGCATTTATTACACTCCCACCTATCTTTTAATTCCTTTTCTGG
>JAFTIG010000050.1 GCA_017457015.1 Clostridia bacterium | reverse complement strand
TCCTGCTTTAACGCGTCAAGTCCAGTGGTCTGTTCTATTTTTTCTATTGCGGCTATCTGTTTTGCCGACGCCTCTACCTGCTTGTTTACGTTGCCTAGATCGCAGTTTTTTTGGCGGTTTATTTGGTTTGAAAACTCTCTATTTATCATTAAATCAGTGAGTTTTAGCACTGACACGGGTGCGGGTAAAAAAGCAATAAAATCCTTAATTTCTTCCGCACTCTTTATATACACGATATACCCGTCTCTACGCTTTACTATTTTTGTTAAAACGCCGTACTCGGCTAAAACCGAACTAGTTTCAAACGCCGGCTCGTAATGTGAAAAGTTTATTTCTAAATGATAGCCCGTACTTGACGAATCGTTTTCCGTTGGCAGAGTGCAACTTCCCGACGCTACGAAAAGTCCCCTTATAAAAGCGCGTAGGCAACACTCCCTCTTGGTAAGTCTACCGTAAAATTTATGGTCTACCGCAACTCCGTCGCCGTCTTCAATTAAAACGCCGAGTTCTTTTAATATATCTACGGCGCGCGCGCCACTGATATTTAGATAAAACCTGTCCTTTTTATTGAGTTTATCTTCGGTTACCGTTACTTCTCTTATATCGTACGAAAACAGATTGTTAAACGCGGTAGTTAAGGCAAGAGCGGTTTCTTCGTCAAACGCTTTAAACTCTAAACCTAACTCTCCGTCTTTTTCGTACAAAACGCCTGAACCCCTTATTAGTCCTGCTATGAACGCAATTTTGCAGTGCCTGTCCTTCGGTGGCTTTGATAGTATTTCCGATTTTATCTTGTCGGTAAAATTCATCAACCTTTCTCCTTAAAACTCTTAAAGCGCATTTCGGGAATTTTACCGTTAATATTTGCTATTTGACTTTCAGGAACGCTTACCCTTTGCAACAATTTTTCCACAAGAGAAATTTCACCGACTCTATCGGGAGTATGCGCGTCCGAACTTATTACAAAATTTACACCCGTCTTTGCGACGTTAAAAAGTTCTTCATCAGTAAGATGCGTCTTTTTAGCGTTAAGTTCTATATACGTTCCGTAATCAGCCGCCACCTTTGCAACTTCTACCGCGTCCGCAAAACAACAAAAATTAACGTGAGTAATTACGTCTACGGGATTATTTTTTATGACGTTTATAAAAGTTTTCGTATTGTTTTTTATCAAACTTTTAGATATCTTCTTTTTATTAAACGTTGAACTGAAAAAGTTAGGAATAAACAGTGAAAACGCCGTGCCGAATTTGTACATTACGAACTTGTGTATTCCTGCAAGAAAAATATCAAAATAATCGTACGTTTTTGGTTTTAAGTCTACCGTACCGTCAGTTCCTATAATATTTGATTCTATACCTAAAAGCACGTTAACGCCCGTCTGTTTAGTCGCTAAATCACACTCAACTCGCATTTTTGGTAATTTTCTTTTGGTAAGCCCAAAAGCAGGGTGCGAAAAACCGTGATCGGATATACCTATCTCTTTAAGCCCCTTTTCTTTTGCAACAAGCGCGTTATCGATTATTTGCCCTTTCCCGTGACTATATACGGTGTGGGTATGATAATCTGATGAAAGTATCATTAAAACTCCCCTACGAATTCGACTTCTTCATAAAGGTCTACGCCGAATTCGTCTTTTACCTTTTTCTTTATAAAGTTAATCAAATTATATACGTCTTTTGCCTTTGCCTTTTGATCGGTCAAAATAAAATTGCCGTGTTTATTAGATACGGTCGCTCCACCGACAGAATAACCTTTCAATCCAAGTTTATCTATTAGAGCGCCTGCCGTGTAAGGCTTTGGATTTTTAAAAACCGAACCGCAACTTCTGCCAGTTGGTTGAATACTGCGTCTTAATTCGGTATACGTTTTTATTCCTGCTAATATTATCTCTCGCTCACCAGCAGTTAAACGAAAGGTTGCGGAAACTACGATTTCTTTCTTGGCTAAAAATCTACTGCTACGATACGAAAATTTACAGTCGTCTTTATCGTATATTTTAATTTTGCCGTTATCTAACGTTTCCACGCTAGTTAAATGCTCGGATATATTATGCCCAAACGCGCCGGCGTTCATAACCACTGCACCACCCACACTCGCAGGAATACCGGAAAGTGCTTCAAGCCCCGTCAAGCGGTGATCAAGCGCAAACTTTATAAGTTTTTCTAGTTTTGCGCCTGCCATTACACGCACTTCGTCACGTTTAAAAAAGACGTCGTTGAGGCGTGCGGTATTTATTATTAACCCGTCGAAACCCAAATCGGAAACCAACAAGTTAGTACCTGCCCCTATGGCTTTATATTTTACCCTAAATTCTTTTGCAAGCATAAGAAGTCTATTTAAGGAAAACAGGCTATCTATTTCCGCATAGTATCTAGCGCAACCGCCAACTCCCAGCCCCGTATGTTTTTTCATTGGTTCGTCATAAAGTATTTTAACGTGGGTAAGTTCTGAGAGCGCGTTTTTAAAGCACATAAAACTCCTTATATCATTTTACTATATTTTAAGTATTTTTTCAAGATTAAACGAGCATTTTTTTAATTTTATTTAAAGCATCTTTATCACCACTCACCGCTTTTAAGGAAAGATAGTTGATTTCTTCAATGGTAAGGCGTGACGTAAACGCTGAAATAGTAGAGAAAGAAAAATTTTCCTGCATTGAATTTAGGTGCGGATTTTCATTGACCACGTCTATAAACGGCGATAGCATACCTATTTTAGACAGATCCTTTTGCACTTTATCGCTTAATAGATAGTCGATAAACTTTTCACTGTAGTGGCGTTTATTTTCTTCTTTTGACGTAACCGAAAGATATTGATACAAATCGTTATATGCCGTGAGCGGTTTAACTATCACTTCAAACCCACGGCTTGAAAGTCTATTTATATCCCTTTGAGTACCTAAAAAATACTTACTTTTGCCTTGAGTGAATTTTATATAAGCGTCCATAGGTTTAAGTATTTCAATATTTTTAACTTTAACGTCTTCTAATAATAGCGCTACCAGCGGACAATTTAACTCGCCTTGCGATACGATAAGCGAATCTAGTTCGTTACTGACGTTATCAGTTAGTTCTGGGTTTGCAATTATTGCGTAACCACCCCTACACCATGCGGTAGCAAAAGTTTTTTCACCTACTATTCCACCGTTTACAGTTCGTGAAACTTTTAATTCGCTATACCCTTTAACGTCTACTCCTGCGCCATACGATATTATATCGGGATAAATTCCGTTTTTTATATTTTCTTCAACGCTTGTCGGAGTATGACTTATTACCATTACTAATACGCCACTGTTTTGTTTTTCAAAAGCACGCGCCGCTTTTAGTAAAAATTGTTTTCTCGAACCTACACCGCCTTCAAAACTATCTATTTGCCATAAGGTTATAATTCCTTTGTATCCGTCGGGGTTTTGGCTCGTTACGCTTTCACCCACTTTGTACTTTCCGTAAAAAATAGTAAATAAAACGGCACACAATAAAAGTACCGATATAAACGCCCTTAAAACTTTCATAATAAAAGTATATTCTTGACAAACTAAAAAAAGGACTTTTCACAAACTGAAAAGCCCTTTTACTATTAAATTTTTAGTGGGGAACGCTTTGAACCTACGGTTGCCGTTGCAAGGACGTTACAGTCAAACGAACGGTCAATCGCTTCTTGCACGTCTTTAATCGTTACTTTTTCTAACTTTTCCATACGCTCTTTAAAGTCAAACTCTTTATTTAACAATATCAAGTTTTTAGCATATAAAAGCATTTGAGATGAAGTACTTTCCTGTCCCATTATAAAAGCACTGCGGATTTGTTCTTTACCGCGCATAAACTCTTGTTCGGTCACGCCGTCTTTTTTGAAACGCTTTAATTCTGAAAGTATTGCTTCTACCGCTAAATCGCGCAGTGCCGTATTTACGCCTGCATAAATTTCCAAAACGCCACTGTCTTTATACGCCGACGCATAAGAATATACGCTATATGCAAGTCCTAACTCTTCTCTTATTTTTTGAAAAAGTCTGCTACTCATACCGCCGCCAAACACCGTATTTGCAATGGCAAATGCGTCGCTTATATCGTCGCCGACCGGAAAACCCGTCATAGCAAAACCGATATGCGTTTGTTCAATGCGTTTTGTACGGAGTAGTTTTTGCGGTTGCGTTTGAATAGTCTTTTTCTGCGGTGAACTCTTTAATCTCGTAAAATTGTCCGCAAAATATTTTTTAACGAGTTCTTCTCCGTCTTTTAAGTCTATATTGCCCGCAAGAGAAATAACTACGTTATCTGCGGTATAATATTCATCCATATAACGGAGAGCGTCTTCTCTAGTAAAACTCTTTACGTTTTTACTGCTACCAAGTATGGTTTGACCGAGTCCCGATTTTCCGTAATAACTTTCCGCAAGTAAGTCTAAACACACTTCTTCCGGCGCATCTTCACTCATATTTATCTCTTCTATGATGACACCCTTTTCCTTTTCTAACTCTTCCTTATCAAACACTGAATTGAAGAATATATCGGAGAGTATCTCTAACGATTTTTCAGTATTGTCTTTAGTAGATTTAGTGTAATAACAAGTTAGTTCTTTGGACGTAAAAGCGTTTATTTGCGCGCCTATCCTGTCGATATGGTCGGAAATTTCAAACGCCGAACGCGTTTTAGTGCCTTTAAACATAACGTGTTCGATAAAGTGCGATATTCCGTTATCTTTTGCGCTTTCGTTCATACTACCCGTCTTTACTAACACGCCTGCACTAACAGACAACATGCCTTCCATCTTATTCACTACGAGCCTTAACCCGTTATCAAACTGTTTGTATCTTATCATATTATTATCCTATTATTTTACGTTATCACTTACCGAAACTAAATTAAAACCTTGTTCTTTATAAAACCCGATAATATCAGATAGTGCGGAAAGTGTATGTTCTTTTGGGTGCATAAGTATTAAATCACCGTTGTTTGGCTTTTTTGTAGCGCGCGCTATAATAGTTTTTATATCACTATCGCGCCAGTCAATAGTATCTTTTGACCACATTATTACCTTGTACCCCAAATCTTGCGCCGCTTTAAGCGTCACGTCTGAAAAACTACCCGACGGCGGTGCAAACAACGTTACTTTTGCACCACATAAAGCGTTTACGACCGTCGTAGTGTTAGTTATTTCGCTCGCGTTATCTTGATAACTGAGTTTTTTGTGGTCTTTATGGAAATAACCGTGATTACCTATCTCATGCCCACTGTTTTTTATTTTATTAAGAGTTTCGCCGTTATCGTCCGCCCAACATCCGCCGACGAAAAACGTAGCCTTAACTCCGTGCTCGTCTAATACGTCAACGATTGAATTTACAATCTCGGTATTTTCGTAGACGTTAAACATAAGCGATACGCAATTATTCTCTTCATTACCGCGATATATTGCCCCCTGAACGTTTTTGCCGTATATAGGTAAAATATGTTCAGGAAAAAAACTAATTACGCCTACTACAAAAATAATTCCTACGAGAATCAAGTTGGTAACTATAGTCACCCGTTTATTTATTATTTTCATTTATCACCACTCCTATACGCAGTTTATGCTATCGGATGGTGATAAAATACCGTCAAGACAAAAATATGCAAGGCGCATTGCCTTGCATATTTAATTGTTTGGTTTTGCCCAGTTTAGTCTTGAATAATTTCAAGAAGTTTAAGGTCTATACCCTTTTCACCGATCTTGATTATTTCAACTTTAACTTTATCGCCGATATGAAGAACTTCTTCTACGTTGTTTATTCTCTTTTCACTCATTTTACTGATATGAATAAGACCGTCTTTACCAGGTGCGAGTTCGCAGAAAGCGCCGACTTTGGGAAGAATTCTAACTACTTCACTAATGAACATATCGCCAACTTCGGGATCTTTTGCGATAGAGAGAATAATTGCTTTAGCGCGTTCAGCGTTGTCGCCGTTGCCAACGGTTGCAATGTTTACTCTTCCGTCGTCGTCAATGTCAATCTTAACGCCCGTTTCTTCAATAATCTTATTGATAACCTTGCCTTGCTTACCTACAACGTCACCGATCTTTTCGGGATCAATATAGAAAGAAATAATTCTGGGTGCGTATTCGGAAAGTTCCGCTCTCGGTTTGTCGATAACTTCAAGCATCTTGGAAAGAATATACTGTCTGCCAACGTTTGCTTGAGCGATAGCTTTTCTTAAAATCGCTTCGTCAATACCCTTAATCTTAATATCCATTTGGATTGCCGTAATACCCTTTTCAGTACCTGCAACCTTAAAGTCCATATCGCCAAGGAAGTCTTCCAAGCCCTGAATATCGGAAAGGATTGAAACTTTACCGCTTTCAGTGTCCTTGATAAGTCCCATTGCAATACCTGCTACAGGTGCTTTAATCGGTACGCCTGCGTCCATAAGTGCGAGCGTAGAACCGCAAACGCTACCTTGTGACGTCGAGCCGTTAGACGACATAACTTCCGATACGATTCTGATTGCATAAGGGAATTCGTCTTCTGACGGAATAACGGGTTCTAACGCACGTTCTGCAAGTGCGCCGTGTCCGATTTCACGTCTACCAGGGCTTCTTAAAGGTTTTGCTTCTCCAGAAGCGTAACCTGGCATGTTGTACTGGTGCATATATCTTTTTGAAGATTCACCGTCAAGACCTTCTAACTTTTGCGCTTCGGAAATCATACCGAGCGTACAAGTTGAAAGAACTTGCGTCATACCTCTGGTGAACACGCCTGAACCGTGTACTCTGGGAAGAACGCCTGCTTCACACCAAATCTTTCTAACTTCATCAAGTTTTCTGCCGTCGGGACGGATACCAGTGTTCGTTATCTTTGCTCTTACCTTTTCTTTGGTCATATAGTAGAGCGCGTCTTTAATTTCTCTTGACTTATCGGGGAAAATTCCTGCAAAGTGTTCTAAACAGTCCTTTTCAACCTTGTCCTGACCTTCTTGTCTTTCATGACGGTCAAAGGTGTCAAGTGCATCGTCGAGCATTTTGTCAGCGTATTCTCTGACTGCTGCGTCGATATCTTCAGGAACGTGATAGAGTTCGATTTCCTTTTTGGGTTTACCGATCTCTTTAACGATTTCTTCTTGGAAGGCACAAAGACGTTTAATTTCTTCATGACCGAATAAAATTGCGCCGACCATTTCGTCGTCTGAAATTTCATTTGCGCCTGCTTCAACCATCATGAGTGCGTCTTTAGTTCCTGCAAGGTTAAGCGTCAATACGCTCTTTGCTCTCTGTGCTTCGTCGGGGTTGATAACGTATTCTCCGTCTACCATCCCTACTACTACGCTACCGGTAGGACCTGCAAACGGTATATCCGAAATGCTAATTGCAATTGAACTGCCGAGCATTGCGAGAACTTCAGGCTGAACGTCGGGTTCAACTGAAAGTGCCGTTGCAATAACTATAACGTCGTTAAAAAGTCCTTTGGGGAAAAGCGGACGTATAGGTCTGTCGATAAGTCTTGAAGTTAAAATAGCCTTATCGGACGCTCTACCTTCTCTCTTCTTAAAGCCACCGGGGATTCTACCGATGGAGTACCTCTTTTCTTCAAAGTCAACGCCCAAGGGGAAGTAGTCCATACCGTCACGGGGGCTAGCCGCCATCGTAACGTTTACCATAACTGCCGTGTCTCCGCAGCGAACGACGCAAGAACCGTTGGTTTGTTCAGCATATTTGCCTGTTTCAACGATAAGTTCTCTGCCACCGACTGTGGTTTTGAATACTCTAAAAGTGTCTGTCATTGTTTTCTCCTGTTTCAACTCTTATTTTATGAAACGCCGCCGCTACCTACGGGGCGCATAATTACCTATTTTATTAAAGAAAAATCGGGCGACAAAAAATTATGCCGCCCCGATATCTTACTTTCTCAAATTTAAATCTGCAATAATCTTTCTGTATCTTTCGATATCGATTTCTTGTAAATACTTCAAAAGACCACGTCTTTCACCAACCATCTTCATAAGACCACGTCTTGAGTGGTTGTCGTGCTTGTTAACCGAAAGGTGTGCGTTTAAATGATTGATTCTTTCGGTGAGAAGTGCGATTTGAACTTCTGCCGAACCAGTGTCGCCTTCATGACGACCGAACTTTGCTATAATTTCTGCCTTTTTTGCCTTTTCCATATTAATTTTACCTCCTAACTTTGTTTTATGGAATAATTCGCTTTTAGCAAAGCAATGGGCGGAGAATCCGCAAAACCTTGCCAAAAGTATTTAAGCCTATTAAGTATAACAAAATAATTTGTTTTTGTAAACTGTTTTTTATTGATTTAAGTTAATTTTAATTAGCTTTTATCTTTTTTCTTGCTATTGCGTACACGATTTTACAAATTCCTAGCATAAATTTATTGTTATACTTGGTTATCGCGGTAAATTTGTGCTTGCATTTTTTGTAAACGTAAGGCGCGTTTTCTTTTAGATATTTCCACAACTCTTTCTTGTTTTCAAGTGCTGTAGGCGTTCCTTCCTTTATCAAGAATATACTCGATAGTACGACCATTATAAACGCGTACTCTTTCATATAATGGCATAATTTTGGACGGTCTTTTTTAAACTCACTTACGTCGTATTTGCTTACCATTATCTTGACAACTCGAAGCATTTGGTCGTTTCTTTTTATTTGAATTGATTCTTGCACCGATTGATCGGGCCTACCGATAAAATATCTATACAAATCGACGTCTACGTAATAAAATTTATTAATGAAAGGTAGCGGTGTATAAACGAAAATATTATCGACGTAAAAGGTATGTTTAGGTAGTTCTAAATTTATATCCTTTAAAATTTGCGTTCTATAAATGACGCTATGCATTGCCAAAAATTGGCCTACACCGAACTTTTTACTCTCTTCAAAATTAAAAAGTCTATTTACCGGTAATTTTTTTCTGTACTGAACTACCCTTTGCGTGTTGGTATAAGTATGTTCGTAAACGTAATTTGCTATGATTGCATCGGGGACTTCTTCTTTCCCTTCAAAAGAGCGTATAACGTCCATAACTTTTTTCAACGCGCTCTCTTCAAGCCAGTCGTCGGAATCCACGACCTTATAATATTTTCCCGTAGCGTTTTTAATTCCGCAGTTTACAGCGTCGCCGTGACCGCCGTTTTCTTTATGAATTGCTCTGCAAATAGTAGGATACTGTGCTTGATAACGGTCGGCTATCTCCGCCGTATTGTCTTTGGTTGAGCCGTCGTTAACTATTAAAATCTCGGCGTCTTCTCCTGCTTTCAAAAGTGACTCTATACATTTTCCATATAGTCTGCCGAATTGTAGCAAGGAATTGCAAAAGTAATAAGTTTCATAATCTTCTCCTAAATTTTAATTATAGTAATAAATGCCGTCAAGAGAATAATTTTGATTTATTTTCTTTAATCTGTTGTAATTTTTGTAAATAGGTGGCAACGTCTTTGGGTGACGCCGCTCTTTCTATCCTTTCACCACCTAGATAAACTCGCTATCTTATAGCTTTTGCTCCGCACGACACGTTGTAATCACTCT
>JAFTIG010000049.1 GCA_017457015.1 Clostridia bacterium | reverse complement strand
TTTGGGGCGGAGCGTTTAATAAGTAACCGTTTATCGCACGTCGACTTTGTTGATAACGTTTTATTAAAAACTACCGCTAGAATATACCTTTCAAACTTTCTTTTTTAAGTTTTGCAAAAAATCAACCTTGTCCTTTTTTGGCGGAAAGGGGGTGCGCCCTTTCCACCATTAAAGAATCAAGTTTTCTAACACGCACCGTTAGACTGCTAATTTAATGCGTTAGAGTTTAATGTTTTTAAGCAAAAACAAGTTCACCAAAATAAATATCGATACCGCCCGTTACACCCTCACCATACGAGTTAGTCCATGGTTTGAAAAATTCATAATTATTCGCGGAAACAAGTTCAATATAGTCGGTAATAGATATAGTCCATTGCAACCACATACCTATGGTGCCACTTGTAGTAGTAAAATTCGTCTGTCCTGGATTTGCTTTACCTTCAAAACCAGTTTCATACAAATAGAAGCCACCACTATTCAAATTTATTGCAATATTTAAAGTTACCGTGGTTGTTTCAGGCATTGATTTTAATTCAGCCTCTGTGTATGGATTTGTATATTTGTATCCTTGGTTTGCGCCTGTCATATGGAATTTTTTAGCAGTGCCAGTATAATCACCAGTGATTCCATCAGCCGCCCATTCTTCAGCTGTCATATTTACTCGCGTTATACTTGCTTCTGGATTATCTACTTTTGGATAAACGGGTACATTTTCAAATGCAATATCTCCTATATAAATATATGCTTTTGTATCAACAGTTGAATTTATATTATAATTCCAGTTCCTATATAACGGACAATATGAAGTGTAATCATCTCTTCCTTTATCGCCATTTTCAACAGAAACTAATAAATCAATATATTCTTCTATGCTGATATATACTTTACTCCATACGTTATTAACAAGACCTAAAGTAGTAAAATGTCCTTGTCCACCAAGTGCCGTAGTTAAAAATGCATCTCTTCCTTCACTAGGATCTAATATATCATAAATTCCTAAAGTGCCATTAACATATCCGCCAACAGCTACCCATAAAGACACTGAATCATAATCTTGTGCAATAGCGTTAAGCTCATCTATAGAATACCAGTTAAGAACTTTATACCCCTTATTTGCATAATAGGCTTCAAACCTTGAAGCGTTTCCTTTGTAAGAACCAGTTATGCCCGCGCTTTCTAAATCTGTCGCGCTTTTATAAGCAGGTCTAATGTCATTATTCCAAATATCTTTATAATTTTCGCTATTTACGGTAACAATTTCAGGTTTTTCTGCCGTAACGGTTACGGTTGCGGTAACTTCGGCGCTACCGAGTTGTGCTTTAATCGTGGTAGTACCAGCCTTTGTGCCACGGGTAACGTTGCCGTCAGCGTCAACTGTTGCAACGTCTGGATCGCTTGAAGTTACGATTGCCGTAAAGTTTTCGGGTACGGTAAGACCTAAATCCGCGCTCTTGCCTTCGTCAAGATAGCGGTCAAGCGTTGCGGTTTCAGTTTCAAACGCGAGAGTTGTACCTGACGCTGCATAAGCCGTGTCAACGTAGTTAAATAAAACTTCGTCATCCAAGCCGTTTGCGATAGCAACGCTTGCAACTTGAGCGATAGAACGGGTTTGCGGATTTATAGCATACTCGATTTCTACGCCGTCAGCAACGATATAACCGTTAGCGATAAGTGCCGTGCCAAATTCTTCTTCAGGGATATTGAAGATAACTGCGTTAAACGATTTGGTGTCTTCAACAGTTTCCGCTGCGTCACCTGCTAAAGCGTTGGTTGCAACGACGTGTTGATATTTTTCAGGTAAAGTACCCGCTTTCATATCGTCTTCAGTTGCGTCGGTTGCCCTTGCGATATACATGCCAACGACGGGGTTAGTTAGGCTTGCGTAATACTCTGCATTGATATACATAGTGAAACGGATACCGGAATCAATTCCGTCGCTAGTTTCCGTTCTTACGCTTGCGCCTTCATCCATAAGGATAGTTGTAACGTTTACGGTAGGAGTTACCGCGTTTTCTTCGGTTGCTTTAGTCGTGGTAGGAGTTGCCATAGCAAGTGAAAAAGCGAGAGAGAAAACAAGGAGTGCTGTTAAAACTACTAAAAGTTTATTTTTGATTTTAGTCATTTTTTTGCCCTCCTTACAGTAACCAACCTTGACCGTAGTCAAATTTGTTGCCGTCATAAACGGTGTTTGACGCTGATAAAACGTCTTTAACGTCAATTACCATAACAGCAACGATGGGTTGTGAATAAGTTTTTTTCATAACGTCCTCCTTTTTTGTTATGAGTTTTTTATTTACTCCGGTCGCCCGTGCGTTTGACGAACGGAAGTTAACTAAAATTTTTAATTTTTTTATTGTGTTTATTAGTCCCTTTTAGCCACCGCGACTTTTGCGCGGTGGCTAAAGGATTAACCTTATATTATTTTACTTATGCTTGATTACGCTGCCGTTTTTTCAAATACTATATCGCCGATATAGATCTGTGCCTTGTTAGCAGAACCAGAATTAAGCCCTTCCGTGTAAATTCTAAATAACGGACAATACGACGTATAGTCTTTTCTTGCCCAGTCACCAGTTGTTTCTTTTAACAAGTTGATATAATCGTTTATAGGAAGAGAAACCTTTTTCCAAGTGTTGTTCGTTAAACCTAAAGTAGTAAACGATCCTTGTCCGCCTAAAGCAGTCGTTAAGAACGCATCTCTACCTTCACTAGGATCTTTTATATCATATATACCCAAATGTCCGCTTTCATAGCCAGCAACTGCTATCCATATAGAAATCACGTCAAAGTCTTGCGCGATAAGGTTGAGCTCGTCAACGGTATACTTGTTTATAATCCTATAACCACCGTTATTAGCAATATTGAATCTTGCCGCGTTTCCAGTATATTCACCAGTTAATCCTGCGGTTGCTAAATCTGCAGCAGCGACATAAGTGGGTTGAAGGTCTGCGTTCCAAACTGTCTTATAAGTTGCAGAATCTATAATTGCGACCGTTGACGGTGCTTCTTGATAGAATTCTATATCGCCTACGTAGACTTTTGCGTTCTCACCGAGAGTGCCTTCACAATAGATATAAAAGGCGTTAAGATATTCGTTTATTCCGCAAATATCTGCAAATTCGTTTGCCGACATGGAAATTTTAATCCATTGCTTTTGGTTGGATTTTAATACTAACGTAGTGCCCATTGCTTTATACTGGAAGGAATTATACCCTTCAATATGTCCAGCGTTCATCATGCCGGCATAACCGCTTTCGATGCCGTCAACCGCTATCCACATAGATACTCTATTAAATTCTTTGCCGATTGCTCTAACTACTTCTGCAGAATAACTGCACTTAATGCGATAGTTGGGGTTAGACGCAATTTTGAACGCAACTGCGTTGCCAGTGTATCCACCCGTAAAATCTTTTATCGCGTCGTCGCCTGCAGCAACGAACGTTGAAACTATATCGTTATTGTAAATGGCGACGCCTGGGGTGTTTTGATCAACTTTTACTATACTCTTTAATTCTGCCGCTTCTTTTGCGGTATAATAAACTTTTGCAGAGTTAGAAACGTTATAACTGTTAATCGCCGTGTATTCAGCGTAATAAACTCCCGCTTCTGCTACGGTGAATTTGCCGTCGTTAATAGTAACTTCAACGTCGTCACCGCCATCAACTTCTTTATATACTTTTACCGTATAGTCAAGGTCGCCGTCAAAATAGTCGTAAGCCGTTGCAGTCGGCAACGTTGCGTCCATAAACTTAACGAGCATACAGTCTAAACCGTCTATGGTTACGACGGGCGGTTTTTTAGCGACTACTTTTGCCGTTACCACTCTCGTTTCAGTCTGTTCACCCTTAACGAACTTATAGGTGATAATATAATCGGTTTTTTCACTTGCGACAAACTTGCCGTTAGTAATTTCGACCTTTTCACCACCCGTGGTTACTGATGAACTGATGTTATAAACGTTACCGTTGTTATCTTTTACGGTAAGATCTAATAAGTACTCTTCACCGTAACCGATATCGATAGTTTGGTCGTTAAAATCAACTAATACTACCGGATCTTCTTTGCACGCCGTAAGTCCTAAGCCAAAACAGACTGTCATGACGATTGCTAATACTGCTACTAAAATCTTTTTCATAATTTTTCTCCTTTTTTCATATTTTTTTATTTTTCCGCCCGCTTTGGCTTACGGGCGGATTTTGCCAAAATAATTTAACCTATCTTTTCAATACGAACGTTATCTATAAAGAAGGGTCTATCCGCGTTTTCTTCCGCCGTGTTGGTATCTTTATAGTGTCTGCTGTAACGGAACTCAAAGTGCGGATTATCTAGCCAGTTAATTAAGTCGGTATCGGGATTGTTGGTTTTATAGGTTTCGTACGCATTCATAAGCGAGCCGATATTGTACGAATAAGTTTTCCAAGTTTTTGCGTTGGTGCTAAAACTTTGCCAAGTGCTAATGCCACTCTTATAGAATTCGTGAGACCAACCGCCCGTATAGTTACTTCCGTTATAGCAATCGTACGCTATAACGTAATTAGACGGATTATCGTAAATATCTTGACCGATTGCGTCTATTGCCGCTTTTATAGGCTCGCTTGCAAGGTGTATAACAGGCCAACCGTAATAATTTCCGCCGTGTTTTTTCTGAATTAATAACGCCCTTAAACCATTTTTAGTAATAACGTTATAATCACCTGCAAAAACCGACTTTATTATCGGATGTGCAGATACCGGAGCGGGATATGCATAATTATACATATACGCGTACGCGTCGTTTGCGTTCTCAAAGTCGCTTATAACCCAATAAGGGTTGCCGTCGTTAGTGCCCATCTTTACCGCCACGTTATACTCTTGCGATTTTGGCGTATCGGTATACTTGATAGTGATATCGTCCAAATAGATTTCGAGTGAATCTTTTAAGTCGTGCGACTCAACGTAATCAAACTCAAACATTACCCCGTTAACCGCTTGTAGATTTAGCCCTTGCATTTTTAGAAGCGCGGGTTGAACGTCGTATTCAATGTAATTCCAACCGCTATTTAGTGAAAAATATTCCACG
>JAFTIG010000048.1 GCA_017457015.1 Clostridia bacterium | reverse complement strand
GTGCGGTAGAAACGGTGTACATGGCGCGCGGTGTGCACCCTTTTAGGCAAAATAAAGATAACGTTTTCGGGTGGGTGGTATCTCTTTCGCAACAAGTTCAACGCGACGTTGCGCAGGCAAAAGTTTTGTCGTATATCAATCCGTCGTGGATAGAAGACGTCACGATGCTATCGGGCAAAAAGGACAGTCTAAAGTACGGCGTCATCGACCAAATAAGGATTAAAAACGTGTTTGGCGGTCTATCGGTTATAGGGGTTAAGTCTTGTGATCAAGGCAGAGAAAAGTTTCAGGGCAGTTCTTTAGATTTCGTTTGGTTTGATGAAGAGCCACCCGAAGATATTTACCAAGAGTGTAGGATGAGAGTGCTCGATAAATGCGGTGACATTTTTGGGACTATGACGCCGTTAAAAGGACTGACGTATATTCACGACGAGATATATTTAAATACTAAAAACAATCCTGAAGTATGGTACGAATTTATGGAGTGGGCGGATAATCCGTATCTAAACGGCGCGGAAGTGGACGCGCTTACCGCAACTCTTTCAGACGATCAACTTGATAGTCGCCGTTACGGACGGTTCAAGGCTAACTCTGGACTCGTTTATCCAGAGTTTGACGAAAATATTCACGTTTTAAAAGAGCCGTTTAATGTTCCAGTAGAGTGGCAAGATACCGTTTCTATCGATCCCGGTCTAAACAATCCGTTATCCGCACACTGGTACGCCGTTGATTACGACGGAAACGTATACGTCGTGGCAGAACATTTTGAAGCGGGACAAGGCGTTGAATATCATGCCGACAGAATAAAAAAGATCAGCGATAAACTCGGTTGGAAAAGAGATTCTTACGGTAGAATAAAAGCGCTTATCGATTCGGCGGCAAACCAGAAAACGCTTGCGGCGTCAAAGAGCGTAACCGAGTTATTCTTCGAGCAAGGAGTGAACGTTAGCCCTAGGGTGAACAAGGAAATGTTTAGCGGTATTCAACGAGTTAAACAGTATCTAAAGGTAACCGACGGCAGAGCAAGGCTTTATATTTTTCCGTCGTGCGTAAATTTGATACGTGAACTTAAAACTTACCGTTGGAGCGACGGGGATAATCCCAAAAAAGTTGATGATCACGCACTGGACGAACTTAGGTATTATTTGATGACCAAGCCTGAAAATCTACCGCCTAAAAAAGTTAAAACGGAAATTCAAAAGGACAAGGAAAGACTTATCAGGAAAATTATGAATGAAAGGAAAAGGTAAAGTTAAAAAGTCGGTAAAAAAGTCCGATTTAGAAGTCGCGCTCATTAAGAAGGCGTTAGGATACGACGCTACCGAAGTGGTTGAAGAGTATGCGGGTGGAGAAGAAGGCGAAATAAAACTTTTAAAAAAGAAGGTAACGACCAAATACGTACCGCCTGATACCACCGCCTTAAAACTACTTTTGGACGAAAGTGAAATGGACGTTGCTAAAATGAGCGACGAAGAATTAGAAACGGAAAAAAACAGGCTATTAAAATTATTGAAAGAAATGAGTAAAGGAGAAACAAGTTGAAAGGAGCAAAATTAGGAACGGAGCAAAAAAACCTCATTGAAGAGCGACGTAAAAAGGCGCTTGCAGAGAGCGTTACAGCCGACTTTGAAAAGCGTAGGAAGAGCAGACTGCTTTTAGAACGGCAGTGGGAACTCAATATGAACTTTTTAAGCGGTAATCAATATTTGGGTATAAATTCACGCGGAGAATTAACCGACGATAGCAACGAGTTTTTTTGGCAGGGTAAGGAAGTATTTAACCATATCGCACCGATAATCGATATGAGACTTGCTAAATTTTCGTCCGTTACCCCGACCGTATCGGTAAGACCGAAAACGGATGACGACCGAGAAGTTGCGGCGGCGTCGCTTGCTGAAAAACTGCTCGGTAGCGCGCATAAAAAAATCGGTATGGATAGCGTGGTTAAAAAGGTTACTATTTGGAGTGAAACTACGGGTACGGGTTTTTATAAAACGGTTTGGGACTGCTTTGGCGGTAACGTGATAGGCGAGTCGAACGGTACGCCCGTTTACGAAGGGGACGTACAGGTTATTCCCGTATCCCCGTTTGAAATATTTCCCGACGCTTTGACGACCGAGAATGTCGACGATTGCCAAAGTATTATACACGCTCGTGTTATGACTGTAAAAGCCGTTAAAGAAAAGTACGGTGTGATGGTTTCAGGGGATAAAGTAGACGTGTTATCTCTTTCGATTAAGAGCGCGAGTGACCTAAGCGAAAACGGCGACTATTTAGAAGACGGCGTAGTCGTCATAGAGCGGTATGAAAAACCGAACGGTGATTTTCCGCACGGTAGGATGGTTACGGTAGCGGACGGAAAACTTTTATATGAGGGTGAATTGCCTTATCTTAATGGAGAATATGGTACGCGCACTTATCCGTTTATAAAGCAGACGTCGTATTCGGTTGCGGGCAGTTTTTTCGGCAGTAGCGTAATCGAAAGGCTTATACCCGTTCAGCGTGCGTACAATGCGGTAAAAAACCGTAAACACGAATTTATGAATAGATTGTCTATGGGCATATTGACTGTTGAAGACGGATCGATAGACGTGGACGATCTTGCAAGCGAAGGGCTTTCACCCGGCAAAGTATTAGTTTATAGGCAGGGAAGTAAAGCCCCTGAAATAATGTCGGATATGAGCATGCCGTCTGATTTTACCGACGAAGAAGAAAGATTGCTTAATGAGTTTGTCGTTATTAGCGGTGTTAGCAACGTGACGTCGAGTGCGTCTAACGCATCTCTTTCTAGCGGTACTGCACTAGAAATTTTAGTCGAGCAGGACAACGCAAGACTGATTATGGCGGCAGAGGCGATAAGACAGTCTTACGTTGACGTATCAAAGCAAATAATAAGACTTTACGCCCAGTTTTCTGCAGGAGTGAGAGCCGTGAGATACCAAGACGATAACGGCAAAACGAGAGTAGTGTACGTGGATAAGCGCGCGGTAAGTTCTGACGACGTGTATTTAGAGAGCGAAAATGAATTGTTATATACGCCACGTCAGAAAAAGGAAATGATATTCAAACTGTACGATAGCGGAATACTTGCCGACGAGAAGGGAGAAATGCGTACTGCCGTTAAGGAAAAGGTTTTAACTCTTTTGGGGTATAAAGAACTCGATTACCATAAGGGGCTTTCGCGATTGCATGAAGAAAAAGCACAAAGCGAAAACGAAAAACTAATTAAGGCTGACGTAACCGTTGATGAAATAGACGACCACTCTATTCATGTAGACGAACATCAAAGATTTGTGTTGAGTGAATATGCGGACATAAGCGAAACGGTAAAGCAAAGATTTTACGCACATATAAAGATGCACGAGCAAAAACTTAATATTAAGAATCAAGAAAATACGGGAGAAAATTAAAAAATGGAAAACATCTTAAATGAACAAACGGAACTTTCGGCGCACACTGCAGAGGCGGAAATGGAAAAAGGCGAAGGGCAAAGCGAAGTCTCATTAGGGAAATTTAAAGACGTGGGAGCGCTACTTAACGCCTATAACTCTTTACAATCTGAGTTTACCAAACGCTGTCAGAAAATAAAGGAACTACAGGCAAAAATCGATACAGCGGATAAAGCGAACGCTCCGCAAGAAAAGGAAGTGGCGCAACCGCAAGAGCAAGTGGATACAACCTTTAAGAGTGAAGAAGAAATTCTTAAAGAATATTTGCTTGACGTTATCGGTAAAAAGCCGAAAGCGATAGTTTTAGACGGAGTGGGCGTCGGCGTTAAGACGCCTGCATTTAAGCCTAGAACTATCGAAGAAGCGGGTAATCTCGCAAGAACTATATTAAAAAATTAAACTATTATTCAAGGAGAAATTATGGCAGTAAATTTAACTAACGCGGATAACGCGTTGAAATCAGTATATTTAGACGCGATAAGCGAACAACTCAATTATAGCGTAAACCCTTTTTTTGCGGCTATTAAAAGAAGCACTAACGACGTTTGGGGTAAGGAAGTAAGGAAATTAGCAATCTACGGCATGAACGGCGGTATCGGAGCGGGTACGGAAGACGGCGATCTTCCCACTGCTACCGGAAATAATTACGGTCAGTTCGTAACGTCACTTAAAAACCTTTACGGCGTTATAGAAATTACCGATAAGGCGATTAGAGCGTCGCAAAATAATGAAGGTGCGTTCGTGAACCTTTTGAATTCGGAAATGGAAGGGCTTATCAAGTCGAGTAGTTTTAACTTTGGCAGAATGCTTTTCGGCGACGGCAGTGGTAAACTCGCAAACGTAACTAACGTAGTAGGCGGTACTATCGTTCTCGACAGCGTAAATAATTTTATAGAAGGTATGGTAGTAGATTTCTGTGATGAAGACGGCAACCCGATTGCAGGTGCGTCGGGCAGAAGAATTACTATGGTTAACAGAACGAGTAGCGCGGTTAGAGTTTCAGGGGATACGCTTACTATTAACACCGTGCCGGCAGGCTCAATGTTGACCGTTCAAGGCTCACTTAATAACGAATTGACGGGGCTTGGCGCAATATTTAATAACTCGATACCTACTCTTTACGGTTTAAATAAGGCGTCTAACGTATGGCTTGCGCCCTATCAAAAAGAGAGTGCGGGAGAGATCAGTGAACTCGATATTCAGACGGCTCTCGACACTATTGAAGAATCGAGCGGAAGCGCGGTAAACTTTATAGTTTGTTCGTGGGGCGTTCGCCGTGCGCTTCAACAACTTTTTTCTGCAAACAGAAGAGTAATAGATACCGTGGAATTAAACGGTGGGTTTAAGGCGATGAGTTATAACGGTATTCCTATCGTCGCCGACAGATTCTGTCCCAAAGGTTCAATGTATTTATTGAACACTGAAGACTTTACTCTTCACCAACTCTGTGACTGGCAGTGGCTTACCGGCGACGACGGTAAGGTACTCCGTCAGATACCCGGTAAACCCGTATATACGGCTACGCTAGTTAAGTATGCGGACCTTATTTGTTCCCGTCCTAACGGTCAGGGCTTGATTTCGGGAATTACCGAAATTTAATATACTTGAACACGCCGAGTAAACCGCTCGGCGTGTTTTATAAAAGGAGTGACTATGAGCATAAAAGAAATTATTAAAATAGCCGCACTATTACTTGGGCGAGAAAACGTTATAAATTATCTTGATGGCAATACCGAAGAAAGTCAAGTGGGTGTGGACTGTTATCGCACGGTAAATACGCTTACAGAATTGACAAATCTAGTAATAAACGAACTGTGTACTACTTATATACCTATGACGAAAGTTGAAGACGTTATACCAACTGACGGCAGAGTGTATTATAAAGATTTAACCGAGCGCGCTTTAAAAATCCGTGCCGTTTATAGCAAGGACGGGAAAGAACTAGATTGCAATAAGACGGCGGAATATATATGCGTAGATTATTCGCAAGTTGCCGTGGAATACGATTACGTCCCAGCAAACTACGGGTTAGATCAGACTATCGGTTATACCGATAAAGACGTTTCCGCTCGCGTAATAGCAAACGGGGTAGCGTCCGAATTTTGTATTACCGAAGGCAGGTTTGACGAAGCGGTTACCTTTCATAAAAGATATATCGACGCGTTATCAGAGATATGTTTGCCCAAAAACGCGCTTACTAAAAAAAGGAGATGGTGCTAATGCGAAAGAATTATATTACTGCGCCTACGCTTAAAGAAAAAACGCTCTCGGTCACAGATATGTCGTCAGTTACTGGGTTTGCACTGAACGCGTGCGTGGGACAGGAAATTTGTCCGTCGTTAAAACTAAAATCGCTAAACGTGAATAGTCAAGTTAAGATATTGAAATTTTATAGCGTTTACGATAGAGTTTTTATATATGCAGAAGACGGCGCTCTTTACGAGTATACAGACGGCAGTATAATTAAAGTGGAAACGCTAGGAGAGCAGCCTTTGCTTACGGGGATTATATTTTCGGGTGAGCGAGAAATTTTAGTCCAGACGACGACGGAAACGTTTATAGTGGGTAGAAAAAAACTAGTTTCGGGGCAGATCCCGATGGGAACATGTTCGGTAATTTATAAAGGTAGATTGTTCGTCGCAGATAAAGATAAAATATATTTCGGCGGTCCGTTTTCTTTTGACGGGTATTCGATAAATATCGATAATTACGGGTTTATGGGTATGCCGATCGAAACTGGGACTGTAAAAGGTCTTGTCGTCTATGGTGAAACATTATTGATATTTACCGTAAACGCTATTTATAAACTTACTCTTGCTGAAAACGTTGATTATATGGTAGAAAGAATTTTAACGCCCGCGCTTAACGTGGCGGACAGTTCTTGTAAGATTGTCGGCGACGCGGTGTATTTTATAAGTGGTAATAGACTTGCACGTTATAAGAACGGCAACGTCACCTTTATAAACAGTGCAATTTTAAGCGGTGGTTTTTCGGTCGAAGGGCCGTGTGCGGTAATGGACGACAAATATTTGTTGTCGGTATATTTTAAAGAACACCTTGTTCAGTGCGTGTATTGTTACGATACGGTAAGCGGAACGGAACAAGCGGTAATGGTCTATTCTTCTATCGTAGGTGACGGCGGTATAGTCGTGGACGATAACGACAACGGACTGTACGTTTTAGACGGAGAAGGGGTTATAAACCATTTAGGATACTGGGGCAGTAAAACTTTTAATTTCGGCACTTATTACGGCAAGGTTTTATTAGAGTTAAGTCTATATATTGATAGGCCTGCAAAGTTGATAGTGCGCGGTGATTTCGGTATGGCCGAATATGTGCTCGAAAAGGGCAATCAAATCAAGCGATTAAATCTTTATTCAAGGACGTTTGATTTGGAAATTATCGTAAAAGACGACGTGTTCTTTGCCAAAGATCTAAAAATTAAATACAGGATAACGGAGAATTGATTATGGAATTTGATTTACCAACTACATTAAACGAAATGTACACCACTCTGTCTGAAATTTACTATTATTATAGAGTACGTCGCGAAGGGTATGAAGACGCTGATCTACAAGATTTGGTTTTAGAAAGGATGGAGTACGTTCTTCCTACCGAGCAGGAGTATTTAAATAAAGCGCAAACGCTTTTATCGGCGCAGTTTGAAAGGGAAAAGTTGGATTACTTAAACCAACTTAACGCGTCTTTAAAAGGTGTGGAGAGCAAAATTAAGGCAGTTACAGAAAGTGCTAGCGCGCGCATTGAAGAGTTAAACGCATTATATGCGGAGAGTATATTAAAAGTGGAAGAACGGGCGGCAAAGGCAGGGCTTATAAATTCTAGTATAGTTGCGGATAAGACGGCGATGCTTGAGAACCAAAAGAACGTGCAGATAGCGTCAGTGCTTGAAGATAGAGATCAAGAAATTGCAACGCTTAATTCGCAAATGCAAGAATTACAATTAAAGATCGACGGGGTGGACGAATATTTTAATGCGATACATCAAAAGGAACTCGATAAAAAAATAATAGAACTTAAAGACGAAAGTATTAAAACGCAACGCGAAGTATTTAAGTATAACAACGGTATTTTAGAAAAAGAAACGCGGTACGCAAATACCGTCAAGCAAGCGGAAGCGACCTTAAAATTGCAGTTCTTGGAAATAAGCATGGGCGAGTTTACGAAAGATCAATTAGTTGATATGGGGTATTACGAAGACGTTATAAATTGCGTTACGGGGTACTTTGATAGACTAGAAGCGGTCGAGGCTTTTCAGAGTATAGCCGATGAAAAAAGGTTGGCAATTTACCTTGACGATATGTATGAAGAAGTGGTCTACGGATACAGGGTTAAAGCAGGATTATAATTAAATAGGCGGTCGCTTTTATTAAGAGCGGCTGCTTATTTTTCTTTACTTATATTTCTTTACTTTTAATTCCAGTTATGCTATAATACATCTATGAGTAAAAAGGTAACGATAGGTAACGTCGCGATAGGCGGCGGAGAAAAAATTAAAATCCAGTCTATGGCAACTTTTAAGATTGCAGACGTCGACCGTGCGGTAGAAGAGTGCAAGAAGTTAAAGAGCATAGGTCTTGACATAATGCGTTTTTCCGTGCTTGACGAAAACGACGCACGGGCGTTTAACGCAGTTAAAAAACAGGTGGATATACCGCTCGTTGCGGATATACATTTCGATTATAAACTCGCTTTGAAGTCTATTGACGGCGGAGCGGATAAGATTAGAATAAACCCCGGTAATATAGGTGGGGAAAATAACGTAAGGGCGGTAGCGGACGCGCTTAAAAGTAACAATATTCCCGTGCGCGTAGGCTCTAATACGGGCAGTATAGATAAAGAGTTTTTAAAAAAGTACGGGAAAAACGAAGTTTCGCTTGGTGAAAGCGCGTTAAAGAACGTAGCCATTTTAGAAAAGTACGGAGTAAAAGATATAGTTATATCGGTCAAAGCGTCCGACGTGCGACTTGCGGTTAAAGCATACGAATACGTTGCAAAGCGTACCGACTACCCGTTACATATAGGCGTTACAGAAGCAGGTACGGAGTATAACGGCGTGGTTAAAAATTCAATCGGCATAGGTTCACTGCTCCTTAACGGTATAGGCGATACTTTAAGGGTGAGTTTGTCTGCCGATCCTGAAAGAGAAGTGGTTGCGGCAAAGGCAATATTATCGGCACTCAACCTTTACGACGGCGGAGTAAAGATTATAGCGTGCCCTACTTGCGGACGATGCGAGTGGGATTGTATGGCGTTTGCAAAAAAGGTAGAAGATTATACTGCAAACGTGGTTAAACCACTTACTATCGCAGTGATGGGGTGCGTGGTGAACGGACCTGGTGAAGCGCAAGACGCGGACGTAGGCGTTGCGGGAGCAAAGGACGAGTGTGCGATTTTTTTAAAAGGTAAAATAGTAAAAAAAGTAAAAAAAGAATTGATAGAAGAAGAATTTTTTAAAGAGATAGATAAATGTATACGGTAAAAAGTAACGCGGAATTTATATCCGACGTGCGCTTAATTGATGAAAAACTTAAAAACATCCGAATCAGTTCGATAGAAATAGATAGAGAAAAACTGTCTATCCGCTATAATTTTATATGCGATCAGGCGGTGGGTGAAGAACTACAGAATAGGATTTTAACAGAGGCGGAAAAAATAACTTCGCCTGCCTTTAAACTCGTTGAAGTATCGGTTAAAAAGATTGTCAGTAACGACGAACTCATCAATAACGAGATATATAAGTATTTGAGTGAAAAATATCCTTCGGTGTCAATATTTTTAAAACCGACGGACGTCATATCTACTGTGGTTGGAAACGTTGTAAAATACGTTTTACGCCTAACTAAAGACGGTGCGGAATACGTTCAAAAGAACGGTGCGATTCAAAAACTAAACGAGTATCTTTCCAAACTTTTCTGCTCGGACTTTGCAGGCAGTACGGACATAAAAGAAGCCGATGAAACGGTGAGCCTACTTTCTGAAGAAGTGTACGCCGACGAACTGCAAAAGATAGAGCATAGGACTATACGAGTAGAAGACGTGGTTGTTATCGACGACGAAAATATGGGTGATCTTGCGCTCTATATTGAAGACGCCGTAAGCGGTGAAGTTACGATATGCGGTACGGTTACGGATATAGCAGAGCGTCAAACCAAAAACGGTAAACCGTTTTTAATTATCCACCTTGACGATACTACGGGTAGAACGAGCGGTATTTATTTTTCTAAGAAAAACACCTATCACAAAATAAAGGAAATCACGGTGGGCGAAGCGATAATAGCGCGTGGTAGCATAGGTGAGTATAACGGCAAACGATCACTCACTTTGGATAAGATAAACAGGTGTACTTTCCCTAAGAACTTTATTAAAAAAGAAAAGTATAAAAAGAGCGCTCCGAGAGAGTATAAACTCGTGTTCCCAAGCGAAGCAAAAACTATTAAGGTTAAAAGCGTTTTCGACGCGGAAGAAAATCTTCCCAAAGAATTGATTGACAATACTTACGTCGTATTCGATTTGGAAACTACGGGGCTTGATTTTATGAACGAAGGCATAACGGAAATCGGTGCGGTTAAAATAGTCAACGGTAAAATAACCGAGCAGTTTCACACTTTGGTAAAACCCGATTATCGTATTACGGAAGAGAATATTGCTATAACCGGCATTACCCCCGATATGGTTAAAGATGCACCAAAAATAGGCGCGGTTATTCCCGATTTTATGAAGTTTATAGACAAGACTATAATAGTCGCTCATAACGCGGATTTCGATACCAAGTTTATAAGGCGATTTGCGGGGGCGGAAGAGTATGAACTTAAAAATCAGGTTTTGGATACGGTTGCTATAGCGAGAGAGAACTTAAAGCAACTCCGTCGACACGACTTGCATACTTTGGCAGAGCATTTCGGTATAGTATTTCATCATCACAGGGCGTTGTCCGACGCTTACGCTACTGCGGAAATCTTTATTGAACTTATGAAAATGCAGTATGGAAAATAATTAAATAGCGCGAATTTTGAATTTTTTGCGCGCGCACGCGTAAAAAAATCGTTAAAACGCTTGCAATGCATAAAAAAATGTGGTATTATATTTATGCTAAATTATACATGCTTACTTGTATGAGAACGGCTTGCCGTTCTCATATTTGTTTATAGGAGATCAAAATGAAGGTAAAATCAAACGCGGAGATCGCAGAGTTTTTAGCGCCGATAGCCAAAGAGTTAAACCTTACGATAGTAGAAGTAGAGTTTAAGCAGGGTAAAAATCCCGCGCTTACCGTATATATCGATAAGGACGGCGGAATAGATCTCGATACTTGCGAACTTTTTCATCGCGCGATAGATGCTCCGCTTGATGAACTCGATCCGACTTTCGGGCAAGCGTATACGCTTAACGTAAGCAGTTTAGGGATTGACCGTCCGTTTAAGACCGAACAGGATTTTATATCGCATATAGGTGAACGCGTAGAAGTTAAACTTATAAATTCCATTAAGGGCAAAAAGTTTTACGACGGCATTTTAGTTTCTTACGACGGCAAGATTATTACTTTAAAGGTCGATGAAAAGACCACGTTTACAATAGACTTAAAAAATACGGTCAAAGTAAACGAATATATTGATTTTATTTAACGGTTAAAAAATATAAATTTACATAAAGACACATTATGTCAAGGAGAGAACAATGATTAATCAGGATTTCTTTTTAGCACTTGAAGAGCTCGATAAACAGAAAGGTATCTCGGCAGAAGAGTTTATTGCTGCGCTTGAAAACGCACTCGTAATCGCATACAAAAAGAGTACGGGCATTGCAGGCGGTGTAGAAGTAAAACTCAATTCGGAGAAAAAATCCATCAAAATTTACAGCGTTCGTTCGGTCGTTGAAGAAGTAGTTGATCCCGAAAAGGAAATCAGCGTAGACGAAGCGCGTGAAATTAAGAAGAGCTATAAAGCAGGCGACGTGGTTACTACCGAGATTATATCCAAGAACTTTGGTAGAATTGCAGCGCAAACTGCAAAACAAGTTTTGCTTCAAAAATTGCGTGAAATCGAACATGAAAACACCGTAAACGAATTTGAAGACAAAGAAGGCGAACTTATGGTTTGCACCGTAAGACGTATTGAAGATGGAAACGTTTACGTGGAAATCGGCGGAAACCAAATTGAAGGCGTGTTGATGCCTAGAGATCAAGTTCCCGGGGAAAAATACGAATTAAACCAAAAACTTAACGTATACGTTAAGCGCGTTAAAAACACGGGTAGAATTGCACAGATCGTAGTATCGAGAACGGCAAACGGACTCGTTAAGCGCCTTTTTGAAAATGAAGTGCCTGAAATTAAACAAGGCGTCGTAGTAGTTAAAGGCGTTGCTAGAGATCCTGGTCAAAGAACGAAGATTGCAATTTATAGTGAAGATCCGATGGTTGACGCAGTAGGCGCTTGCGTCGGCAACAAGGGCGCGAGAGTTAACGCGATAGTAGGAGAACTCGGCGGTGAAAAAATCGACATTATTCCGTGGAGTGAAAATCCGCTCGAATATATATCTAGCGCACTTTCACCCGCACGCGTAATTAAAGTAGTACAGACGGGTGACGAATCCGCAATGGCAGTAGTTCCCGACGACAAGTTATCGCTTGCAATCGGCAGAAGCGGTCAAAACGCAAGGCTTGCCGTTCGTCTTACCGGTTGGAAGATTGACGTTAAGAGCGAAAGCGCGGCAATGGCTGATCTTGGCACGGACGATACCGCTACCGATATTGAAACGGCTGAATAATTATGGAAAAGAAAATACCTATGCGCACCTGCGTGGCGTGCAAAGCGAACAAGCCAAAGAAAGAACTTATAAGAGTAGTTAAGTCGGGTGACGAAATTAAACTTGACTTTACGGGAAAACTTAACGGCAGGGGCGCTTATATTTGTAACGACAAAGCGTGCGTGGAAAAGCTAAAAAAACAAAAGCTTTTAAATAGAGCGTTTTCTATGCAAGTGTCGGAACAGGTTTACGACGTGATTTTGGAGGAATTCCTTGGAAAACAAAACTAAGGCGGAAACCTTTATAGGTTTTGCAATCCGCGCAAAGAAATTTCGCGTAGGAATGAACGCGTTGCAGACGCTTAAAAAGATAAACTTAATAATAGTTTGTCATACGGCGAGCGAGAATACCAAAAAAGAAGCCGATTCCCTTGCGTTAAAACGTCATTGCAAGATAATTGAATCGGTAAGTAAAACACTCTCTGAACTTACGCACAGAGAAAACGCAAAAGTGATGGCGATAGCGGATACGGCGCTATCGAAAGCGATTTTAGATAATTCGGAAAAGGACTTTATAGCGAGAAATTAGGAGAATAAAATGGCTGAAAACAAAGCAATGCATATTGAGAATTTAAAACAAGCGAACGAACTTATTAAAGGTGGGCTTTTAGAAGAACTCGTTAAAAGCACTGCAAAGATTGAGGTGGACGTAAAATCCGCAAAGTCGGCACTTGAAGAAAAATTAAAGGCTCTAACCAAAATTAGAAAAGAAAAGGAAGCGGCAGAAAAGGAAAAAGAAGCGTTGATCGCTGTTGAAAAAGAAAAGGAAAAAGAAGTAATCCCCGCTCCGATAGTAGAAGAGCCCGTAGTGGAGAAGCCCGAACCTAAAAAGAAAAGGACTAAAAAGGCGGTTGAAGAGTCTGCTCCCGTAGTAGAAGAAAAGACGGAAAAACCCGAAGTGGTTGAAACTGCGCCCGTAGTCCAAGAAAAGGTAGAAGTTCAGCCTGAAGAGAAACCCGAACAAAAAGCGGAAGAGAAAAAGGAAGAAAAGAAAGAGTTTATTCCTTCTTTTATCGTTCGCCGTGAAGGACCTATTAAACGTCCGGAAAAAAAGACGGAAGAGAGAAGACCGCGTACGGAATTCCGTCCGAGCGAAAGACCGCCCCGTGGTGAAAGGCCGCAAGGTCAAGGCGCTCGTGAACGCGGACCTAAACCCGAATTTAATAAGACGGGCGCACCTAAAAAGCCCAACGCAACTTTCGTTGCTCCGCCTATCGTTAACAAGACGGATAACAGAAACTTCTCCAAGAAAAAACAGGGCGGAGAAGGAAAATATGAAGATAAACGTGCACTCAATAAACGCGCGTTGATTAAAAATCAAGTTGACGTGGACGATTTTGACGAAAACAAGAGCGGATATAGAAAGTTCCGTCCTGTTAAAAAGGCAAAAGAAAAATCCGAAGTCAACGTTATTAAGATTGAAAAGGCAGTTATTAATACCGAAATTATACCGCTTAAAGTATTGAGCGAAAAGATAGGTATTACCGCTGCGGAAATTACCAAGAGATTATTTAAAGAAGGTATAATGAAAACGATAAACGACTCCATCGACTTTGATACGGCGGCGTTTATCGCAGACGATATAGGTGTAGAACTCGAACTTAAACTCGACAAGACTGCAGAAGACGTTTTAAGCGAAGGCTTTGAAGGTGCTCCGGACGACGCGAACTTGCTCGTTAAACGTCCGCCCGTAGTTACCGTTATGGGACACGTTGACCATGGTAAGACGTCTATACTCGACAGAATAAGAAAGTCCAACGTTACCGCTGGTGAGGCAGGCGGTATAACGCAACATATCGGCGCATATCAAGTAACCGCAGGCGGAGAAGTTATTACTTTCTTGGATACGCCCGGACACGCAGCGTTTACGGCAATGCGTGCGCGCGGTGCACAAGCAACCGATATAGCAATTTTAGTCGTTGCGGCAGACGACGGTATCATGCCACAAACGGTTGAAGCAATCAATCACGCAAAGGCGGCGGACGTACCTATTTTAGTTGCCGTAAACAAGATTGATAAACCCGAAGCAAATATTGAAAGGGTTAAAACTCAACTTACCGAACACGGACTTCTCCCAGAAGAATGGGGTGGCGACGCAATACTTTGTCCCGTATCTGCAAAGACTGGTGAAGGTTTTGACAATTTATTAGAAAATATCAATCTTTTAGCGGAAATTAAGGACTTAAAGGCAAACCCCGACAGAAAGGCAAAAGGCGTAGTTATCGAAGCAAAACTCGATCAAAGCAAAGGTCCGATTGCGACCGTGCTTATTCAGAACGGTACGTTAAAAGTCGGTGAAAGCGTAATCGTCGGAACTGTTACGGGTAAAATCCGCGCTATGGTAGACGATAAAGGAAGACGCGTTGCAAACGCAGGTCCGTCTATGCCCGTATCTATTATGGGACTTGACGACGTTCCTAACTCCGGCGATATTCTCTACGCGGTTGAACATGAAAAACTTGCTAAACTCGTCGCTGAAGAAAGACAGAATAAAGAGAAAGAAAATATGATGAAAGCAGCGTCTAAGGTTACACTTGACGACGTATTCAATAAGATTGCTGAAGGTGAAATGAAGATACTTCCGCTTATCGTTAAAGCAGACGTTCAGGGCTCGGTTGAAGCGGTTAAGAGTTCACTTGAAAAACTTTCCAACGCAGAAGTAAAAGTAAATGTTATTCACGCGGCGGCAGGTGCTATCAAGGAATCTGACATTATGCTTGCAGAATCGTCGGGCGCAATCATTATCGGATTTAACGTCCGTCCCGATTCCAACGCAAAACAGATTGCCGAAAGAAGCGGTGTAGACGTAAAACTTTACAGAGTTATTTACGAAGCGATAGAAGACGTAGAACGTGCGCTTAAAGGTATGCTTGCACCCAAGTTTACCGAAGTATACATGGGTAAAGCAGAAGTTAGAGAAGTATTTAAGATTTCCGGCGTAGGTCAAGTTGCAGGTTGCTACGTTACCGAAGGTAAAATTATAAGAAACGGCAAACTCCGTATTTACCGTGACGACGTTATGATCTGTGAAGGTAACGTTAACCAGTTAAAGCGCTTTAAGGACGACGTTAAAGAAGTTGCGCAAGGTTATGAATGCGGTATTTCTATCGAAAGATTTAACGACATCAAAGTTGGCGACTTTATCGAAAGTTATCAGGTAGAGGAAAATAAAGACTGATGAGAAGAAATAGCGGTATCAGTAGGAACGACCGCCTTAACGGCGAGTTTCAAAAAGAGATTTATGAAATAATATCAAGGCGACTTAAAAACCCGCTCGTTACCGAAATGTTTTCGGTGTTAAGAGTGGATTGCAGTAAAGATTTATCTTACGCCAAGGTATTTATAAGCATTTATTCAAAGGATGAAGTAAAGCGCAAAACGACCTTTGATGCGATCAAAGGCGATGCTAAAAAGATTCGTTACGAACTTTCAAAGGTCATACGCGCACGCACCGTACCTGAACTAAACTTTATTCTTGACGACAGTATGGAATACGGTGACAAGATGGAAAAATTATTTAAAAAAATTAACAAAGGAGAGAGTAGCGAGCAGTGATCGGTTTAAGTGAATTATCAAAAAAACTTAAAAAGGAAACGAGAGTCGCGCTTATATCCCACGTTCGTCCTGACGGGGATACGCTCGGTTCGGCTCTCGCGCTCTCACGCGCACTCGAATATCTCGGCATTAATTCGGACGTCGTATGTGACGATCCCATTCCGTCGAGATTTTTCTTTTTAAATTCCGCAAGAAAAATAGCAAACACTTTAACGGGTGAATATTCGGCGTTAATTGCTATAGATTGCGCGGACGTAAGCAGACTCGGCAAGTTTTACGAAAACTTTTCCGAACATAAAAATACTTACGTCATAGATCACCACATATCAAACACCAGATACGCAAAAACGAATTACATAGTGGATAACGCAAGTAATTGTGAAAACGTATACGCGCTTATAAACGAACTCGGTGCAGTGATAGATAAAGAAACTGCAAACTTACTAGCAACGGGTATCATGACGGATACGGGTAACTTCCGCCATAAGAGCGTAACGCCGTACACCTTTGCGGTGACGAGCAAGTTGGTGGAATTAGGTGCGGACGTCAACGATATTTATTACCACATGTTTTCAAAACAAAGTAAAGAGCGCGCAAAACTTTTCGGCCACGTTATGTCTAATATAAGATATTTTTCCGACGGAAAGATAGCCGTTGCAACGGTACGACTTTCCGATTTTGAAAAAACTGGTGCAAAGCAAGACGAAACTGAAGGTTTTATTGATTTCGTAATGGGCGTTGACGGGGTAATGATAGGGGCGTGCGTTATGGAAACGGCAAAGAATAAGTATAAAATAAGTTTTCGTTCCAAAGGACCTGACGTCAATGCGGTTGCAGGGACGTTTGGCGGAGGCGGACACACTCTTGCGAGCGGTTGTCAAATACACGGCGAGTATGAAGACGTGGTAGATAAGATTACGTTTGCAGCAAGTAGATATTTACCGGAATAGATTATGAAAGGATTTATTAACTTAATTAAGCCTACGGGGATGAGTTCGGCTTATGCCGTTGGTAAGGTTAAGAAAAAACTAAATAGCCCTTGTGGACATATGGGAACGCTAGATCCTATGGCGGCAGGCGTTTTGCCCGTAGGTATAGGAAAGGCGTCAAGGCTTTTTCAGTACCTTTTAGATAAACAAAAAACGTACGTTGCGCGTTTCGTATTCGGTAAGACTACCGACACGTTAGACGTTACGGGTATGGTAACGGATACGACTACTACCGTGCCTAATATATCGGCTATTCGCGCAGTGCTTGGGGAGTTTACGGGTGAGATAGACCAAATTCCACCAAAGTATTCTGCAAAGTGTATAGACGGAAAACGCGGTTATCAATTAGCGAGAAAGGGCGTAGAATTTGAACTTGCGCCAAAAAAAGTCGTTATAGATAATATTGAGTGCATTTCGCAAACGGATGAAAACGAGTTTGAGTTTAGAATAGATTGCAAAGGCGGTACATATATTCGCTCTCTTGCAAGGGATATTGCCCTTGCTTGCGGTTCGCTTGGCGTTATGAGCAAACTAACGCGCACTGCGTGCGGTATTTTTAATTTTGAAAACGGTGTTTTAGTGGACGAATTTATCGCAGAGCCTAATGCGGAAAAGTTTTTAATCCCTGCCGACAGTGCGGTAAATTTTCCAAAACTCGTGTTGTCGGAAAAAGACGCGCTTAAAATCTTAAACGGGGTATTTGAAAATAAAGGTTACGCGGGCGGTATTTACCGCGTTTACAATGAAAAGGAGTTTTGGGGAATAGGTACGGCGGAAAACGGCGTACTTAAAATAAACGCTTATGTCAGATAATATAATAGGTCCTGTAGTTATTGCGCTTGGATATTTCGATAGCGTACATACGGGACACCAACACGTTATAAAAACGGCAAAAGAATACGCGGATACTCACGGTGCAAAACTTGTGGTTTTTACATTTAAAGGAAACCTTAAAGCAATGTTGTGCGCTGATGACGATAAGTGTGTATATATGCCTAAAGAAAGGGAAAAATTTATAAAAGAACTCGGTGCGGACGAGATATATTTTGCACCCGTGGATTTTAATTTTTTGTCCTTGGGTAAGCGTGCGTTTTTAAATAAACTCAATAAAAAATACTCCATTATATGTTACGTCAGCGGTAAGGATTACCGTTTTGGCAAGTTCGGCAAAGGTACGGTAGACGATCTAAAAGAGTATGCAAATAACTCTAATCAAGAATATATAGTAGTCGAAGATTTTAATTTAATTGGTAAAAAAGTATCGACTACTGCAATAAAAAAACTATTATCAGTAGGTGATATAGAGAGCGCAAACAAACTTCTTGGCAGAAACTATTCCGTAACGGGAAAGGTGTACGGAGATAGACAAGTCGGCACTAAACTAGGTTTCCCTACGGTTAATATAAGACTTGAAAAGGATAAGTTTAGAATTAAAGACGGCGTTTATGCAGGCAAGGTCAATGTTGACGAATTAAACTATAAAGCACTTATAAACTACGGCGCACGTCCGACTTTCGATTTATCCGATAAAGTTTTGGAAGCGCATATAGTGGATTTTGACGGCGACCTTTACGGTAAAGAAATTACTTTGGAGTTTAACCGCCGTATCAGAGATATTAAAAAGTTTTTTGATCCTGACGGGCTTAAAAAACAACTTAACGAAGATTTACGATTGATAAAGGAAGATGATTATGATTAAATTTGGACCGAGTGGAAACTCTATAGCCTTTTCAGAAGCAGGAAATAGCAAGAGTGAAGAATCGGCAGTTTGGGTAAAAAATTTGGGACTCGACTGTTTTGAGTATTCTTTCGGCAGAGGCGTTAATATGAGCGACGAGCGAGCGATTTCGATAGGTAAAGCGTTTTTAGATGCAGGCGTGGAGATAAGCGTTCACGCTCCGTATTATATAAACTTTGCTAACCCCGAAGAAGAAAATGCTGTAAAGTCTTATAACTACGTTATACAGTCGGCGGAAAAGGTAAAATTACTCGGGGGAAAAAGAGTGGTTTTTCATCCTGCAAGCCAAGGCAAAATGAAAAGAGAAGACGCCGTTGATTTAACTGAAAAGCGTTTGATAGCCTTGCGTGATATAATTTACGATAAAGGACTAGAAGATCAAATTTATTGCCCTGAAACTATGGGTAAACTCGGGCAGATAGGTACGTTAGAAGAGATAATCCGTTTTTGTAAGGTGGATAAAATTTATATTCCGGCTATTGATTTCGGGCATATAAATGCAAGAGAGTTCGGAAGTTTGAAGACTGAAAAGGACTATCTTGACCGTTTAAGTTATATGGTGGACGAGTTGGGTTATGAACGGGTAAAACATTTCCATATTCATTTTTCTAAGATTGAATACTCGGCAAAGGGTGAAGTAAGGCACTTAACTTTTGCAGACGAACGTTACGGACCTAACTTTGCTCCGCTTGCGTCGGCGCTCAAAAAACTCAAGTTAGAGCCTTACGTTATATGCGAATCGGCAGGTACGCAGGATATTGACGCGTTAAATATGCAAAAAACCTATTGCGATAATTGACTTATATATAAATTTTTGGTAAAATAATTAAGATAGTAGATTTTAAGGTGGCTTATTATGTTTGACGGCAAGTTAAAGACGTTTGTGGATAAATGTGGCACGGGCGTCGCGCTCATAACCGACAGACTAACCCGTAAGTATCTTATGGGGGTAGATATTGCAGAAGGCTACCTTATTACAGGTAAAGATACGGCGTACTTTACAGATGCAAGGTATTTTTATGCCGCAAAGGAAAAACTTGACGGTACGGGAATTTTAGCCCTTCTCTATACTGGGCAACAAGATATATCGTCTTATATAAAAAAATCGGGGGCTACGGCGCTCTATATCGATTATACGAGAACGACCGTAAAAGAATACGAAAATTATAAAAAGATCGGTTTAGATATAAAAGATTGTTCTAATACCCTTGAACTTTTGCGCTCGGTTAAAAGCCAAAGCGAAATAACGCATATAAAAAAGGCTTGCGAGATCGTAGAAAGTGCGCTATACTTTGTTCTTAAAACGATAAAGGTCGGCGATACCGAATTAGAAATAAAAGAGCGTATAGAAACCGAAATGATAAAACTCGGTGCGGAGAGCGCGTCGTTCGACACGATAGTGGCGTTTGGCAAAAATTCGGCTGTACCGCATCATGAAACGGGTAAAACTCCGTTAAAGCCTAATACCGTTATTTTAATCGATACGGGTGCGGTCTATAAAGGATATTGTTCGGATATAACGAGAACGTTGTTTTTTGGAACTCCGACTGATAAGTTTATTTCATGCTATAACGCAGTGCTTTTAGCAAACGAAAGTGCGGAGCGTGAAATAACCGCGGGTATGAAAACAGATCAAGCGGACAAAATAGCAAGGGACGTTTTAGGTAAAAGCGGACTCGATAAATATTTTACCCACTCGCTTGGGCACGGTGTAGGTCTTGAAATACACGAGTATCCCACGTTATCCCCAAAAAAGAGTACGATACTTGAAAACGGCACGGTTTTTACGGTAGAGCCGGGCGTTTACTTTGACGGTGAGTTTGGGATAAGGATAGAAGATACCGTCTTGCTTACGGACGGAAAAGTACAAAGACTTTTTTCAGATGATAAGCAGTTGATTAAATTGTAAAAAATAAATTTAGATAAACATTTAAGGAGAAAATATTTATGTTAGCAGGCGATTTTAGAAAAGGTTCAACTTTTGAATACGAAGGTTCTGTATGGACTATCGTAGACTTCCAACACGTTAAACCCGGTAAGGGTGCAGCGTTCGTAAGAACCAAAATGAAAAACGTAATCGACGGGAAGGTTCTTGAAAGAACTTGGAACCCCACCGAAAAATTACAAGACGCAACCATCGAAACGAGAAATATGACCTATTCTTATACCGACGGTGAACTCTATTACTTTATGGATCAGGAATTCAACCTTACTCCGTTAAACTACGACCAAGTAGAAGATGCATTAAAATATATCAAAGAAAACGATCCCGTTATCGTTAGATCATATAAGGGCGTTGCTTTCTCGGTTGAATGTGAAAACTTCGTAACCCTTCGCGTTACTCAAGCAGATCCTTCCGTTAAAGGAAACACCGCAACCAACGCTACCAAAGAAGCAATTTTGGAAACCGGCGTTAGTATCCAAGTTCCTATGTTCGTTGAACAAGGTGAACTCATTAGAGTTGACACTAGAACTGGGGAATATATGGAGCGTGTAAAGGGCTAATCTTTTTTAAGGTCGTCTAAACGTCGCGATAGTTCGTCAAACATCGCGTTGCCTTGATTGTGTACAGACGTACACGCACTTCGTCAACGCTTGTTTTCCTGCTCTCGCTTGTTTATACGCCCTTAAATGGTACACGAGCGGAGTTAAGTTAGGGTTAAGCGTCACGCTTACGAGCCTTGCGCTGCTCGTTCATACAACCTTAAAACTGTGTACGAGCGGAGTGTGAGAGTTCTGGGTTATTAAGTAATAACAACACAAGTTGTCAACTTGTGACAGGCGTCACGCCTGCTTGTTAATACGCCCTTAAAATAGTGCTCGCACATAGTTGGAACGAAAAAATTAAATAAAAACAACAATTAGATACCCGCAAAAATTTTGCGGGTATTATTCCATAGGTAATTATGAAAATTGCACTTATAACCGGCGCGAGTGGCGGTATAGGAAGGGAGACGGCGTTAACTTTTTTAAATAACGGTTATTTCGTTGTCGCTCAATATAATACTGGTACGTCGGGCATAGAACAACTTAAACGTCTCGCAAAAGAACGAGGAGTTTACGATTATTTATTTACGGTAAAAGCCGATTTAAGTAAGGTAAACGAAATTGAAGATATGATGGACAAAGTGGATAAAAGTTTCAAAAGGATTGACGTTCTCGTAAATAACGCGGGCGTGTCTTTGAACAAACTCGTTACCGACACTACCGAATCTGATTATGATAAAGTATTTTCCGTCAATATGAAAAGTGCTTTTCTTTTAACCAACCGCGTTTTAAAAGGTATGATAAGTGCTAAAAAAGGTAAGATAGTTAACGTTTCGTCTATGTGGGGCGTGGTTGGCGCAAGTATGGAAGTTGCGTATTCCGCAAGTAAATCTGCCCTTATAGGTTATACCAAAGCACTTGCTAAAGAAGTAGGACTTAGCGGTATAAACGTAAACTGTGTTTGCCCAGGCGTTATAGATACTCCTATGAACGCAAATTTAACTAAAGACGATGTAATTGAACTCAAAAAGCAAACCCCGATAGGCAGAATAGGTACGCCAAAAGATATTGCCGAACTTATACTGTTTTTATCAAGCGACAAATCCGACTTTATAACGGGGCAGATAATAACCGTCGACGGGGGCTTAACGCTATGAGCAAACTCCGTCAAGACGCTTTCAAATCTCCCGTCTATCATATTGCGATAATAGTTCTTTTGGCTGTCGGGTTCGTTTCGCTCCCTACCGAGTGGCTTTTTGGACTATTTATAAAAGATAATCTAAAAGCAAAACTCATGGGCGGAACGGTACTGCGCGCATTGCTATGCATAGGTGCAGTAATTGCGATTATAAAATATCGTTTTTATCGCGCGTTTTTTTCAAGTGGTGGAATAAAGGCGTTTTTCGCGGTGATTCCTGCGCTCGTCGTGGCGGTAAACAACTTTCCTATTATTGCTTTTAGTAGCGGAAATGCGACCGTTACGGGCGATAGTATTGACGTGATTTTATATATTTTATACTGTTTATCAGTCGGCACTTTTGAAGAACTCGTTTATTGTGGATTAGTATTTCCGCTATGTACTTATATATATAGAGAAAAAAAGTACGGCGCAGTGTTTGCAGTGGCTACTACTGCGGCAGTATTCTCACTCTCTCATTTGATAAATTTATTCGGTGGCGCAGGGATAGGCGCAACGATAATGCAAGTAGGGTATTCGTTTTTAATAGGCGCAACGTGCGCCATTGCGCTATGTGTGACGAAGAACGTGTTTACAGCAATAGTTATTCACTCTGTATACGATATAGGCGGACTTATACTGTCAAACGTAGGTATTGCATGCGGCAGTCAGTGGGATAACGTGACGGTGATATTAACGGCGGTAATAGCCGTTTTGGTCGCTGTTTATATGGTTATTATCATAATAAAAATTGATTTTAGTAAAGTAAAAGATTTATATCTAAAAGAAGAAGTTTTAGATTAAAGGATTAGGGCAAACCTGAAATAATAATATGAAAAGATGTAGTGGAATTTTAATGCCGATATTTTCCTTGCCTAGTAAATACGGTATAGGTGATTTTGGTAAAGAAAGTTATAAATTTGTGGATTTTTTAGCAGCGTCTGGTCAAAAAATTTGGCAAATATTGCCACTCGTGCAGACGGGATACGGTAATTCTCCGTATTCGTCGGTTTGTTCGACGTCATTTAATCCATATTTTATAAGCCCTGAAATTCTTAAAGAGCAGGGTTTAATTACTGCAGCCGAACTCAAGTTTTCTATTTCTGATAAAAAATATATTAATTACGGCGAACTCTACGCAGTAAGGTATCCGTTACTTAGGAGTGCGTTCGAGCGGTTTGATAAAGAAAACAAAGCGTTTAAGAGATATTTAAAAAGTAAAGAAAGTTACGATTACGCACTTTATATGTCCATAAAATACGCGTCGGGACAAAAACATTTTTACGAGTGGGAAAGACCTTTTGCGCATCGTGAAGAAAAGGAACTTAACAAGTTCGCGCGTGCGTATAATGAAGAGATACTGTTTTGGCAGTTCGTGCAATTTAAGGCAAAAGAACAGTGGTTTAACTTAAAGAAATACGCCAACTCAAAAGGCATTTTAATACTTGGAGATATGCCGTTGTACGTTGCACTTGACAGCGTGGACGTTTGGGTAAACCCGAGTCTATATAAACTTGACGAAAATTTTGCGCCTAAAAAGGTTGCAGGCGTACCGCCCGATTATTTTTCAGAAAACGGTCAGTTGTGGGGCAATCCCGTTTACGACTATATAGAGCATGAAAAGAACGGTTTTAACTGGTGGATTAAAAGGCTAAAAACTGCTCTTACAGTATTCGATTACGTTCGCATAGACCATTTTAGGGGATTAGATAGGTATTATGAAGTCGATTCTTTCCGCACCGACGCAAAAATCGGCGAGTGGGTGGACGTTCCTAGTGAAAAACTGTTTTCTGCACTGCATAGCGAAATAGATAAGGAAAGAATTATTGCCGAAGATTTGGGGATAATAGACGACGGCGTAAGAGAACTATTAAAGCATACGGGCTACCCCGGTATGAAAATCTTGTCGTTTGCCTTTAACGGCGATAACGGTAACCTTTATCTTCCCCAAAGAATAGAAAAAAATTACGTCTGCTATACGGGTACGCACGACAACGATACACTTTTAGGGCTTATCGATAGTGCAACCGAGTGGGATTATAACAATATAGTAAACGGCGTTAAAGAAAGTTTATCTTTAATGAAAGTTAAAGGCGAAACGGCGGATAAAACTTCGCTTATAAACGCAATAACCGAACTCGGTTTTGCGTCAAAGGCAAATTGTTTTATTATCCCGATGCAAGACCTTTTGCATTTGGGTACGGATTATAGAATAAACGAGCCGGGCACGGTTAAAGAACAAAACTGGGCGGTGAAATTCAGTAGGTCGCACTTTAATAAATCGGCTATAACAAAACTGAAAAAATTAACCGCTAAATATTTGAGATAAATTTATGGACGTAAAGAGAAAAATTAGGATTTTAACCCTTATAGTGTCGGTTATAATAACGGTGGGGTTTATATGGGGCAATTCGTGTTTATCGGTTGAACAATCGGCAGAAGAGTCGGGCAAAGTCTTTAACTGGCTTAAAGTCGTGTTTGATTTTATATTCGGTAAAGACGTCGTCGACCATAACGGCATGCGCAAAATAACGCACTTTTGCGAGTTCTTTTTGCTTGGCGTTGAAATAAACGCACTGTTTTATCAACTGCACGGTAAAAAGAAAGAAAGTTTATTTAAGGTTTTGCCTATAGGTTTAGCCGTTGCAATTATTGACGAAAGTATACAAATCTTATCGCACCGTGGACCTGCCGTAGTAGACGTCTTAATAGATTTTTCAGGATACGTCACCGCGTGCTTTGTAAGCGTAATATTCGTAATAATAATGAATAAAATTAAAATCAAAAAAACGAACGCGTAGTTCGTTTTTTTATTTTGTGTATAAAAAATTTAGTAAGGGTGATAATCAAAAAAGAAAAATTTATAGGAGATTGATTATGAACCCTTTTAAAGAACTACCAAAAGACAATAAGATAACGTACGCAAGTTGGAATTCGTTAGCGGCAAAGCCTTACGACAAGAACACGACAGGTCCTTACACCAAAACGCGCGTGATACTAATGAATGGCACGGAGTTTGAGTCGAATATGTTTTTGCATAACTTTAACCGCCACTGCACCAACAACGATATTCGACGCGTGCTTGCAGAAGTTCGCCGTCAAGAACAACAACAGCAAAAGTGCATATCGGCATTAAAACCGCTTGATGAAACGATTTTAGAGCACACGATAGGATACGAGCAATTAGCCGTAGATTTAACTGCGGAAATGGCGCAAAAAGAGCCTAATCCTTTTGTAAAAGCCCAACTTGATTTTGCTCTTTTAGAAGATTTTGATCACCTTTATAGGTACGCAAATCTTTTAGATATGGAAGAAGGCGTGCATGCAGAAAGGTTAGTTGGCGGATACACGGAAATTACTCCTGCGCGCCCGACTATAAGTGAGCACCGCCACCCCAAAGACGATATAAGACAGTATATCAATTCTTGGCAAGACAGTTTAATAACTCGTCTTCACACGGGAATTATAACGGCGGCGGAGCAACAAACGATGAATTATTATATGAATATAAGCGGATTTTATCACAGTGATTTGGGTAGAAAACTTTACTCGGAAATTGCAATGATTGAAGAACAGCACGTATCGGGTTACGGCTCGCTTATGGATCCTGCTTGTACTTGGCTTGAGTGTTGGGTTATGCACGAGTATACCGAGTGCTACCTTTATTATTCTTGTTACGAAGACGAGTCTGACGCTTATATTAAAAAGATATGGCAAGAGCATTTTGAAGAAGAACTTACCCACCTTAAAATCGCCGCGGAAATGCTTTATAAATACGAAGGTAGAGAGTGGCAACAATTATTCGTTGGCGGTGCGGATTTTCCGTCGCTTATTAAACTTAAATCTAATAAAGATTATATTAGAGAGATTATTAAGAGCGTACGTCTTACCGGTTATCGCGACGTTATGGTTAACGTAGACGATATGCCCGACGGCTCGGACTTCTTTAAATATCAACGTCAAGTAAATCCGTCGGTAGGGCAGGTAGCATCCCACAACGTGATAGATAAATATATTAAACGTAACGGTGAAGATTACCGTTATGAAGATAAACCGCACGTCGAAAAAACTCTGCGTGACAGGACTGTGGACAATACTGAACTGGGCAGAGTAAAAGGAAAATAAGGTCGTCTAACCGTCTCATCGTGGTGTTACTGCTTTTATTCAATTTAATACAATCGAATAAAAAAACCGCCTTGCGAAAAGCAAGGCGGTTAAACTTTTTAATTTAAGTTTTATTTTGCGGGAACGAAGAAATAGAGTATGAACAATACAGCAATTATAATCGTTACAACGTGTAAATCCCAAACGGGTTTAACCTTATCTTCTTTCTTGGAAAGTGCATAACCTATTAAACCGAAGACGTAACCGCAAAGGTCGATAATAACGTAAGAGAGAAGACCTAAACCAATACCGTCGGTGATTGAATAGCCAAAGGGCATCATAGCGATGGTAAGGAATGCAGGAACTAAATCTTTAACGGTGTCAACCTTTAAGTCCTTAACACCCTTAAGCATTAAGCAACCAACCCAAATAAGAGCAGACGCTGCTGCAGCACCAGGGATAGATGCGAATAAGGGGAGAAGGAATATTGAAAGTAAGAACAAGCATGCGGTGGTAAGAGCAGTTAAACCAGTTCTACCGCCTGCAGCAATCCCTGCACCAGATTCAACGAAGGTGGTAACGGTAGAAGTACCTAAAAGAGCACCTGTACAAGTTGCAACGGAGTCAGCAACCATAATTCTATTGTAGTTTACGGGAACGCCGTCTTCGGTCATAAGACCAGCAGCAGAACAGCAACCAACGCAAGTGCCCATGGTGTCGAACATGTCTATCATACAGAAAGTGATAACGATCATTATCAAAGAGAAGATAGACGCGCCGTTAAAGTTAATGTCAGTGAACGACGCTAAGAACGAACCGCCCTTAGATGCGTCCATTGAGAAGAAGTTTTCAAAGTGTAACCAGAACTTCCAGGATTCTTCAGACATTTTGGTAACGCCGATAGCAGGGATACAACCTAAAAGGGTAGCAGCTAAAATACCGATAATAACGGCACCTTTAATATTGAAGTGTGAAAGAACTGCGATAACGATAAAGCCAAATAAGCAAACGAGCGCAGGTCCAACGACTGCCATTTCCCAAGAAGAGAACGGAACTAAATCAACAATCGTAGAACTAGCAACGATTAAGCCTGAATTTGCAAGACCGATAATAGCGATAAATAAACCGATACCAACGGAAATTGCCTTTCTAACTGATTCAGGAATTGCTTTATAGATAATTTCTCTAATAGAAAGACCGTGAATCTTAAGAATGCTTAAAAGAAGGAATAATACGCCGGAGATCAAAACTAAAAGCATTGAACTTCCGAAAGAAAGCGCCGTGCCGATAAGTCCGCCGCCGAGTAAGCCGCCGACCATGCCGTTAAGACCAAGACCGGGTGCTTGTGCCAAAGGCAACTTTGCGTAGAGTGCCATAAGTAAAGTACCTATGAACGCGCCGAGTGCCGTTGCGATAAATACTGACGAATACATGTGTGCGTGTGCAGTACCGTTAGGGTTGAACATGTCAAGCATCAGTAGTGGATTGAGGGTAAGAATATAAGCCATAGCAAGGAAAGTAACTATACCCGCAATGATTTCCGTTCTTACGTTGCTGCCACTTTTCTTTACGTTAAAGAAATCTTTTTTACTGCAGCCGCAAGAACAAGACTGTTCCTGAGTTTCAGGGGTTTTGTTTTCCATGAGAAATTCTCCTTTGTAAAAATTTTTTATTAAAAAAATGATAACATATATTAAATATATTTGCAATAACTTTTTTAAAATTTTTCAAGAAAATTTCAAGTTTTTTAAAAAATGGCACAATATATTGTAGTTGGCTTAATTTTTGACACTAAAAAATGCAATAAAAAAGCGGGGCGACTTTGTGCGCCCCGCTAAAACTTTTTTATTATTTGCAGCAACCGCCACCGAAACCGCCTAGCATACCGCCGTTCTTACAGCAGCAACAAATCAATAAAAGAGCCACGGGCAGACAGTAGCAACTGTTAAAAATACCGGAAAGGCAACCGCTCTTGCAAAGACAGATAATGAGTAAAATTATCAAAATCCAAAGACAACAGTTGTTTCCGCCGAATAAATCAAAACCATTCATACCGTTCATAAAAAAGTACCTCCAAAAGTATCGTCCGCCTATGTAGAAATTTTTTGTTTGGCGGAGTTTTCTAATATCAATATAATCAATATTCTTGAAAAATGTTACAAATTGCCTTTATTTAATTGCTAACGAATTTTTTTTGTGCTAAAATAATAATGCACAACTGCGGTTATTCAAGTTTGGAAACTGACGGTAATAAGTGCAAAATTTTTTTTACGACAGGTATCCGTTGCTATGCGGAACTTGATTGGAGGTCATTATGAATAGTAGTAGGTATTTTACCGCGCGCAATATCACGGCACTTTCGATATTACTCGCACTCGTAATCGTTTTGCAGACGTTCGGCGGCGCGATTAATATCGGTCCCGTACAACTCAACTTTACGCTTATCCCGATTGCGCTTGGCGCAATACTATTAGGACCTATCGCAGGGCTTATTTTGGGTTTTGCGTGTGGTGTGGTAGTCGCTATCCAAGTAATTATGGGCTTAGTACCGTTTTACGTTCTAATATGGACGGAAACGCCTGTAGTCGCACTCTTAACTTGCGTAGTTAAGACTACGGTGGCAGGCTTGGTTTCAGGACTTGCGTATAAGTGTATTGCTAAAAAGAACCGTTACGTTGCAGTATTCGTTGCGGCGGCGCTCGTACCCGTAATAAATACGGCGCTCTTTATAGTAGGTTGCTTGGGTATGTGGGAAGTTATGGTTGCGCTTGCAGGCGGTACTAATATTTTAGGATTTATACTCGTTTCGCTCGTAACGTTCAACTTTTTCGTTGAACTTGCCGTAAACCTTTTATGTGCACCAGCGCTTTATAGGGTTATAAGGGTGGTTGACAAAAACGGCGTTTACGGTTTTGATAATGAAACGGAAATTGAAGAGAACGTTAAGGAAGAATAAATTATGCTTCTTGCGATAGATTTAGGGAACACTAATATAAAATACGGTGTATTTGACGGTGATAAACTAGTTGCTTCATTTAGGGTGTCGTCAAGGATATCTAGAACTGCCGACGAATACGGATCGGTTTTAGTGGGACTTCTTTCGGATAGTGGAATAAAGAAGAGCGACATAGACGGAATAATATTTTCGTCGGTTATCCCTGCGCTCAACTACACTATATGTCACATGTGCGAATACTTTTTGGGTATAACTCCTATTATGATAGGTCCAGGGATAAAGACGGGGCTTAACATAAAGGCGGAAAACCCGAGAGAAGTTGGGGCAGATATAATAGTCAACAGCGTGTCCGCATATAATAAATACGGCGGACCGATAGTAGTAATAGATTTCGGTACGGCGACTACGTTTGACGTTATAAGCGATAAGTGCGAACTTATCGGCGTAGTAATTGCACCGGGGATAAAAACGTCGCTTGAAGGTTTAGCTACCAAGACGGCACAACTACCTATGGTAGAACTTGACGCACCAAAAACGGTAATAGGTAAAAACACCAAGCATTGTATGCAGGCAGGTATAATATTCGGATTTGCGGGCTTGGTGGAAAACATATTAAAGAGAATAAAGAAAGAACTCGGAGTTGGCGATATAACGGTCGTTGCGACGGGTGGTCTTGGCGAAATAATTGCAAAAGAAGTTAAACTTATAAATAAAATTGACAGAACGTTGACTTTGGACGGACTGAGAATAATTTACGAACTCAACAAATAAAGGAGAATTGTTATGTTAAAGAAAAAAGGCGTTGCTATTTTAGGACTTGGCGTAGTCGGTGGCGGTACGTATCAAATACTTACCGAAAAGAGAGAATTCTTTAAGAAGACTCAAGGCGTTGACCTTACCGTTGAAGCGGTTTTAGAACTCAACAAAGAAAGGGCGCTTTCTCTCGGCGTTGAAGAGAGCAAGATTGCAGCAAGTATTGAAGAAGTAGTATCTAACCCTAACGTTGATATAGTTGTTGAAGTTATCGGTGGTACGGGCGTTGCAAAAACTTTCGTTACCAAGGCGCTTATGAGCGGTAAGACGGTAGTTACGTCCAACAAAGAACTCTTCGCGAAGCACTGGCCGGAACTCGAAGAAGAAGCAAAAAAGATGAACGTAGGTTTATTCTTTGAAGCAAGTTGCGTAGGTGGCGTACCTATAATTAGAACGTTACAAGACGGTATGCAGGCAAACAAAATCTTATCTATTAAGGGTATTATCAACGGCACTACCAACTATATTCTTACCAAGATGGCAAATGAAGGTTCAACGTATGAAGAGGCGCTTAAAGAAGCACAGCGTTTAGGTTATGCGGAATTTAATCCTACCGCAGACGTAGAAGGATTTGACGCGACCTATAAACTATCCATATTGTCAAGTTTAGCGTTCAATAAAAAGATTTGCATTGAAAACGTTTATAGAGAAGGTATTACCAAAGTTACTAAAGAAGATATTGCTCAAGGTAAAGAAATGGGTTACACCTTAAAACTTCTCGGTATCGGTAAGGACACGGAAAAGGGTGTAGAAGTTAGAGTTCACCCGACGTTTGTTAAAAACGATAATCCGCTCGCATCAGTAAACGATTCGTTTAACGCGGTACATCTCGTCGGCGACGCCGTTGGTGAAATTATGCTTTACGGTAGGGGCGCAGGCGCTCTCCCGACTGGTAGCGCAATCGTTTCGGACGTGATTTTTGCAGCAAAATACGACGAGTATTTTTACGCTTGTTTTGAAAATAACGAAAAGGGTAATAAGGAAACCAAGTTCGTTTCCGACTTTACTTCCAAATACTATATCAGATTATCCGTTTCGGATAAGGCTGGAGTGCTTGCAAAAATTGCAGGATTGTTTAGTAAGAGCAATATAAGCATTGCAGAAGTTAAACAAGTCGCAGGTTGTGACGGCAAGGCGCAGATAGTTATTATAACTCACTTATCGTCAGAAAGTGCAGTTAAAAAGACGCTCGACAAACTTTCGTCGCTAGAAGAAGTGATAGAAGTTAATTCGACGATTAGAATGGAAGATTAACAAAGTAAAGAAACCCTAAATAAAAACGGGGTTTCTTTTTTTATATATACTAATATTATTTGATTGACTTTTAACGTAATAAATGATAAAATAACCAAAATATAACGGCTAATAAAATATATAAAGGAGAATGGCAAGAAATGAATCATCACACACATCATCAAAATGAAGAAATTGCTAAGCTTGCGGACTTATTCCGCGCCACTCCCAAATTTTCCGAAGAAACGTATAGAGAAAAACAGGTAAAGAGAGGACTCCGTGACGAAACGGGTGCAGGCGTCGTAACTGGGCTTACCGATATATCGGACGTAATCGCAAAGAAAAACGTTGACGGCGTATTGACGCCCTGTCCCGGTGAACTTTATTATCGTGGCATTGACGTTCGTACAATGATAGAGAATTACGACGACGAGATGAGTTGCGGTTTTGAAGAGGCAACCTATCTTTTACTCTTTAATAAACTCCCTACGAAAACTGAACTTGCAGATTTTAACAGATTGCTTGCTAGTTATCGTAAACTTCCTAAAAACTTTGTCCGTGACGTTATTATGAAAGCGCCGAATAAGGATATTATGAACTCGATCGCAAGGTGTGTTCTTAACCTTTACAGTTACGATAACCACGCGCTCGATAACTCTATCGATAACGTTTTAAGGCAATGTTTGCAACTCATATCTATAACGCCTATGCTCGCAGTTTACGCTTACAACGCGCATATGCATTATAACGAGAATAAGAGTTTAATTATACATAGACCTAAGCCCGAGTATTCTACTGCGGAAAACATCTTGCATATGCTCCGCGTAGATAGTAGTTTTACTGCACTTGAAGCAAAAGTTTTAGATATCGCTTTCATTTTACACGCAGAACACGGTGGTGGAAACAACTCATCGTTTACCACACACGTCGTAACTAGTGCAGGTTCTGACACATTCTCAACTATTACTGCGGCGCTCTGTTCGCTTAAAGGACCGCGTCACGGCGGTGCAAACATTAAAGTTATGGAAATGATGGCGGACATCAAAAAGCACGTAACCGACTGGAACGACGACGACGCTATTCGTTCGCATTTAAGTAAACTCCTCGCAGGTGAAGCGTACGATAAATCCGGACTTATCTACGGTATGGGACACGCAGTATATTCGGTTTCCGACCCTAGAGCACAAGTGTTTAAAGGTTTCGTAGAACAACTTGCGTCAGAAAAGGGCAGAAAGAAAGAGTTCAAACTCTACGATAAGATTGAAAGAATTTCACAAGAACTTATTTGCCAAAATCGTAGAATTATTAAGGGCGTATCTGCTAACGTAGACTTCTATAGCGGATTCGTGTACAATATGTTAGGTCTTCCTATAGAATTGTTTACGCCTATGTTTGCAGTTGCAAGGATGTCGGGTTGGAGTGCTCACAGACTTGAAGAACTTTATAACAATGGTAAAATTATTCGTCCTGCTTACGTTTCTACAAACGGCAGAAATCCATACGTTGAACTTAACGACAGAAAATAATCAATATCTAAAAAAGCACCTTTTCAGGGTGCTTTTTATATAATTAATAATATGAATACTTTAATAAAAAAACTGTTTATAAAAAATTATAAACAAACGTCAAATCCTATAGTAAGAGCGGCTTACGGCGTCGTAGCAGGGATTTTGGGTATAATATTTAACGTAATTTTGTTTACGATAAAACTACTTGCAGGCATATTGTCGGGCAGTATTGCGATTATAGCGGATGCAATCAACAATCTGTCTGATTTTATGACGTCTATAGTGACGGTTATAGGCTTTAAAATTTCTAGACGTCCAGCGGATAAAGAACATCCTTTCGGACATCAAAGAATTGAGTATATAACGGCACTACTCGTCGCGTGTATTATAACCTTTATCGGCGTTGAAACCTTGAGATCTGGTGTGGGAAAAATAATTAGTAACAGTCCGACGCTCTTTTCCGTACTTACTTGTATTATACTGGGCGTTTCGATTTTGATTAAAATAATTATGTTTTTCATATACAGGGGATTTGCAAACGATATAAAATCAGACGCCTTGCGAGCAATGAGTACGGATAGTTTAAATGACGTAGTATCTACGTTAGCGGTACTTGTCTGTGTAGTAGTGGGCTTGGTATGGAATATTGCGCTTGACGGGTATTTTGGTATTGCCGTATCCGTACTGGTAATTTTCTCGGCAGTAAAACTTATAAAAACAACGATCGATCCGCTTATAGGCACACCGCCCGATAAAGATTTAGTGTCAAAAATAAAGGCAAAATTTAAAAATTACGACGACGTTTTAGATATTCACGACTTAATAGTACACGCCTATGGACCAACTAAAATATTTGCTACCGTGCACATTGAAGTCGGCGCAGACGTAGACGTTATGATTTCTCACGATCTTGCCGATAACATAGAACGCGATTTTTATAAAGACTTAAACGTATTTTTGGTTTGCCATCTTGATCCTGTCAACGTTTCGGACGAAGAAACGTTAACTCTTAAAAACGAGGTTTTAGACTCACTCAAACAGTTTGAGCCGGCGGTATCAATGCACGATTTTAGGGTGGTAAAAGGCGTTTCACACACCAACGTAGTATTCGACGTGGTTATTCCGCACGGGGCACACTTTCTTGAACCGAATATAAAAAGCGCGATAGAAGAAAGACTTTCTCATTACGACAAAAAATATTATGCGGTTATAGAGTTTGAACACAATTACAACGATTGATATTTTCATTGTGAAAGAGCGGTAATGCTCGTATAGATTGAAATAGAAATTTTATAAAACTCGAATTTCAATTTTTACTTGAAATGACAAAAGAAATAGATGAGAGAATAAAACGATTTGGTCTTCTATGTGGGCAAAAATGAAAAGGATAGCAAAAAATTTTGCTATCCTTTTAAATTTTTTAAAAAATTCCTATGAAATGAAAATAAACGTGCGTTCTTAAATTTATTTTTTATCGAAACAATCGCATCTATGCGTTCCAACGTAACCCGTGTCGTTGCATTTCTCGCACGCATAGCGGGGGGATAGGTCGCGTAAAGTAAGGTTAACAGTCGATAAAAGTTGCTCTGCGTTTTCGGTAAGGTCCTGTTTTTCCTTTTCAAGTTTTTTAAGCGCAACTTGGTCTTGGGCAATTTCTGCAAACGCAAGGTCTTTTTCCATACCGTTGAGTCTGCCGTAAATTTCCGGAAACCCTTCAATCGCAAAAGCAATGTCGTTATTCTTTTGTGCGCGAGATAGGGCAACGGTGCGCCGTCTTTCATATTCACGGTTATAAGTTTCTTGCGTATCGTCTTTATTAGATAAAGACTCCACCGCACTTTCAACGCTGAACACGCCGTTATTTTTCCAGTTGCTCAAAACCCCGTTCATATACGCTATGCTTTTACCTGCGGAAACTTTAGCCGCTTGTAAAATCATATCTTCGGAGAAGTTCCAACTTTTCCACATGTTCACGTTTTCTCTATCCCACGAGTTGGGACGACGGTTAAGACCGACTGTCATAAGCATCTTGGCGATAAATTCGTCAGTTTTCTTTTCCGATTCAAAATAATCCCCGACGCCCGATAGTGTAATAAACCCGCGTTGACGGAGCGTTTCAATTAACTCGTCCATATCGCGTAAAGTGTTTTTACCCGACTTAAATAGGGTAGATGCAATAAACAAAAGCGATTGCTCTTCAAAGCCGTAAGAGAGCCACTTTTTAGTGTAAGTGTCTACTACGGTATCGAGTACGTCGACGTAAATTGAAAGTGACTTGTTAATTTTAATAGCAAGGTCGTAAACTGCTTGCTTGTTTGCCAAATAGTTAGCAATCTCTTCTTTGGAAAAACTTTTCATAGAGTAAAGTTCCAAAAGGAATTCGTCAAGTTTTGCAATACTGCCTTTTTTGAGTTTACTCGCAGCAAACACGATATTTTCCGCGTCGAAAGAAAGTTCTTGCGTCCACTTTTTAAGATATTGCGCGTCTTCTATTTCCGGCTGACGACGGATAGACATTGCGTTTAAGATTTGAATTAAAACTCCCGTTCTTAAAATATAAGAAGAAAGTTCTTTTTCCACCTTTTCCACAGTGTTTATAGCGCGGTTGCCAAAGTCTTTAGCCACCTTTATAACGTAGCGGTAAGAAATGTCGCTACCCTTTTTATCGGCACAGTATTTTACGATTAAAAGCATTGCTTCGGGCTTTATCGAGTAAGTTTCCATAACGTTAAAATACTCACTGTATTCACTCGTAGAAATCATGCGAGAGGGAATAAGCGATTGTAGCCCTTTGCAAAAATCGGTATATTTTTCCGCTTTAATCTTTTTCGGCTTTGCGCCCGTTGACGGACGGCTCGGAGAATAAACGACGGTAAGCGGATTTTCATTTAGTATTGATAAAAGTCCAAACTCTTCCCAGTGCTTAAAGCAGTCGAGAACGGTCTGTTCTGTCATATTGAGAGTTTGGGCAATCTCGTTTAACGACTTATCGTGTTCGGGATGAGTGCACAGAAAAAGTCCGTAAAGGTAAACCTTGACGGAATCTCCACTGCTCATAGGTAAATATTCAGTTATAAAGTAGTTTTCAATCCCCGTATAAGCGGAAGACGCAAACTCTTTTGCAAACGAACACGTCATATATAAATCCTTTATAATCAATAAGTCCTTAAAAACGCTTGCGTTGCCGAACGGAATAATATATAATAATATATACTAACTATTATTACTACTATGGCGTAGTGTCGGTAGTGACAGCGTAAGGATAATTATAAACCAAACTTAAATAAAAATCAACTTAAATTACAATTTATTTTGTTTAGTCTAATAAAATTTGGATACGACAAGATAAAACGAGGTATACATGGCAGGAACGATATTAACTGTAAACGCGATATGGAATAAATTTTCCGTACCCGATACGGTCGGTGCAGAAGTAGTCGCAGAGAAAAAGGTAGGCGGCGTGCTATTATCAAACGTAATTATTGAAGGCAGACGTGTAAAAGACGGAACTGTGGAGATTTACGGTATTCTCGCAAAAGGAATACAAAGTTCCATAGGTCCTGCAATTCTTCTCGTAAACGAATTTGATTACGCTATAGACGAAACTCTACTTATTGACCTTGCAAAACAAGGTTATACCGTTTTGGCAATAGACCTTGCAGGCAAGAGAGAAGATTCGGATAGATATACCGTTTATCCCGAAAGTCTATCTTACGCAGAATATTCTAATGCAAAAGATAATCTGCTCAAGATAAAAAGCGACGTTATAAGCACTTGTTGGTACGAATGGACGGCTGCGACCAAGTACGCGCTTAAATATCTTAAAAGTTTACCGTCGGTTACCAAGGTCGGCGGGCTAGGCATAGGCAAGGCGGCAACAGCCGTTTGGCATATAGTTGGTACGGAAGACGGTCTAGATTGCGCGGTATTCGTCCGCAACGCAGGCTGGGCAGGTTATCACGGGATAGAAAAGTTCGGCGGTATGGTTGAACCGCAGTTCTCTGACGAACTTTATAAGTATATCGCAGGTATAGAACCACAGACGTATGCAATGCAAGCAAAATGCCCCGTACTTCTTTTAAGCGCAACCAACGACAACGATAACGACGTGGATCGCGCTTTTGATACCGTGTCGAGAATAAATGAAAATTTATATACTGCGGTAAATTATTCGGTAGGTTATACCGATCGCGTAAGTTTAGAAGGTTATAAAAACGCCGTTATCTTTTACAATCGTTTTCTTTTTGAAGGCAATACTGAAAAATTACCTTGCCAATCGGATATAAAACTCGACGTTTTTGACGGCAAAGCGGTAATAGAAGTCAGTCCTGTTTTGGAAAACTTAAAAAGCGTTGCCGTATTCGTGGCTGAAGAGATAACGTCGGCGTCACGTCGTTCGTGGCAAAAGATAACTGAAGGTGAAAAGGTCGGCGACGTTTATAAATTTAATTTTAACCCCTATCAAGAGTCGGGTATAATCATGGCGTTTGCCGTATCTACTTATAAAAACGGATTTTCCATAGGGACTAACATCGTCGCAAAAAAGTTCAAAGAAACGGACGTTACGCCACAGCGTAAAAATAATATTTTATATTCTTCAAGATTTAAAAACTCCGAGAGTATCTTTACTGCGGCAACGCCAGTAGAACTTTCGCCTAAAAACGTCAACATCAACGATAAAGAAACGGTAAAAGTAAAAAAAGGACCTATGGGTATCGAAGGGGTTACCTGTTGTCGCGGACTTCTTACATTTAAAGTCGGCACGGAGCGTTGCAGACCGATAGACGGAGCAATGCTCATGCTCGACGTTTTCAGTAAGCAAAAGGCGACGCTAGAAGTAAAACTCATTACCGATTATTTCGGCAATAAGACAGAGTATCTAACTCGCGTCGATATTTTGGGTGGAGACGTTTGGCATAACGTAAAGATGGAAATAAACAGATTTAAGACGGTGGAAGGTATGCCACTTAAAAGTTATCAAAAGGTAACGGCGGCGGAGATCAATGTTATCGGTTCTGAATATTTAATTAACAACGCACTTTGGGTATAATCGGAAGGTAATATATGCAATACGGCGTAGGCGATAAAATTATATCGAGAAAAAATCACGCGTGTGGCGGTAACGAGTGGACCGTTACCCGTATTGGCGCGGACGTTAAACTTAAATGTGATAAGTGCGGACGGGCAATATTTTTGTCTGTTGACGAAACGGATAGGATGAAAAAACAACATATAGTAAATTCTCAAAAGGAGAAAGATGTATAAAATAGCGGACAGCTTAAACGAGCGTTTTATAAAAAAAGAAAGATCGAATTTTATCTTTCTCATAGTAGTTCTGTTGGTCGCACTTATAATGTCGGTCGTCATATTTTTAAATACGCACGTTTTTTTTAACGTTTTAGTCGACGGTCCGTCAATGCAACCAACTATGTACACGGGTGACGTTTTGATAGCGGTCAGAACGGACGATATTAAGCGCGGTGATATTATAGTTATCGATGGAGAAAAATATAATACGTCCACAAAAGGTTACGACTGGCTCATTAAGCGTGCTATCGCTTTTGAAGACGACGTTGTGGAAATAAAGTTTGGGAAAGTTTACGTCAATGACAAAATGTTGTCAGAGCCGTATTTACCTGAAGGTACGATAACCGTCGCAAACGAAGGGAATACTATATGGAAAATCGGTGAAGACGAAGTTTTTTATCTCGGTGACAACCGTAGCAATAGTTCGGATAGTAGATATGATAAGTACGGAACTTGCAAAGAAAGTCAGATAGTCGGCGTGGTTAAAGACTGGGCGCTCGATATAAAATGGCTATCGGGATTTTTCTATGACGTAGGAAAATTTTTTAGGGGTGAACATTGATACTTTATAAAAACCGATTGATTTTCGGTGTTGTCAGAAAAATTATAAGCATGGCGTTTACGGTCGTGTATAAAATACTTTCTGTGTTCAACTTGCAGTTGACGCTGTTGGTGCTTTTAATAGGTGCGGTATTATATCTTACGGGTACGCTTGATAAAAATCCGACGGTACTACTTATTTTTCAGGTCGTATTGATTTGCTCGGTAGTATACGCGATTATATCTACGGTAAAAAGATTGCTCGGTATAAGCAAAAAACCCAAAAAGAGTAAGGGTGCGCAAATACTCGATACTGATGCGTCTATAGATCAAACCAAAGTACAAGAGCAAGCAGTGCAAACAGTAGCGGTAGAGCAGGACAAACCCACTTATTTTAGAGTAAAACAAAACCCCGAATTAATTATGGCGGAATATCATGACAGATACGAATTATTCCGCGTCACAAAAGAAGGACTTAAAAGAATAAGAACCGATTACAAATAAACGGAGAAAACATTATGGTTGAATATTTTTTAGAGAAACATTATTTAGACGCAAAAAAACAACGTAAAACCACGCTCAATATTTATTTTATGATTATGGGCTTATATCTTATTGCAAGCGTTGCGCTTTACTGGTGGTATAGAACTTTGCCGTATTTGCATTCAAATATTACTACGGTAAAAATTATACACTACTCTCTTACGGCAATAGCGGTAATATTTTCTTTTATCTATCTTGGCATACCGTATAAACGCGTAAATAGATATTATAAGTTGACGTACAACCTTATGACGGGCATAAGAGAAACGTCTACGGGTAGTTTTTTCGAGTATGACGAAACTTTACAAGATAAAGACGGCGTAGACTTTAAGTCTTTGGTGTTTATCGAGTGGAATAAATATAAAAACGACTTTTTTGAAAGAAAAGTTTTAGTCTTTGACGAAATGCCTTTTCCTGAACTAAAAGAAAATCAAAACGTTAAATATATAACGCAAGGCAACGTTTTAATCAGTTATGAAATTTTATCTTAAAGGAGAAATAATATGAAAGCAATCGTAACGGTAATCGGCAACGACAAGCCGGGTATTATAGCAAATGTATCGACTGCGCTCGCGGAAAATTTAGTTAATATTGAAGATATTAGTCAGACGTTGATGCAGGGTAAATTCACCATGCTCATGCTCTGTGATCTTAAAAAGGCAAAACTCAGTTTAAAAGAGTTAAAGGCTGAACTTTTAACACTTGGTGAAAGTATCGGCGTATCCATACACGTTCAGCACGAAGATATTTTCAACGCAATGCATAAAATTTAAAGGGCGAGATATGCTTAACAGAAAGGAAATTTTAGAAACTATCGATATGGTCGAAAAAGAGCACTTTGACGTCCGTACGATAACGATGGGTATATCTTTATTGCCGTGTATTCGTGACGACGCAGGCTCGACGGCAAAACTTTGTTACGATAGGATTTGTAAAAAGGCGGAAAATATCGTCAAGGTTGCAGAAGATCTCGGCTCGGAATACGGTATCCCGATTATAAACAAGCGCGTATCCATAACGCCGGCAAGCCTTTTGACTTCTTCTTTTTGCGGAAAAGAAGTCGTACTAGCAAAGGCGCTTGATAACGCTGCTAAAACTGTCGGTATAGATTTTTTAGGCGGCTATTCGGCGCTCGTACAAAAGGGTATGACGAGTTTTGAAAAATCGTTTATAGAGAGTATCCCCGAAGCGCTTGCCGTAACGGACAGGTTGTGTTCGTCGGTAAACGTCGGATCGTCTAAAGCAGGTATCAATATGGACGCCGTTCGTCTTATGGGTAAAATCATAAAGCAGACCGCAGAGATTACTAAAGACCGCGACGGTTTCGGCTGTGCTAAACTCGTTGTATTTTGCAACGCCGTTGAAGACAATCCCTTTATGGCGGGAGCGTTCCACGGCGTAGGCGAAGGAGAAACGGTTATAAACGTCGGCGTATCAGGCCCGGGTGTTGTGCATCACGCGTTAAAGGGTTGCAAAGGTGCACCTATAGACGTGGTTGCTGAAACGATTAAAAAGACGGCGTTTAAGATTACCCGTGCAGGGCAACTTATCGCAGAAGAAGCGTCAAAACGCTTGGGTGCAGAATTCGGTATCGTAGATTTATCACTTGCGCCCACGCCCGTTATGGGGGATAGCGTAGCGCATATATTAGAAGAAATAGGTTTAGAACAGGTCGGCGCACACGGTACGACCGCAGCGCTCGCAATGCTTAACGACGCAGTTAAAAAGGGTGGCGTAATGGCAAGTTCTAACGTCGGCGGACTTTCGGGTGCGTTTATTCCCGTAAGCGAAGATATAGGTATGATAAACGCTGCAAAATCAGGCGCGATAACTTTATCTAAACTTGAAGCCATGACTTGCGTTTGTAGCGTAGGCATAGATATGGTGGCAGTTCCGGGCGACACGAGTGAAAGCACTCTTTCTGGTATGATTGCAGACGAAGCGGCAATCGGTATGATAAACAATAAGACGACTGCGGTCCGTGTAATTCCCGTACCGGGCAAAGGCGTGGGCGACTATGTAGAATTTGGCGGACTTTTGGGCTCTGCACCGATTATGGCGGTAAGTCCTTACGGATGCGACGCACTTATAGGCAGGGGCGGAAGAATGCCTGCGCCTATTCATAGTAACAAGAATTAAAATTAAGGGGTAATTATTTTGAGCAATAGATACGAGTGGGCAACCGAAGAAATTTACGACGGAATAGAAAGTTGGAATGAAGAGTTCGACGGTATAAAAGACAAACTTAACTTTGACGAATATCGTGGTAAACTCGGTACGGCGGACGGCTTTTTAGCTTGTATGAAAGCGCAAGAAAAGGTCGTGCGCGTTATAGAAAAACTTTCGGTGTACGCAATGATGAAACACGACGAAGATACTAGAAACGCCGTGTACGATACTTTATCTTCAAAGGTAACGGCGCTCGGTGTAAAACTCGGCGAGAGTACGGCGTTTATTATGCCCGAACTTACCGCGCTTGACAAGGATACGCTCGTCGCTCTTGCTAATAACCCCGATTTAAGAGAATACGATTATTTTTTAAGCGGAGTAATTAAAGAAAAAGCACACGTTTTATCGGAAAGTGAAGAAAGACTTCTTGCAATGACGGGCGACGCTTTTTCGTCGTTTAGAGACGTATTTACAAAAATAGATAACGCCGATATAAAGTTTGGTAAGATTAAGGACGGCAATACTGTAATACAGTTAAGCCACGGTACTTATAGCGTACTTTTGCACGGTGAAAATAGAGAATTGAGAAAAAAAGCGTATAAAAAATATTATAACGCTTACCGCTCGTTGATAAACACTATTTCTGCGACATATTACGGCAATGTCAAAAAGGGCGTGTTTTACGCAAAGGCAAGAAAATTCTCGTCCGCACTGGACGCGGCGCTTTTTAGTGAAGACGTGCCGAGAGTGGTTTATGAAAACCTTTTGTCTACCGTAAACGACGCGCTTCCCACTATGCACGAATACGTCGCGGAAAGAAAACGCCTTTTAGGTTACGACAAAATGTATATGTACGATATGTACGTTCCCGTCGTTGAAGGGGCGGAAATAAAACTCGATTACGAAAAGGCTTACGATTTAGTGGTTGAAGGTTTAGCACCGCTCGGCAAAGAATATCAAAATCTTTTAGAAAAGGCTAGAAACGAGCGTTGGCTTGACGTTTACGAGCATGAAGGTAAAAGGAGCGGCGCTTACAGCGTAGCCGTTTACGACACGCATCCTTACGTCTTGTTAAATTATCAAAAGACTACGCACGACGTTTTCACTATCGCACACGAAATGGGGCATAGCATACACTCGTATTTTTCCAACCGTACCCAACCTTACGCAAAAGCCGATTACAGGATTTTCGTCGCGGAAGTCGCTAGTACGGTAAACGAAGTGTTATTAATAAGACACTTACTTTCTACCGAAAAGGATGTTAAACTCAAAAAATATTTGCTCTCATATCTTTTAGAGATGATAAGAACAACTCTCTTTAGACAGACGCAGTTTGCGGAGTTTGAACATATTGCGCACCAAAAGGTGGAAAACGGCGAGCCGTTAAATAAAGAAAATCTTTCAAATGAGTATCTTAAACTTAACAAAAAGTATTACGGCGACGCGGTTATAAGCGACGACGATATAATGCTAGAGTGGTCGAGAATACCGCATTTTTACAGGGCGTTTTACGTTTATAAATATTCTACCGGGATAATTTCCGCGCTCGCGATCGCAGACAGAATTTTAACCGAAGGTCAATCGGCAGTAGACGACTACTTTAAGTTCTTGTCGTCAGGTGGCTCTGACGGACCTGTCGAACTCTTAAAGATTGCAGGCGTAGATTTAACCGATAAAAAACCATTCTTGCAAGCGTTTAAAGTGTTTTTCGATACGCTTGAAGAATTTAAAGAAATACATTAAGGAGAAAAATTATGGCAAACAAAGCATTAGGGGATATGCCACACAGTTTAGAAGCGGAACAGGCGCTTTTAGGGTGTTTGCTTTTAGACACTAGAATACAGGTGGAAGTAGCGGCGTTCTTGCAAGAAGAAGATTTCTTTTCCGAATCGCATAAATATATATTCCACGCAATGCAGGATATTATAAAGGCAAACCAACCCGTAGATATGGTAACGCTTACCGACGCACTTGAAAAGTCGGGCACGCTCACTCAAGCGGGCGGGATAGCCTACATAGCAGAGCTCACTAACGTTATGCCGTCTTCTGCAAACTATCAAAGGTATTTAGATATAGTGCGTCGCGACAGTTTACTCAGAAAATTAATAAAGGGCTCTGCAGAGATTATAGATAACTGTAAGACGAGTATGGATAAAGCCACTGCGCTTGCGTTTGCTGAAAAAACCGTTTACGATATATCTAACGACGAAGATACCAGTGAAATCGTTAAGATAGGAAATATTATTCCTGCCGTTATGAGCAAGTTTGACGAACTCACCAACGACAAGTCGAGTTTAAGGGGAATTAAGACGGGTTATAAAGGTCTTGACAACCTTATTAACGGCATGCATAACGGCGCGCTTATTATACTTGCGGCACGTCCTGCTGTAGGTAAAACTTCGTTTGCTATGAATATAGTAGAAAACGTGGCGTTACAAGGTTATTCTTGCGCGGTATTCTCGTTAGAAATGGCAAAAGAAGAGATAGGTGAAAGGTTGTTATGTTCTGTTGCAGGCGTATCTATGGAGAACGCAAAGAAAGGCAAGATGAATAAGACCGAGTGGCTTAAAATTGCCAAGGCGAGAGAAAAACTTTCGGACGCAAAGATTTTTATAGACGACTCGGCAGTAATTCGTCCTAGAGAAATTATATCAAAGTGTAGAAGGATTAAGAGAAGATACGGGCTTGACTTCGTTATGGTCGATTACATAGGCTTGATGACGCCCGATAAAACGCGTGCGAGCGACAGCCGTCAAAACGAAATAAGTGAAATATCGAGAAGTCTTAAAATTTTAGCAAAAGAACTCAGTATCCCAGTACTTGCACTTTCGCAACTTAACCGTGCTGTTGAAACTAGAAAGGGCAGACCGCAACTGTCTGACCTTCGTGAATCGGGTGCAATCGAGCAAGACGCAGATATCGTTATGTTTATTCACCGTCCCGATAAGAGCGCTACCGAAAAGGAAATCGCCGAAGGCAAGGTTCAAAAGAACGTTGCGGAAATAATAGTGGAAAAGAACAGAAGTGGTAGAACGGACGTTATAAAACTTTACTTCAAGGGCGAATACACCAAGTTCCTTAACCTTAACGAAGAAACGGGTGAACCTGACGGAGACGATCAAACGGCTACAAAACGCCCAGACGTTACCTTGACGGGATATGAAGATTTGCCCGTAAAGAATAACGACGATTTACCCGAACCCCCACCTGAAGATAATTACGCTCCGCCAGCCGATTACGACGCGCCACCCGTAAAAACTGTTGATGACGAGATTTTTTAGTATGCAAACTCGTATAGAAAAGGTAACGGCAGAAAGCGTTGAGCGCGCAAAGCAAATTTTGCAGTCGGGCGGAGTGGTGGCAATACCAACCGAAACGGTTTACGGATTAGGTGCAATAGGTACTGATTCAAAAGCCGTAAAAAATATATTTGAGATTAAGGGCAGACCGCCCGACAATCCGCTTATTGCTCACGTTCATGAGAATTACGATCTAAATCGGTTGGTTGAGATAGAGTGCGATTATGCTGAAAAGTTAATAAAAGCGTTTACGCCCGGTCCACTTACTATGGTTTTTAAAAGTAAAGGCGTAGTGTGTAGCGAAGCGGTGTGTGGCGGTCATACTTTGGCAGTTCGTATACCGAAACACGAAGGGTGCAGGCAACTTTTAAGGGCGGTTGACGCTCCGATAGTCGCGCCGAGCGCAAATTTATCAAAGCACGTCAGCCCCGTTACGGCAGAGCACGTACTAAACGATCTTGACGGAAAGATAGAATTAATACTTGACGGCGGTAAATGTTCGGGTGGAATAGAGAGTACGGTTTTAGACTGTACGGAAAAAGTTCCGAGAATTTTACGAGCAGGTTTAATAACCAAAGAAATGGTGGAAAAAGTTTGCGGTGGATGTCTGATTGCCGAGCATAAAGAAGGCGATAAAGTTAAATCCCCGGGCGTTAAATATAAGCATTATCGTCCCAAGTGTGAAACTGCGCTATATTCTTACGGCGACGTAGAAGGCGTTCTTTCTCGTTATGAAAAGGAAACTGCAAACGGCAAGCGCGCGTTCATTATGTGCGCAGACGAGTTTATAAAGGATTTTTCGGGCAAGAACTTACTTCTTCTAGGAAAGGACGAAAAAGAAATAGCGTCAAATCTTTACGATAAACTTTTAGAAGGGGAAAAGAAAGCCGATATAATAATAGCGGTGGCAATGCCCGACGAACGCGGAGTATATCTCGGCGTAATGAATAGATTAAGGAAGTCTTGCGGATGAAAACTAAAAGAATATTATTCGTCTGTACCGGCAATACTTGCCGCAGTCCTATGGCGGAGATAATACTTAAAAACAAATTAAAGTTTGCAGGGATAACGGGCGTTCGCGTTTGGAGCGCGGGACTCTCTGCAATCAACGGCGCAAAGATGAGCAAAAATTCCCAAACGGCGTTAAAACTTTTAGGGTATAAGCCTTACGGTTTTAAGTCTAGACAGATAACTATAGACGTTATCAAAAAGTCGGATTTAATTTTATGCATGACGGCGTCGCACAAAGCGGCTCTAAACGGTTTTCCTAACGTATATACGATAGCGGAAGCCACGGGACTTTCAGACATATCGGATCCGTACGGCGGAGATATACACGTTTATAAAAAAACTTCGCATCAACTTGAAGATGCGTGCAATATCATAATAGAAAAAATAATCACTGTAAAAGGAGAAAATTAAATATGAAAATAGCAATCGGATGTGACCACGGTGGAATTAATTTAAAACCAGTACTTGTAGACTATCTTAAAAAGAAAGGCGTAGAATTTAAGGATTTTGGTACTTTTAATACCGATTCAATCGACTACAACGAATTTGCAAAGACGGTAGGTACTGCCGTTGCAAGCGGTGAATATGAAAAAGGCATTTTAATTTGCGGAACGGGTATCGGTATGAGTATCGTTGCAAACAAGATCAAGGGCGTTCGTTGCGGACACTGCCACGACGTATTCTCTGCAAAGATGACAAGACTTCATAACGATGCAAACGTTCTTGCTTTCGGTGAAAGGGTAGTAGGTCCGGGACTTATGTTAGAGATAGTAGACGCTTTCCTTTTCACAGAGTTTTCTGGGGACGAAAGACACGTTAGAAGAGTGAACAAAATCAAAGCGCTCGAAGAAGAGAATTTTAAATAATAGAAAATAACCTTTATACAAGGGGAGATAAAATGTTTAAAGTTAAAAAAGCAATAATACCTGCGGCGGGGCTCGGTACTCGTTTTTTACCTATCACAAAAGCAGTGCCAAAGCCTATGCTTTCTGTACTTGATAAACCCACTATTCAATATATTGCCGAAGAACTTATATCGGTCGGTATAGAAGATATAGTTATCGTCGTAAGTCCAGATTCAGAAGTGATAAAAAAACACTTTGGCAGTGCAGAAGAATTAGAAAAAAGATTGCTCGCAGATGGAAAACAAAAACTATACGAGATTGCAAAAGAAACTCGTCGATTTAACGTTACTTTTGCCGTTCAGCATACCGCTAACGGACTAGCAGGCGCGATACTATGCGCAGAGCCTTATATCGGTGACGAGCCGTTTGCACTGCTTCTCGGTGACGAACTGTTGTACGCGGAAAACGGACAAAAGCCTTGTGTGAAACGTCTTGTGGAAATCTTTGAAAACACGGGCAAGAGCGTTATTGCCACGATGGAAGTTTTTGGTGACGACGTTTCAAAATACGGTAATATCGGTATATCGGAAGAAGACGACGGAGTTATGCAAGTAAGCGCAATAGTTGAAAAACCGAGCCTTACCGAAGCGCTTTCTAATTACGCTATAATCGGCAGATACGTTCTATCAGGCAAGGTTATGGGTATGCTTAAAAAACTAAAACCCAAGAACAATGAGATTTATCTTACCGACGCGCTCGACGTGCTTGCGGAAAACGGCGAACTTCTTGCCAGTGGTTTTGAAGGCGATCGTTACGACGTAGGCGATAAGTTTGGATACATTTGCGCCAACGTTGAGTTTGCGTTAAAGAGCAAAGAAATCGGTAAAGAAACTGCAGAATATATAAAACAACTTGCAAAAAAATTAGACTAAACGGGAATAAATTATGTACGACAAAGTTTGTCCGCGTTGTAAAACCACCCTCAGTAGTTTTTACAATACTGGTATGCTCGGGTGCGAACAATGCTATAGAGCGTTTGAAAAGGAAATTACCATTGCACTGCAAAAGATACAGGGCAAGACTTTTCACGTTGGCAAAACGCCACAACTTACGCGCATAGACAAGGAACTGCTTGCCGAATATACTCGTTTAATACAAGAAAAAGAACGCGCTACTATCGACGGCAGATTTAAAGATATTAGAGAACTTGCCGAACAGATTTTGTCGCTTTCAGAAGAATTAAAAGCAAGGGGGCTTATATAAAATGGATATTAAAACCCCCGCACTTTACGACGGCAACGTCATCATATCCCGTATACGTTTAGCGAGAAACGTCTCTGGCTATCCGTTCAAGATACGCGACGCATTGCTCGCTAAAGACTTGGTTAAAAAGGTTTATCGCGCTTTGGTCAGGGCGGATACGTTTAACCTATTTTACGTTTCTAATTTAAGCGACGTTAAACTCGAAGCGATGAAAGAGCGTCACCTTATCAGTCAAAACTTGATAGAAAATTACGACTGTGGCGCAGCACTTATAAACCAAGACGAAAGCATTTCAGTAATGGTAAATGAAGAAGACCATATCAGAGAACAGTGCTTTATGCGTGGACTGCATCTTACCGAAGCGTACGACAGGCTTAACGTTATCGACGACGCGCTCTCTAAAAATTTAGACCTTGCGTTTGATAAAAACTTTGGGTATCTTACGGCGTGTCCAACTAATCTAGGTACGGGTATGCGCGCGTCGGTCATGATGTTTTTGCCCGCGCTTACCGAGAGTGGTAAAATGGACGCGCTTATAAAAGAAGTATCAAAACTCGGGCTAACCGTTAGGGGGCATTACGGTGAAGGCAGTGACGCCGAAGGTTATATGTACCAAATAAGTAACGAAGTTACTCTCGGAGTCTCCGAGCAAGAAATATTAAATAGCGTAGAGCAAACGGTTTTGGAAATTTGCCAAGCCGAACACGACCAAATGAAAAGGCTCTACATTAAAAACGAACTTAAAACAATGGATAAAACGCGCAAATCTTTCGGCGTTTTGACCAACGCGGTAATGCTCTCTTACGGTGAGTTTTTATCGCATATAGCACAGGTTAAACTCGGCGCGATGCTCGGTTTGATAGACATATCCGACGTCGACGCTATAGACGATTTGATAATACGCGTACGTCCGGCAAACCTATGCGAACAGTACGGTAAAAGGCTATCGACGTTAAACCGCGACTTGTTCCGTGCGGAAATAGTCGGTAAAAAATTATTAAAACTTAAGGAGCAATAATTCGCTATGTATTTTGAAGCATTTTCACGCAACGCAAACGAAGTTATAGACCTTGCAAACGCGCTTGCAAAACGTTACGGGTGCAGGTATATAGGCAGTGAACATATTTTGTTCGGGCTTATAAACGTAACCGACGGCAGGGCGGCGGCAATACTCAGCGAAGCAGGGGTTGATAACGAAAGGTTTTTAGCATATTTTCAACGTACCGTTGATAAGAGCGCGGTAATTCCCGGTAATATGTTTACACCGCGTACTAAAAGACTTTTTGAAAAGGCGGTAGATATATCCCTAAAAGCGCACTCGGGATTCGTAGGCACGGAACATCTTTTGCTTGCGTTACTTTTAGATAGCGACAGTTTAGCGGTTGCTATACTTCAGCATTTAAGAGTTAACGTGAGAAAGATGGCTGAAGAGATAGGTATTATGCTTTCCGATGGTTTAACCCCCGACGAAACGGAAATAGAAGACGAAGAGCCAGCGTTCAGTTCTGCGTACGTCAACGCAGGCGCAAACGCTCGCCGTGAAAAGTACGGCATAGATGCGGAAAAGTCGGACGATCTCGGCGAACTTGCAAAGTTTGGGGTTAATCTTAATAAACAAGCAAGAGACGGCAAACTCGATCCAGTTATCGGCAGGAAGAACGAGATTGATAGAGTTATACAAATATTATCGCGCAGGACTAAAAACAATCCCGTTTTAATCGGTGAGCCGGGCGTAGGTAAAAGCGCGGTCGTAGAAGGGCTCGCTCAAGCAATAGTAAAGGGCAACGTTCCTGAACTTCTTGCGGATAAAATAGTATTCTCGCTCGATATAGCAGGTATGCTTGCGGGCGCAAGGTATCGTGGGGACTTTGAAGAAAGACTGAAAAAAGCGATTGATATTGTTAAGCAAAACGGCAATATAATTTTATTTATTGACGAAATCCACAATATAGTCGGTGCAGGTAGCACGGGCGAAGGCAATATGGATGCGGCTAACATCTTAAAGCCCATGCTTTCACGCGGTGAATTACAGACTATCGGCGCAACGACGATCGACGAGTACAGAAAGTATATAGAAAAAGACGCGGCTTTAGAACGCAGATTTCAGCCGATTATGGTTGAAGCACCCAGTACCGAAGAAACGGTAGAAATATTAAAGGGGCTTAGGGATAAGTACGAATCGCATCACGGTGTTTCTATACCCGACGAAGCGATAATGTCCGCAGTATCACTTTCCGACAGATATATAACGGATAGATTTTTACCAGACAAGGCGATAGACTTGATTGACGAAGCGGCGTCAAGGGTAAGACTAGACAGTTACAATTCGCCTAGAGAAGCAAAGCAGAAAGAGAACGAACTCAATACTTTAATCGCGCAGAAAAACGAAGCAAAACGCCGTGACGATCTAAAGCGTGCGTTAAAGATTAACGAAGATATTGAACGTGTAAACAAAGAACTTGATTTAATCCGTCAAAACGCAGCAAAGAGTGCGGTTAACCGTGATAAACTCACTCTTACTCCTGACGATATAGCAAAGGTTGTAAGTAACTGGACGGGCGTTCCCGTGGTAAAATTAACTCAAACAGAAGCGCAAAAATTACTTGATTTAGAGAGCGTACTTCATCAACGCGTAATCGGTCAAGACGACGCCGTTCGCGCCGTTTCCGACGCGATACGTCGCGCAAGAGCAGGGCTTAAAGATCCTAATAGACCTGTTGGCTCGTTTATATTCGTAGGACCGACGGGCGTAGGTAAAACCGAACTTTCTAAAGCGCTTGCGGAAACGGTATTCGGCAACGAAAACAATATTATAAGAATAGATATGAGTGAGTATATGGAAAAGCACTCCGTATCTAAAATGGTAGGTGCGCCTCCGGGATACGTCGGATTTGACGAAGCGGGACAACTGACCGAAAAGGTAAGGAGAAAACCCTATTCGGTAGTACTTTTTGACGAGATAGAAAAAGCGCATCCGGACGTGTTTAATATAATGCTTCAACTTCTTGACGACGGAAGACTCACGGATAGCAAGGGCAGGGTAGTAAGTTTTAAAAACTGTATTATAATTATGACTTCAAACGTAGGTGCAACCGACGTTCAAAGGACGGCAACGCTCGGCTTTACGGCAAACAAAGAAACAGAATACGACAACATGTGCGACCGATATATGGACGCGCTCCGTGCAAAATTCCGTCCCGAGTTTCTTAATAGGATAGACGATATAATCGTATTCCATAAACTTAAGAGAGAAGATACTGCAAAGATTGCGGAAATACTTCTCAGTAGTTTAAGAAAACGCCTATCGCTTATGGAAGTTACCTTGCAGATAACGCCCGAAGCAATGAATCTTATAATAGAGAAAGGCTACGACGAAAATTATGGAGCAAGACCGTTAAAAAGGGTTATTCAGCGTAATCTTGAAGATAAACTCAGCGAAGAGATTTTAAGGGGCGAACTTAAAGGCAATTCCACCGTCACCGTAGATTCTAGAGAAGGAGAGTTTGTCTTTCTTAAAGAATAATTTTTGATTATAAATAAAAAATCAAAAAAAAATTCCTTTTAAAAAAAGTAAATCCGCCCTTGTACGGAGTATATTTATATAAGGGAGGATTTAATATGAGAATAGAAATTACAAGCAGAAATTACGACGTAAGTGAAAAACTTAAAAGCATTACAGAGCAAAAACTTGCAAAACTAAACAAGTATTTTACCGATGCTGAAACAAAAGCAAAAGTTTGCTTTAAAAAACAAGCAAGTTCACTCACTACCGAAGTAATGTTAGACTATGCAGGCAAATTCGTGCGCGCAGTAGCGACGGGCGATAACTTTTACGATAATTTAGACGTCGTTCTTCCCAAAATCGAAGGGCAGATAAGAAAACACCGCACAAGATTTGACAAGCATCAAAAGAACGTTGCATTCCGCGACGCAGCAGTGTACGAAACGGCTGACAGGGATGAAAAACCGCAGGAAATAGTCAAGGGCAAAAAGTTCAAACTCGCGCCTATGACCGTCAACGAAGCGATTGAAGAAATGGAACTTTTAGGGCATTCCTTTTACGTTTTCCTTGAAGCGAAGAGCAACACGGTACAGATTATATACCAAAGAAAAGACGGAGATTTAGGTTTAATAGAACCAGAAGTATAGAAAAATGCAAACGGGTATATCCACGGCGTCCTTGTTTTTCAGAAAGACTACCGAAGACGCGCTAAAATATTTAAATGAAAACAACGTGCCAACGGCAGAAGTGTTCTTGGAAAGTTATTGCGAATACGACGTAGAGTTTGGAAAACTTTTAAAAAGCGTTCAGGGCAAGACCAAGGTACACTCGGTACATACCCTAACCACACAGTTTGAACCGCAACTGTATAGCATAAACGAGCGTGCAAAACGCGATTCGTTTTTATTGCTCGATAGAGCGATGTGTGCGGCAGAACAAGTGGGGGCAAAATATTATACCTTTCACGGTGGTGCAAGGTTTAAGAAAACACCTTTTAAGATAGATTACGAACGCGTAGGCAAAATTACGCAGGATATAATCGACGCTATTAAACCGCACGGCGTAACGCTTGCGTACGAGAACGTTCACTGGGGATATTACAACTATATCGGCTTTTTTGAAGAGATTAAAAAACGCACGAACGGGTTAAAAGCAACGCTCGATATAAAACAGGCAAGACAAAGCGGAATACCGTACACAGATTATATTAACGAGATGAAAGGCGATATAGTAACCGTTCATTTATCGGATATTGACGAGAACGGTAAAATGTGTTTACCTGGCAAAGGCGTGACCGATTTTGAAGATTTATTTAAAAGACTAAGTGACGTAGGGTTTGACGGAGCATTGCTTATCGAGGCATACCAAAGCGATTACGGAAAAGAAGAAGAACTTTTACAATCTTTGGAGTACGTACAAAATCTATCAAAAAAAATTATCAGATAAAAAGATAAAGCCTTCGCGTAAGCTGCAATAGACATAGGGATTTTTAGAACAAAATAAAAGTGTAGCCCACTATACTTCGCAAAAGCGAAATATGGTGGGCTTATCTTATTCCCAAAAGATTAAATGCTTTTAGTTGTATTTTTAGCCTTGTGGCTAAAAGTGATATGTAAGACAAGTCTTGTGTGATACTGTGACTTTCAGTCGCGGTTATATTATATTTGCCATAACTTACCTAACGGGTAAATATAACTTTGAGTAGCAAAATATAACTGTTTGTAGCAATATAACTTGCCGATAGGCAAAAATAGTTGTGGCGTAGCGATAGGAATTATCGATACACCATTAGGCGTAGGCTTTATTATGTATTACAAACAAATTAAACAGTATGAAAAAGCCTACCGTAAGAAATTCTTACGGCAAGGCGACGTAATTATTAAAATAAGAAACAGATGGGATTATTCGGCAGATTTTGCTTGTTCAAAAGCCGCAAGAATAGCATTGATGAGATCTTCTCTCGTTTCCGTTTTGATAGGGTGAGCGATGTCCTTATATTCGCCGTCAGCAGTTTTTCTGCTTGGCATAGCGATAAAGTAACCTTCATTACCCTCAATAACTTTGATGTCGTGAACGACAAAACAGTCTTCAAAGGTGACTGATGCAACTGCTTTGAGTTTACTGTCTTCTTTTTTAACGAGACGAACTCTAACGTCTGAGATCTTCATTTTCTTATTTACCATCCTTAACAAATATTATATATATTCTATCATAGTTTTTAACTAATTTCAATAGGTTTTTATAAAAAATCTTCAAATTTACCGATTTTTGTTATAATTTTTTTGTAATTTTCATAAAATACGGTATGAAAAAATATATTTTAGATAAAAATAACCGTTCAATCCATTTTATAGGCGTTGGCGGAGTATCAACTTCCGCTCTTGCAAACCATCTTTTAAGAGAAGGTTTTAACGTTAGCGGCAGTGACACGACAAAGACTAATCTTTCTGAAAATCTAAAAAGTTTGGGCGCAAAAATCTATTACGGGCACGACAAAAAAAACGTGTTCGGTGCAGACACGGTCATATACACTTCTGCAATCAGTGCGGACAACCCTGAACTTTTGTGGGCAAAAAAAGAAAACCTGTCCGTCTTTTCGCGCAGTGAACTTTTAGGCGAGATTGCTCGTTCGTTTAATCGTTCGGTTGCAGTAAGCGGTAGTCACGGAAAAACTACTGCAACGGGTATGATATCAGACGTTTTGATTAATGCTAAAATTAATCCAACGGTATTTATAGGTGGAGAACATTACGAGTTCGGCAATTACCGTTCAGGCAGCAACGATACCGTAATACTAGAGGCCTGTGAGTATAAAAAAAACTTTCTTGATATAAAGCCTACCGTATCGGTAATATTAAATATTGACGACGATCATATGGATTCATATTTAGATATTAAAGATATGATTAAATCGTACGCTACTTTTGCGGACGGCAGTATAACTATTGTGAACGCCGACGATATAAACGCAAGCAAAGTGTTTAACTCAACGACCGTAACTTTTGGTATTGAAAATAAAGCGACTTATTCGGCAAAGCGAATAAAGCATAACGGCAAAGGATATTCTTTTACGGCGTACGCATACGGCAGATTACTTGGTAGAATAAACTTAAAAATTAAAGGAGAACATAACGTTTACAACGCACTTGCAACCGTCGCCGCTTGCGATATTTTGGGTGTAAGATTTCCTTTGATAAAAAAGGGAATAGAAAATTTTAACGGAATAAAACGTAGAAACGAATATATAGGACAAAAGGACGGATTAAAATACTACGCCGATTATGCTCATCACCCCAAGGAAATTTTTTCAACGCTCAAATCTTTTATAAACGACGGAAAAGATTTTATAACGGTTTTTCAACCGCACACTTATTCGCGGACGCGAATTTTGATGCAAGAATTCGTAGACGTGTTAAAGGACGTTAGTCCGCTTATCATTTACAAAACTTATCCAGCCAGAGAAGATTACGACGAACAAGGCGATGCAAAAACGCTATTTAACGAACTGAAAAAAACTAATAGCGGAAAAGTATATTATGCAAAAGGAGAAAAAGAACTCGGTTTAATATTAAAAAAGAACGCCGATAGCAAAGCCCGTATAATTTTTCTCGGCGCAGGGGATATTTATCAAATTGCCAAAGGGCAAATAAATTAACAAAAACTGCAAAAAATATTTGCCTAAACCCCCGTTAAACGTTTGCAAAAAAAAACGTAAAAGTGTATCATATAAAGGTAAAAATTAAAATAGGAGAAAATCGGCAATTATGAACACCAAGAAGAGGAAGATTTCAATTTTAGGCGCAGGAAACGTAGGTGCAACTATCGCGTATGCACTCACCCTTCAGGGCGTTTGCTCGGAAATCGTTTTAGTAGACATTAATAAAGAAAAAGCAGAAGGAGAAGCACTTGACATCACTCAATGTGCAGCGTGTGCACCTTCTTGCAAAATTCGTTGTGGAGAATATGCAGACGTCGCAGGTTCTGACGTAGTAGTTATTACTTTCGGCGTAGGTAGAAAGCCTGGTCAAACTAGACTTGACCTTGCTGCAATTAACGTAGGTATCTTAAAGAGCGTTATTAAAGAAAACGACTTTAAGAAAATTGCTCCCGACGCATTATACGTAGTAGTTTCTAACCCCGTTGACGTTTTAACTTACGTTCTTATGAAGGACGCAGGCCTTAAAAAAGAACAGGTTATCGGTACGGGTACGCTCCTTGACTCTAATCGTCTTATTCAGGCGGTTGCAGCATACTGTAACGTAGACGCTTCTAACGTAAACGCATACGTTTTCGGTGAACACGGCGACGCTTGTATGGTTCCTTGGAGTCTTTGCACCGTTTGCGGTATGAATATAAGAGATTATTGCACTAAGATTATGGGCGTAAATAAAGACGAACTCGAAACTGAACTCAATAATATTTATACGGGCATGGTAGCGGCAGGCTCTAAAGTTATCAAGGCTAAAGGCGCAACCTTCTATGCGATCGCAGCGTCCACCGTTCAACTCATCAAGGCACTCGTTGCAGATACTGAAACTATCTTTTCGCTCGCAACCTATCTTGACGGTGAATACGGTGCAAAAAACCTTTGCACGGGTGTTCTTTGTAAAGTAGGCGGTACTGGACTTAAAGAAATCGTTAAAGTTCCGCTCCCCGAAGATGAAACTGCACTTTTTGCTGAAAAACTTGCGTCGCTAGACAAAACGTTTGAAGCATTAAACGTAAGATAATTTAATCCTTTATAGTAAAAGGGAGTAGTTTTCGCTTTGCAAAAAGCGAACGCGCCGTCGTCAATACGACTTTATGTCCGGCGGGCGTAGTTACTAAAAGTAATTTAACAAGACTTTTACCGTTTTAACGGTAGAAGTCTTTATTTTTTTGAAAAAATATTTTTTATATAAACAAAGGAGAAAACTTTTTATGACAGTATGGACTGTATTATTACTTATCGTAGGCATGGCACTTTTAATTAAAGGCGCTGACTTTTTCGTCGACGGATCGAGCAGTATTGCAAAAGCGCTCAAAATCCCGTCGCTAATTATCGGTTTAACACTCGTTTCTATAGGGACGAGCCTACCCGAAGCGTCGGTATCTATCAATAGCGCAATCGCTAATATGAACGATATGAGTATCGGTAACGTAGTCGGCTCTGATATTTTTAACACCTTATTTATTCTTGGCGTAAGCGCAATACTTATTCCGCTCATTATCGATAAGGATATGAAGAAATTCGATATTCCTATTATGATAGGAACTTACGTTTTGCTTTTATTGTTATCTTTCGTCATAACTCCATTTAAGATAGATAGGGTTGAAGGTATAATAATGCTCGTACTTTTTGTCGTATATCTCGTGTTCTTGGTATTGAGAGCAAAAAAGGGTAACCCCGACATGATTGAAGGTCAAGAAAATAAAGAAGAGAAGAAAAAACCGCTTTGGCTTTCTATAATTTTAGTAATCGTTGGCGGTGCAGGTATCATTTTCGGTGGAGATCTAGTAGTTGACAATGCGTCGATTATAGCAAAAGCACTTGGTATGAGTGAATCTTTAGTAGGTCTTACAATAGTATCTATCGGCACTAGTCTTCCTGAACTAGTTACCAGTATAGTTGCCGCTATAAAGAAGGAAAACGACATCGCAATCGGAAACGTGGTAGGCTCAAATATATTCAACGTAATATTTATTCTCGGCATGAGCGCAACCATAAGTCCGCTCACGGTAATAAACGATACGCTTGTTGATATGCTAGTAATGTTCGGTACGGGTATAGTACTTATGGCTGTAGCACTCTTTTCAAAAAAGATGAACAAGTGGCACGGCATGGTAATGACCGTTCTGTACGTTGCATATCTCGCATATATTATCGTAAGAAATTACGCGCTTTAAACTTAATATAAACGGTTGGCTCTGTCGTAATTTTCGATAGAGTCATCTTTTTATATAAAATTGTTGATTAGTCAACAATTTACTTGATTAATATTTTTTGATGTGGTAACATATATATAAGGAGAAAGGTTATGAAAAAACTTGGTAAAAGATTTGATATGTATAAAAAGCCTATAAAGCCCAGATGGTATTTAAAGATCGTCGAGTACGTGGCTGCGCCGTTTTATTTGCTTTTTAATAACGGGCACGTCACGACGGACAAGGCTGTTAAAAAATTGAAAGGACCTTTCCTTATTTTAGCGACGCACGCGTCGTTTATGGATTTTCCGCAGATAGTAAAAGGATTAATGCCGAAGACTACGGGTTGGGTAATGTCGGTAGAAGAATTCCGCAGGGGCGACTGGCTTATGGGCGGTATCGGTGGAATGCCTAAGCGTAAGTTTACGCACGATGTAGTTACGGCAAAACACATGCTTTATTACTTAAAAAAGAAAAAGCACCCTGTAACGATATATCCCGAAGCACGTTTTGAACTTGCAGGTATAAACGAACGCCTTGACGGTGCACTCGGTAAATTTTGTAAGATTGCAAAAGTTCCCGTAGTAATGTGCAAAGCGTACGGCAATTTTATAAATTCTCCACAATGGAGCAAGCATCCGTATAGAAAGATTAGACAACAAGCACATTTATATATGCTCTTTACTCCCGAAGAAATTGAAAACTCAACGGCAGAACAGTTACAGGCAAGAATTGAAAAAGAGTTTGTTAAAGACGAGTATAAGTGGCAGGTAGAAAATAACTTGCACGTTAAATGTAAAGAGCGTGCGGACGGACTTTATAGAATACTTTATAAATGTCCCGTGTGTGGTAAAGAGTTTAAGATGAACAGTGCCGGTTTTCATCTTTGGTGTGAAGAGTGTGGTGCTAAATGGGAAATGGATACCCTTTCAAGATTAAAGGGAGTAAATACTGATAAAGGCTTTTCACATATACCCGACTGGTATAGGTGGGAGAGAGAAGAAGTCAGAAAAGAAGTTCAAAGTGGCGCTTACTTCTTTGAAGACGACGTTCGAGTAGAAGATTATTATTCGAGCAAAGTCGGTTGTATTCCCGTAGGTAACGCGCACGTCGTACACGATAAAAACGGATTTACTTTTAAGGGCGAAGTCGACGGAAAACCCTTTGAACTCAATAAACCCGTATCTGCTATGTATTCAGTACATATAGAATACGATTTTCTAAACCGCGGTGACGCGTTTGATATAGCGGTAGACCACACGACCTATTTTATGTTCTTAAAAACGGCAAAAAATTATCTAACGAAGATGCATTTTGCCCAAGAAGAACTTTACGATTTTTACGTTAGAAACAAATAAAAAAACGGCGTTAAACACCGTTTAAGAAAAAAGCGAGAGAAATTTTCTCTCGCTTTTTATATTCTTAATAAACTTCAACGCCTGACGGGGAAAACATAAACACGTTTTTGCCCATTTCGTAAACCCCACCGCCAAGTGCGTAGATAGCGCCGGATAGCATGTCTAACACTCTAACCGCAGTGTCCGTTTTAAGTTCGGTCAAATGTACTACTGCATTTTTACCAGTCTTAATAGCGTCGATAATAACCGCAACGTCTTCATAAGCGGTCGGACTGAATACAGATACAGGACCTTTTTTATCGTTGGTGCTAGAAGGGGTATCAAATTCCGCACGCAAAGGTTTTTCGTTTCTGGTTTTCGGTTCTCTGCCGAATAAATCAAATATTCCCATCAGTGTTTATCTCCGTAATTTCTTTCTCCAAAAATAGTTCTGCCGAGCCTAATCATATTACTACCGTTTTTAACGGCAAGCATATAATCGCCACTCATACCCATAGAAAGGTAGGTAAAAGGCAAACCTTTTTCTTTCAAGTTGTCGTAAAGCGCACGCATTTTTTTGCAAAGACTCGTTAAAAGTTCAACGTCGTCCGAGTGGGGGAGCATAGCCATAAGTCCACGCACTCTAACGCCACTAAAATTCTCTGCAATATACAGGGCGTTGTCTATTACGTTTTCGGGAGAAAAACCGCTTTTTGAAAGTTCTCCGCCCACGTTAACTTCAATAAGAACGTCTTGAACGACACCCTTTTTATTTGCACAAATATCAATCGCTTCTGCAAGATGAACGCTGTCAACAGAGTGTATAAGTTCAACCTTTCCGACCAAATATTTGACCTTGTTGGTTTGTAAATGCCCTATAAAATGTTGTCTTGCGCCTACGATATAATCGTGCTTAAAGTTAAATTCTTGAGCTTTGTTTTCTGCAACGACTTTAAGTCCCAAACTAACGGCTTCATTAATCGTTTCAATCGGCATGGTTTTGGTTGCGCCTACTAAAGTAACGGGCTCGCCGAAACAGTTACCTTTTTCTATCTCGGCAAAAACTTTATCGAGATTTTGTTTTAACATTTTACTTTCCGTTGATGACGTCGGACATATTATATAGTCCCGTTTTTTTATTAGCGATATATTCCGCCGCTTTTATAGCCCCGTCTGCAAAAACGCTCCTGTCCGTTGCTTGGTGTGATAGGGTAACCGTTTCAAAACCAGATGCAAAAATCACGTCATGTTCGCCAACGATTCCGCCACCGCGAACGGCGTGTATACCTATTTCGTTTTTATCGCGCTTACCACAAATACCTTGTCTGCCGTAAGTATAGTATTTATCTTCTTGAACTTCTTTAACGGCGTCTGCGAGCATAAGTGCCGTACCGCTAGGTGCGTCCACCTTTTGATTGTGGTGTTTTTCTATAATTTCCACGTCGAAACCGCCGAGAGCCACCGCCGCCTTTTTGACTAAATCAATCAGTGCGTTTACGCCGAGTGACATATTGCCCGAACGGAACAAAGCGACCTTTTCACTTGCTACTTTAACTTTTTGTACTTGCTCGTCGGTATAGCCCGTAGCGCAGAGCACTGCGGGAACACCGTTTGCTAAACAAAATTCTAAAATGTTGTCAAGACTACTCGGCGCGGAAAAGTCTATAACCACGTCGATTTTTTCTTTAATAGATTTAAATGATGTGTAAACGGGGTAGTTGGGGTTAGTAAAATTTTCAAAAAGGTCAACGCCACAAACTGCTTTTACGTTTTGGCTGTTTAACGCCGATTCAAAAACTTTTCTGCCCATTCTGCCGTTAGCACCGCTAATAAGAACGTTAATCATATTACTCCTTAATGGCAAAGCCGAAATCTTTTAAGATGGCTTTCATCTGCTCAACGTGCTCGTCTTCAAGTTCGGTAAGCGGAGCGCGAACGATACCGCTACCAAGACCGATAAGTTCTGCAGCCTTCTTTACAGGGATAGGGTTAACTTCACAGAACATAATGTCGATAAGGGGAAGAAGCCTTTCTTGCAGTTCGGTCGCCTCTTGGTTTCTGCCAGAAAAATAAAATCTTGCAACGTCGCCAACTTCTCTCGGCGCAATATTACTAGCAACCGAAATAAGACCCATAGAGCCTATACTCATCATTGCGAGATTAAGGTTGTCGTCACCAGAGTAGAGCGCAGTCTTACCGCGGATTAAACGCGCAGTTTCACAAATTTGTTCCATATTACCGCACGCTTCTTTAATACCGCCGATGTTTTTATGTTCTGCAATCTCCGCCATAGTACGGGGGAGAATATTGACGCCCGTACGAGCGGGTACGTTATAGCAAAGCACGGGAATATCTACGTTATCGCAAACGTCGTTATAATATTTTACCAAACCTTTTTGAGTACATTTATTGTAATAGGGGGTAACGACTAAAAGTCCGTCCGCACCTATCTTTTCAGCGAGTTGGCTCTTCTCAATCGCTTTTTTAGTACAGTTACTGCCAGAGCCTAGAATAAACTTAACTCTGCCTTCGATTTTATCGTAAGCAAACTTTGCAATTTTTTCATACTCTGCGTCGGTAATACAGGGCGCTTCACCCGTAGTTCCTAAAATGCAAAGCGCGTCAATGCCGTTGCTGATTTGATATTCTATTTGTCTTGAAAAAGCGTCGTAGTCAACGCCGTCTTGGGTGAACGGGGTAATAGCCGCCGTACAAGTACCCTTAAATATAGTTTTATTCATAATAAATTCCTTTTGGATAGTTATTAAAGATGATTTTCCGCCCAACCTTTTTCAATGGCCTTTTCGGCAATTTGAACGGCGTTGGTCGCTGCGCCTTTTCTGATATTGTCGGCAACGCACCAAAGGTTAATACCACTTTCAACGGTATCGTCTTTTCTGATTCTACCAACGAATACTTCGTTCTTGTTTTCCGCCGTAATAGCCATCGGATAAACGTTGTTTTTGGGATCGTCTTCTATTACAACGCCTTCTGCCTTTGATAAAACTTCTTTAACCTTCTCAACCGTACAGGGTTTTTCAAACTCTATATTGATAGATTCGCTGTGGCCGTAGTATACGGGTACGCGAACGCAAGTTGCAGTAACTTTGATGCTTTGATCGCCCAAAATCTTTTTGGTTTCAAAAACCATCTTATCTTCTTCTTTGGTGTAGCCGTTATCCATAAATACGTCAATGTGCGGAATACAGTTGCCAAAGATAGGGTAAGGGAACTTTTGGGGCGCTTCACCGCAAATACCGCCTTTAAGGTCGTTAAAGCCTTTAACGCCTGCTCCAGATACCGCTTGATAGGTCGAGTAAATAACTCTCTTAATCTTGAACGCGTCGTGCAAGGGTTTTAATACTACCATTGCTTGAATAGTCGAACAGTTGGGGTTTGCTATAATATTTTTATGCCACTCTATATCGTAAGCGTTAACTTCTGGAACTACTAAAGGAACGTTTTCGTCCCTTCTCCATGCACTGGAGTTGTCGATAACCAAGATGCCGTGTTTAGCAAATATCGGTGCAAATTCCTTACTTACGTCACCGCCTGCAGAGAAAAGCGCAATATCGATATTTTTACCGATAATATTTTTTTCGGCAAGTTCGATAATTTCGTGTTCTTTGCCCATAAAATCTATTTTATTCCCTGCTGATTTTGCCGATGCAAATAAATAATAATTTTCAACGGGAAGTTGCTTTTCCGTCAATACTTGTAAAAATTTTCTGCCGACCATACCGGTTGCGCCGACAACTGCTACGTTATACTTTTTCATGAGTTTTGCTCCTATAAACATTAATATACGCATAGTGTAGCAAACAAAAGAAAAAAAGTAAAGTTTTTTTTAACGAATACCCGAATTTTATTTGTAAAATATTTAAATTTAGTATATATTAATAATAGCGCGTTTTTTGCGTATGATAAAATCAATTAATTTTGGGAGATACTAATGGCACAAAAAAAGAAAGGCGGTTTTATAAGCAGGCTCATGCTCGGCTCGGAAAAGTCCGAAGGCTATGCAAGAGCATCGCTCCCTTCTAACAGATGGGAACTTTTTTGGGATATTTTTAAAGGAAGATTTGGTAAACTCGTAATAATCAATCTGTTAGTTTTATTATTCTGTATCCCGTTTGCGTTACTGTTATTTTTCCGCTACGTTGCACTCACTAACTACGGTGTGTTATATCCCTTTTCTCAAGGCTTTGGCGTAGGGTACGGCGCATTTCCGAGTATGGTCGGTTATGCGGAAAATATAGTGTTTACCGTAAACCTTATGGTATATCTTTTCTCTCCGGTAGCGTTTATGATAGCGGCGGTAGGTATATCTGGCGGCGCTTACGTTATAAGAAATATGGTTTGGACGGAAGGAATTTTTGTCGCAAACGATTTTTGGCGCGGTATCAAGCAGAACATAAAACAAATGTTGCTCATTTTCTTGGTGTACTCAATAGTTTTCTACGTTTCCATGTTATCTATATCGCTCTGCGATAGAAGTATTGCGGTCGGCGTAGAGCACGAATGGCTTTTTTGGGTGTCTAAAATTATCACTTACGGCGTACTCATAACCTTCTCGATTATGACCATGCATATGATTACTATGAGCGTTACTTATAACTTAAAGTTTAGGCACTTAATCAAGAACTCGTTCTTGTTTACTATAGGGCTTTTACCACAAAATATTTTCTTTATCGTGCTCGGACTTATTCCGTTCATACTCTTACTGTTCGGCGGCTTCTTTTTAGTAATAGGCATTATATTGTTAATACTTTTCGGGTTTTCGCTAATACTTCTTATATGGACGAACTTCTGTCAGTGGTCTTACGATAGATTTATTAACGACAAAGTTCCGGGCGCACAAAAGAACAGGGGTATTTACGAGAAAATTAAAGAGAGCGATTCAGGTGCGCTCAAACAGTATAGAGAACAACTTGCTATGGCTACTCGCAGTTCTTTAAATAGCAAGCCTATCAAGCCTATCACCGACGATGAATTGAAACTTGAAGAACTCCCGACGTCGTTTAATAGAAGCGATATAGTTAAACTTAACGAAAGTAAGCAGGCTATTTACGACGATCACGCAAGGTACGTTGAAGAACACAAGAACGATCCAGAGTTCCAAATTACCGAAGAAGAAAAGGCGTTGGAAAAAGAACAAGAAGAAAGACAAAAACGCATTGATAAGGCAAAGAAAGAACTTGCAAAGCGTAACAAAAATAAATAAAGGATTATTAAAGACGCTTTCATTGAGAGCGTCTTTGGTAAATTAAGCAAAATTAAAGGCGGACAGCGCATTGAATAAACTACTTAAAACAATAATTTTTAACGACGAATTGACACTTTCCGTGCTCGATACTACCGATATGGTAAATCGGGCGATAGAGATACACAAACTTTCTCCGCTCTCTGCTGCGGCGCTCGGTAGAACGCTTACGGTATGTACTTTTATGAGCAGTAACTTAAAAAATAAAGGTGATAAACTATCGGTTACGGTAAAGGGTGACGGTGTGGGCGGAAGTATTACCGTTTGTGGTAACGGCGATCTTGCTATGCGCGGTTTTATAGATAATCCGCAAGCCGATTTACCGTTAAGACCTGACGGCAAACTTAACGTTGGCGGATGCGTGGGTAAAAATGGAAGACTAACCGTAGTTCGCAGTATGGGATTAAAAGATCCGTATACTGGGAGTAGTGAACTTGTTACGGGTGAGATCGCAGAAGATTTTACGGCATATTACGCTTTCAGTGAACAGATGCCGACTGCAATGGCGCTAGGCGTTAAGATAGGTACGGACGGCAAATGCGTGGGTGCAGGCGGTGTTATCGTGCAAGCGTTGCCAGGGGCAACCGATCAGTCGTTATTTCTTGCAGAAGAGATTGTTAAGGATTGTAAAAACGTTTCCACGTTGATAGAAGAACACGGTGCGGAGTGGATTGTAAAGGAACTTTTCTTTACTGAAAAGTACGACGAGTATCACCCCGAATATAAATGTCTTTGCAGTAGAGAATATATTGAACAAGTTTTAATTTCTTTAGGAAAGGCTGAACTTGACGACATTATAGAAAAAGAAGGCAGTATCAAAGTAGACTGTCAATTTTGCGATAAAATTTACGAATTTACCGCTGACGACGTAAAAGGATTTTTTTAATTAGAGATGGCAGACAAAGTTTTACTACTAGATAAGAGTGCGGACAGATATAAGAAAATAGCCGATAGGCACGTAGAAAACGACGATTTTTCAGGCGCTTTGGGGTTTCTGTTTTCCGCATTGAAAATATCTTCGTCGCCCGACGTTTTGATGCGTATAGCAGATGCTTACGCCGATATGGGACTGTTAGAAATTTCCAACCGTTACTGGTATAAGTATATGCATACGGCACCAAAGGAAAAAGTGTCAATAAGTTATGAAGAACTCGCTATAAACTATTATTATATGGACAACCTTTGGGCGTCGGGTTTTTACTTTCATAAAAAACTCGAAACTGACGGGTATATATCTAAAGAAGGTTTAGACCAAGAAATAATGGATTTTTTTTCGGGAGAAGAGTTTAAACGCCACGCTTACCGCGTGGTGTATCCGTTAGACAAAGCGGACTTTACGCTTGAAATTAAGGCGGCAAAACGCGCAATATCGATAGGCAGTTTTAAAGAAGCGTCGAGAATTCTTTATAAAATCCCCGAGCCTTGTCGCAACGAAGAGATTTCAGGCGACCTTGCAGTATCGCTCTTTATGAGCGACGACCTTGACGGCGCGGAAGCAGTCAGTCGCTGTTCGCTTAAAGCACACGGCGACAACGTGACGGCGTATTGTAATCTTTCTACCGTTTACGACATGAAGGAAGATTTTGAGAATAGTGAATATTATTATCAAAAGGCACTCTCTTGTCGTAAAGGCGCGCAAGGCGAAGCCTATAAAATAGCCACTTGTGCAATCGAGAGAGAAGATCACGTTACCGTTAAAGAGTGCCTTGAAACTATATTAAACGAGCGCCCACATGAAATAGCAATGCGTTTTTTCTACGGACAAGCGCTTATAAATTTAGGCGACTATCAAGGCGGTTTAGACGCCTTTAAGGGTGCGTACAGGTTAGATCCGACGGACGTAGTTATCAGTTATTACGTCGACTTTGCCCAAGATTTGTTAACAACTGGCGCGGATACGGAAAAATTGTTGCCCTTAAAATACGTTAAAGAGTTACCCAAAAAGATAGATAATAAGTGGTCAAGGAAAATCCGCGACCTTATGAAAAATCCTGAAAAGGTAGCGCAGACAATTAAAAAACCGCAGACTAAAAGGCTTGTCGAGTGGGGGTTGCAATACGGTACGGACTCGGTAATGCGTGCAAGCGTGTTCTTATTGTCAAATCTACCAGAGAAAGAATTTAAAGAGCGCGCACAAGAGTTTTTGATAAATCCCGATGCGAGCGACGATGCTAAAAGGCTTATAGTTTACGTTTTGATAATGCGGGGATTAAAAGGTAAGTTAGGCGTAGTGTCAACGTCTTTTTATACAGCGCTATCCGTAAAGAAAACCCAGTGCGAAAAACACTCTGACGGTGCGGTTTATTTTTCTGCATACGCACTGCTTTTATCAAGACTTGCTTTTTGTGAAAGTCAGGATTATTCCGTGGTGGCAAAAGTGACGGATAAGGTTTTTAAGGCGCTAAAAGGCGTGGTTACCGACGCAGAAGTCAACAACGAAGAACTTGCCGCACTTATACTTTCAGAGTGTGGATTAGAACGTTTAAGCGACGATAAAGAAGTTATGCACCTTTTTGAAATAAGCGATTATAAACTTAAAAAATTACAGGAAATTTACAAAGGCTTTAAAGGAGAAAATAATGATTAAGGTTATAGACGTAGATCAACTTTTTGATAATTACATATCGGATTTCGTGTATAAAAATATAGGAAAGGTTAAGCCCGAAGAGATAGAGAATAAAATCCCCGAACTATACCTAAAATTTGGTGATGAAAAACTTGTTGAACTTGACGGCAAAACCCCCAACGAGTACTACAAAGCGTATTCAGGCAAAGACCTTCTAGAGTGCTTAAAGGCGCATTTGGATAAAGGCGTTGCAGTTTCCGACTTTTTATGTGAAGCCGTTACGGGAAATAAGGATAACGAAGACGCTCTAATTATAGCGCTTGATAGCGATTTTAGCGAAGAGTTTACTCTTTACGTTATGAATATGTTAAGTGATATGAACTCGACCAAGTGTTTAAATAAGTACTTGCAAATGGTGCTTTGGGATTATTCTGAAGTGATAAAAGAACTCGCTACCGAGTATTTAAGAGATCGGTCGGAAATAGTAAAAGAAGAAGTGCTTGCGCAGTTTAAAGATTGCGACTTAAAGGTAAAAGAATATCTTACCGAAATTTTAGCGGGATGTAAAAAAGACGACAGAGTTTTTGATATACTCGTTGCCGAGTTTGCAAAGCATCCCGACAATATACCGCTTTATGCAGGCTATCTTGCAAAGTACGGCGACGACCGAGCGCTACCATTTTTAATGGCGGAAATCGAGCGTGAAAAAATCAGTTACGCCGATTTTGAAGAATTGCGTTTTGCTATCGAAGCGCTTGGCGGTGAGTACGACAAGGTGAGAGATTTTAAAAGCGATAAGACGTTTAAAAAGATTAAAGACGCAGGCAAAAACGCGCATTGACAAAAATTATTTTTAATTGCATATAATATCAAAGAAACGACCGTCACTTGACGGTCGTTTCGGGTATATAGCATGAAAAAATTTAATTTTAAAAAATTTCTTAAACTTTTTTATTTCTCGCTCTACGTTTCGGCAGTGGCGTTCGGCGGCGGTTTCGTAGTGCTTAAATTATTAAGAGAAACCTTCGTTAAAAAGCTCTCGTTGATTACTGACGTAGAGATGGACGACTACGTTGCGGTTGCGCAAGCGTCGCCCGGCTCTATCGCGCTTAACGTATCCATTTTGATAGGGCTTAAAACAGCGGGCGTACTCGGTATGATAGCAACCGTTTTAGGTAGTGTAATACCGCCTTTTACGGTCATAACGGGACTTTATTTTTTTTACGATTTGGTAAAGGATTTGGCGTTCGTTTCCGCACTTATGGCAGGTATGCAAGCCGGCGTCGCAGGGGTAATAGCATGTCTTGTTTACGATACGATAAAAGATACTTTACTAAAGAAAAATTTATTTGAAACGGCACTGCTTGCAGTAAGTTTTTTAGTCAGTTTTTCGGCTTCATTTTTGTTTGAATTAAACGTTGTGGTATATATGATTATACTGTCGGCATTGCTCGGCGTAGCGTTTTCATATTTAAGGTATTTTGCCGAAAACAAAAGGGGCAAGAAAGAGTGATATATTTAAATCTTTTTTTAGCGTATTTGCAGGTCGGACTTTTTTCCATAGGCGGTGGGCATGCGTCTATACCTATAACCGAAAGCGTGATAGTGAACGGATACGGCTATTTGACCGAGCAAGAGTTTAGCGATATGATAACTATATCTGAAACTACGCCCGGACCTTTCGGCATAAACAGCGCGACTTTCGTCGGCTTAAAGGTCGGCGGTTTTTTTGGCGGAGTAATAAGCACGCTTGCTTTTTTAATACCGTCTTTTATAATTTGCACGGCTTTTTATTTTATCATGGTAAAGTTTGGAAAAACAAAGGCTGTAAACGGTGTAATGCTCGGCGTCAAGCCTGCCGTTTCGGGGCTTATCGCGTCTGCAGGGATCGGCATTTTTTTGACTGCGCTCTTTTCTGCGAGTTCACTCTACGGGTTTATTAGCGGATTTAATTTTGATTTAAGGGCACTCGTTATATCTGCGTTAGCGTTTATTGCGGTAAAAAAGTTCAATATAAATTCGGTAGTCGTGATTTTACTTTCAGGTATTTTGGGGTTAATAATTTATTCGGTATAGGGCGGTATAAAAAATTGCCGATAAGCCGATAATAAACGTAAACCTTAAAAGGAGATGGATAATATGTCAAAAAAGAAGAAAAAGAATAAAGTCGTTCATCTTACGGACGAACAGTATGGCGCTTACGTCATGGCGTTAAAAGACGAAAAACCACCTATGATAGTAGAACAAACACAGGAAAAAGAAAGTTAAACGTTAAAATTCCCGAAAAAATTTCGGGGATTTTTTATTTTAGCGGTAAGTAGGGTGTAAAAAGGTGGTAAAAATTCTTGAAAATCCCTTTATTTTATGTTAAAATATAATAGTATAATTTTAAAATATATACGAAGGTGCAACTATGAAAAGGACTGAACTTAAAAAGATATTCAAAAACGCCGCCGAATTCGGTGGCAAAACGGTAACCGTATGCGGTTGGGCAAAGACTATAAGAGATAGTAAATCTTTCGGCTTTATCGAACTCAACGACGGTTCGTATTTTAAAAACTGCCAAATAGTATTTGACAGAAGTAAAGTGGCTAACTACGACGATATTGCAAAACAAAACGTCGGCGCTTGCCTTATGGTAAAGGGTACGCTTATTTTAACGCCGGAAAATAAACAGCCGTTTGAAATAAATGCAGACGAAATAACGGTGCTCGGCACGTCCACGCCCGAATATCCGTTGCAGAAAAAACGACACACTTTAGAATTTTTGCGTACAATGCCACATCTCCGTCCGAGAACTAATACTTTCAACGCAGTATTTAAGATTAGGAGTGAGGCGGCTTTCGCAATACACAAATTCTTTAACGAACGCGGTTTCGTTTACGTTCATACTCCGATTATTACGGGCAGTGACTGTGAAGGTGCAGGCGCAATGTTCCAAGTAACTACTTTGGACCTTGACAACGTTCCCGTAGAAAACGGCGCTTGCGACTATAAACAAGACTTTTTTGGAAAGAAAGCAAGCCTTACCGTTTCTGGACAACTTGACGTAGAAAACTTTGCAATGGCGTACGCAAACGTCTATACTTTCGGACCTACTTTTAGGGCAGAACATTCTAACACCGTTCGTCACGCGGCAGAGTTTTGGATGATAGAACCTGAACTTGCTTTTGCAGATCTATCAGACGATATGGATTGTGCAGAAGCAATGGTTAAATTTATAATAGACTACGTTATGGAAACTTGTGCTGAAGAAATTAATTTCCTTAACGCGTTTATCGATAAAGGTCTTATTGAAAGATTAAACAACGTAAGGGGCAACGAATTTAAGCGTTTAACCTATACCGAAGCGATAGAAATTTTAGAAAAGGTAAAGGATCGTTTTGACGCGCCCGTTTACTGGGGTTGCGATCTTCAAAGCGAACACGAGAGATATATTACCGAAGAAGTGTTTAAAAAGCCCGTATTCCTTACCGATTATCCCAAGGAAATCAAGGCATTCTATATGCGACTTAACGACGACGGTAAAACTGTTGCGGCAAGCGACCTTTTAGTTCCTGGTATCGGCGAACTTATCGGCGGTAGTCAGAGAGAAGAGAGAATGGACGTTTTAGAAAAGCGTATGGCAGAGTGCGGACTCAATGCAGAAGATTACAAGTCTTACCTTGATTTGAGAAAATACGGCGGAGTAGTCCACTCGGGATTCGGTTTAGGCTTTGAAAGAATGATAATGTACTTAACAGGCATAGCAAATATTCGCGACGTTCTCCCGTTCCCGAGAACGGTCGGCACACTTGAAAACTAATACGGAGAAAAAATTATGAAAATTTTGATAGACGCTTTCGGTGGAGATCATTCACCTGAAGAAGTTATAGCAGGCACTGTTGAAGCGCTTAAAGAACGCGGTGATTTTGAAGCCGTTTTGGTAGGCAAAGAAGATGTTATTAATAACCTTCTTGCAGGCTACGAATACGATAAAAAAAGGGTATCGATAATACACGCGCCCGACGTTATCACTTGTGAAGAAGAACCTACCGTCGCAGTTAGAAGAAAGCCCGACAGTTCCATTTGCGTTGCTTTCAAGGAACTCAAAGAAAACCCCGAAGCAAAAGCCTTTGTTTCGGCAGGCTCTACGGGTGCGGTATTAGTTGGCGCAACGCTTAAACTCGGCAGAATCAAAGGGGTAAACCGTCCTGCGCTTTGTCCTATAATGCCTACCGTTATCGACGGTAAAAAAGTATTACTTCTCGATTCTGGCGCAAATGCGGACTGCAAAAGCATAAATTTAGTCCAGTTTGCTTTAATGGGCGCGGCGTATGCAGAAGCACTCGGCGTAAAAAATCCCAAAGTTGCGCTTTTGTCTAACGGCACGGAAGACGAGAAAGGCAATATGCTTATTCACGAAGCGTTGCCTATGCTTAAAGAATTAAAGGGTATCAATTTCGTTGGAAACATTGAAGGTCGCGACATCTTGACGGGTGAAATCGACGTAGTAGTTACCGACGGTTTTGCAGGCAACATTGCCGTTAAGAGCATTGAAGGCGCAGTAAAGATGATACTTAAACTTATAAAACAGAGCGTTTACGGCTCGCTTAAAGGTAAAATCGGCGGTCTTTTCTTGAAAGATACGTTTAACAAGATGAAGACTGAACTCGACTATAACAACCATGGCGGAGCACTCTTTCTCGGCGTAAATAAGGCGGTTATAAAGGCTCACGGCTCGTCAAAACGTGCGGCAATTAAGGCGGGCGTTCTGCAAGCGGCACATTACGCAACGTTTGATATTTCGGATAAGATTACCGAAAAACTTGAACTTAATCAACCTGAAGAAGGAAACGCATAATGCTTATTTTTGATATTGACGGCGTAGAGAATAAAATAGGATATAAATTCAAAGATAAAATGTTGCTCCGTCAATGTTTCACGCACGCGTCGTACGCAAACGAGCACGGAGAAAAGGATAACGAACTCTTGGAGTTTTTCGGCGATTCAATTATGGAATTCGTCGTTACCGAGTATCTATATAAAAACTCTCACGGCGACGAAGGTAAACTCACTAAAAAACGTTCGGAAATAGTCAGTAGAACACCACTCTTAAAATCGGTGTTAAAATTAGGACTAAACGAATACGTTCTTCTCGGTCGCGGACAAGGCAAATCAATCGGTCACGACGAAAAGTTGTATTCGAGTATTTACGAAGCGCTCGTTGCAGGCATATATTTAGACGGCGGACTCGTTCCTGTTAGAAAATTTATCAAGAACACGATTATCGCGGACTTTGAAAAAAGAGAAGAGAGTGATAAAAAGCGTACGGCAAAGTCAAAGAGCGACGATAAAAATAAACTTCAAGAATACGTTCAAAAAAATAAACTCGGCTCGGTCGGTTATGAAACTTTGTGGAAAAAAGGTCCAGACCATAAGCCGGAATTCCGCGTGGCGGCACTATTAAACGGCACGCGAATAGCAGAGGGCGAAGGCAGTAGCAAAAAGGCGGCGGAATCGGTCGCGGCGGCGCTCGCACTCAAAAGAATAAATAAAGGTGGTAATAAGAAGTGAATTTCGAAAAGGTTGAACTTTACGGATTCAAATCCTTTGCGGACAAGGCGGAGATCAAGTTTGGCGAAGGCATAACGGGTATCGTAGGCCCTAACGGTTGTGGCAAGAGTAACGTTGCCGACGCTATACGTTGGGTGCTCGGTGAACAGTCGGCAAAAAGTTTGCGTGGTTCAAGCATGCAAGACGTCATTTTTAGTGGGACGCAGGGTAGAAAATCGCTTTCTTACTGTGAAGTTTCGCTGTATTTTGACAACTCCAACAGGATGTTTTCTATCGACTATAATGAAGTTATAATAACCCGTAAACTAGTCCGTAGTGGTGAGAGTGAATAGTATATTAACAAACAGCCTGCAAGACTGCGCGATATAGTCGATTTACTCCACGAGTGCGGTATAGGTAAGGACGGCTATAACATTATCGGTCAGGGCAAGGTTGAAGAAATTATGTCGGCAAAGCCAGAAGATCGCCGTACTATTTTTGAAGAAGCAACGGGCATTGCAAAGTTCAAATCCCGTAAAAACGAATCGGAAAGAAAGTTAGAGCGTACGCGTGAAAACTTGATTCGTTATATCGATATACTTACCGAAATAGAAAACCAACTCGGTCCGTTAGAACGCCAAGCGGCAAAGGCAAAGGAGTTTAACGAACTTTCCGAGCAGTTAAAGCACCACGAACTTAACACTTACATTGCAAAAGCGGACGGGGTAGAGGCCGCAAAGGGCAAAATAAACGTTCGTATCAAGGGTATAGACGAACAATCGGCTCTCCGTAACGAAGAACTTACCGCCGCTCAAGCGGAATACGATAAGATTTTCTCGGATATAAACGAAGCCGATTCAAAATTAAGAACTCTTAACGACGAACTTTTGGAAAAGCGTGTCGGTATGGAAAAGGCGTCGGGAGCAAAACAACTTTACGAACAAAAAATATCATATCTTAAAAGTCAGATAGAGCGTGCGGAAAACGAGATTAAAGATAATTTAAAACTTATAGAAGATTGTAAGCAGGCTTTTTCTATCAATCATACTCAACTTACGGCAGACGAAGAGCAAGTTAAAGCGCTACAAGAAAAAGCGGAAAAACTTTCGCGCAAAGTATTGACATTAACTGAAAAGATTAATCTCGGTGAAGAACTCGCAGACGCTAACAGAAAAAAGATTATAGAATCGATTGAGTCGCTTTCGGATATTAAACTCAATACGGGAACTATGTCGATAGAGAGAAATAATCTTGTGGATAAGCGCAACGAACTTACCGATAAACTTGACGAACTTT
>JAFTIG010000047.1 GCA_017457015.1 Clostridia bacterium | reverse complement strand
GCAAGGTAAAAAAGTTAGTTCTAACGCGCGTCACGCTTATCAATAAATAAACGATAGAGCAAACACATAATAATAGATATTAAAAAATCATGATAATTTTTACTCCACACCCACCGCCGACCGCGATGCGGTCGGCGGTGGGTGTGGGGATAGATAAAAAGAAATCTTTTATATTATTTATTAAAGTGAATTATCTAAAAATAAAAAACAAACGTGCAACGTCACGTTCTTGTTCGTTAACTTGGAAACGTATGATAGTTCTGGGTTATAAAATAATAACAACATAAGTTGTCAACATACCACAGGCATCACGCCTGATAAATTAAAAAATAAAATACTGGAGATATATTATGATTATCGTAGTAAAAAACTCATGTGAAAAGGCGCAGTTCACTAACTTGGTGGACTGGATTAAGGATTTAGGACTTGACGTACACGTCAGTCGCGGTGAATCTTCTACCGTGTTAGGACTTGTCGGTGATACGAGTAGAGTGGATATAGACCTTATTTCAACTCTGGATATCGTTGAACAAGTTCAGCGCGTGCAAGAGCCTTATAAAAACGCGAATAGAAAATTCCATCCCGAAGATACGGTCGTAAATATTGCGGGGCGTAAAATCGGCGGACTAAATTTTCAGGTTATAGCAGGACCGTGTTCGGTTGAAACGGAAGAGCAGATTATAGAAGTTGCTAAAGCGGTAAAAGAAGCGGGTGCAACGATGCTCCGTGGCGGCGCGTTTAAGCCGAGAACGTCACCGTATGCGTTCCAAGGCTTAAAGGGAACGGGCATAGAACTTTTACTTAAAGCAAAAAAAGAAACGGGGCTGCCAGTAGTTACCGAACTTTTAAGCGTTACCGACCTTGATCTCTTTAAGGACGTAGACGTTATTCAGATAGGCGCAAGGAATATGCAAAACTTTGAACTCTTAAAAGAAGTGGGAAAGACGGGCAAGCCTATTCTATTAAAGCGTGGACTTGCAAACACTTTGCAAGAACTTCTAATGAGTGCAGAGTATATTATGGCGGAAGGAGATAGCGAAGTTATACTTTGCGAGCGCGGTATAAGAACTTTTGAAACGATGACGAGAAACACATTAGACTTGTCTGCCGTTCCTGCGCTAAAAGACAAAACGCATTTACCGATAATAATTGATCCTAGCCACTCTACGGGTATAGCAAAATACGTAGCGCCTATGTCGCTTGCGGCAGTAGGGGCAGGTGCAGACGGACTTATCATAGAAGTTCACAACAATCCCAAATGCGCGCTTTGCGACGGGGCGCAATCACTCAACCCCGAACAGTTTAAAGATCTTATGGGCAAAATAAATTCAATGCTCCCGATAGTTGGCAAAAATTGCGACGGTAATAATTTATGAATATAGGAATAGTAGGATTAGGGCTTATCGGTGGTTCGCTCGGTAGAACGATTGTAAAGAAAACCGAACACACGGTATATGCGGCTGATATTTCACACAGAGCAATGCTTGACGGGAAACTTTTATCCGCATACCATCACGAACTTACCGAAGACAATATAAAAGATTTAGACGTAGTGTTTTTCTCGCTTTATCCCGAATCGTTAGAATCAGTGCTTGAAGAGTATTGTAAAAAACTCAAAGACGGTGCGCTCGTTTGCGATTGTTGCGGTAACAAACGCAGGGTAGTCGCGCAGATGAAAAGGCTCTCTAAAGAGTATCCTAACTTGGATTTTATAAGCACGCACCCTATGGCAGGGCGTGAGTTTTCAGGGGTAAGCCACTCGACGGCAACGCTATTTGACAAAGCGAGTATGATACTCGTACCAGTAAAGGCAGATTTAAGACGGATTGCAGAACTTAAAGCGTTTTCGCTCGATATAGGGTTTGGACAAGTGGTCATAACTACTGCGGAAAATCACGACAAGATAATAGCGTTTACGTCACAACTCGCACATTTAGTGTCGAGTTCGTATATAAAGAGCGATACGGCTACCGAGTTTATGGGCTTTTCCGCAGGCAGTTTTAGAGATATGACGCGCGTTGCGAGATTATCACCCGAAATGTGGTCGCAGTTAACTATAGATAACGCCGATTTTTTGGTCGGGGAAATAGATTGTATTATAAGTAGCCTTAACGAATATAAACAGGCGCTTAAAGATAAGAATAAAGAAAAGATGAAAGAACTTCTTGCCGACGGCAACGAGAAAAAACTTTTATCGGAAAAAATGAGAAGAAGTAAGTTAAATGATAGATAATACGGTACGCAAAATACAAGTTAAGGCATCGGGTGAATACGACGTTTTAATAGGTAAAAATTTAATAGAAAGAGCGGGTGAGTTTTTGCTTAAAGCGATAGGTAATAACGCAAAGATTGCGCTCGTTACCGACGACACGGTAAACGCGCTTTACGCAGATACCGTTATAAACTCGCTTGAAGGCGTAGGATATAAGGTGGTAAAGTTCGTATTTTTGCACGGAGAAGAGAGCAAAAATTTAGATACTTACGGAAAGATTTTAACCTTTCTCGCGGAAAATCAACTCACCAGAACGGACGCGTTAGTCGCGCTTGGCGGTGGAGTGGTCGGCGATATGGCAGGGTTTGCGGCGGCTACGTATTTGCGCGGTATAAAATACGTTCAAATACCCACCACGCTCTTATCGCAAATAGACTCGTCGGTCGGTGGAAAAACGGCGATAGATTTACCGTCGGGCAAGAATCTAGTAGGCGCGTTTAAGCAACCGTCGCTAGTTTTATGCGATACAAAAACTTTAAGTTCTCTTCCCGACGAAATTTATATAGACGGCATGGGTGAAGCGGCAAAGTACGCTATATTAGATAAAAAAGTTTTTGATCTTATGAGCGGAAAAGATTACGCTATAGAAGATTTAGTATACCTTTCGGTAGACTACAAAAGAAAGGTCGTAGAAGCGGACGAGTTTGAGAGCGGTATGCGTAAACTTTTGAATCTAGGACATACCCCTGCGCACGGAATAGAAAACTTAAGCGCATATAAAATTGCGCACGGCAGAGCGGTTGCGATGGGGCTTGATATTATACTCAAAGCGTCACTTAAAAAGGGATATATAGACGGCGTTATTTTCGACGAGATGACAAAGGTCGTGGAGAAATGCGTAGGTAAAAACGTTTGCCCTTATAAAATAGAAGACGTCGCAGAGCGCGCGCTCGTAGATAAAAAGAGAAACGGCGATTATATAACCTTGATTGCAATTTACGGAGTAGGCGATTGCAGACCGGTTAAAATTCCCGTAACGGAAATAAAGGAGTTCCTTTCATGAACGTAAGGATAAGTGGCGCGGATATTAAGGGAACGCTTAAAGCAATCCCGTCAAAATCCTATGCGCACAGAATTTCTATATGCAATTTTCTTTCAGGCGGTGAGCCTACTGCAGAGTGCGACGGTTTTTCATCTAAAGACATAACCGTTACAGAAGAGTGTTTAAAGGCGCTTAAACGCGGAGAGAAAGTTCTCGATTGCGGTGAATCAGGCTCAACTTTGCGGTTTTTATTGCCGTTGACAGCCGTGCTTGGTGGAGAGTACGTTTTTTTAGGACACGGTAGGCTCTTATCCCGACCAAACGAAGAGTTGTTTTCGGTTTTTTCTAAACACGGCGTTATGGCACGGAACCACGGTGATAAAATAACCCTTTCGGGCAAACTTACTGCAGGTGAGTACCGTATACGCGGGGATATAAGTTCTCAATACATATCGGGACTTTTGATGGCGTTACCCGTACTCGACGGCGATAGCCAAATTGTTTTAACGACGCCCTTGGTTTCCGCTCCTTACGTCTTGATAACGCTTGAAGTATTAAAGAGTTTTGGCGTAAATATAATACCGACCGATAACGGTTATAAAATTCGTGGCAACCAAAAATATTCGGGTGATATTCTGCCTGAAGGCGACTGGTCGAATATGGCGGCGTTCTTAACGCTCGGCGCGGTTGCAGGCTCGGTAAAAGTTACCGGACTTAACGTCAATAGCGTTCAAGGCGATAGGGCTATACTTGAAATTCTAAAAAAAGCAGGGGCAAGACTGTCGATTGACGGCGACTCAGTGACAGTGGAAAAAGCAAAACTTAGAGCGTTTACGTTCGACGCGGAAAACTGTCCGGATTTAGTTCCGGTGACTGCTGCTCTCGCAGCGTTTGCGGACGGGGACACGATAATTAACAACATAGAAAGACTAAAGATAAAAGAGAGCGACAGGGTAGAGTCCACTATAGCGACGCTAAAGGCTTTCGGCATTAGCGCTGAAAGCGACGGGCACAGTCTTATCGTACACGGGAATAGCCCGACGGCAGGAAAAGCCGATTCCTTTAACGACCATAGGGTTGTTATGGCGGCGGCAGTACTCGGTGCAGGCGTTTTAGGTGATAGCATTATAACCGACGTAAGAGCGGTGGATAAGTCTTACCCAACGTTCTTTGAAGACTATATAAAGGTAGGTGGCGTAAAAAGTGACGTTTAACGACAAACAACAGTCGTGTTTTCACGGCAGAAAATTAAACGTGCAAATATTCGGCGCGTCGCACGCACTCGAAATAGGCGTGGTAGTGGACGGCTTTGACGGCGAAAAGGTCGATACTCTCGTTTTGCAAGAGTTTATGGATAGACGTAGAGCCAAAAAGGCGGCGTATTCCACAAAACGTCTTGAAGGTGATAAGGTCATTATCGAAGAAGGGCTTGACGGTGGAATTTTAGCGTCGCATTTTAGGGCGGTTATTAAAAATTCAGAACAGAGAAGTGCCGATTATGATAACGTGGTAAAGACTCCGCGCCCTGCGCACGCAGATTACGTTGCGTGGACTAAATACGGCAACGGTTTTGATTACCGTGGCGGCGGAAAGTTTTCGGGAAGATTGACCGCGCCTATGTGTATTGCCGGCGGTATTTGTAAACAAATTTTAGAAAGTAAAGGAATAAAGATAAACGCTTATATATCTGCTATAGGTGGCGTAAAAGGAAAGTCGTATTCAGATATAGACGTAGAAAAGTTTGATTTTAACTCGCTCGATAAATCTTTTCCGTTGTTAGATAACGGCGTTAAGGATGAGATGATGGAAAAAATCGAGAGTGCAAGGCTTGGTTGCGACTCGGTTGGCGGTGTTATCGAGTGCGTTATAACCGGCGTACCCGTCGGCGCAGGGGAATACATGTTCGATAGTTTAGAGAGCGTTATATCTTCTCTTGCGTTTGCAGTTCCTGCGGTAAAAGGTATAGAGTTTGGCACGGGGTTTGGTATAAGCGATATGCTAGGAAGTATGGCAAACGACGCCTTTTATTACGACGGCGGTACGGTTAAGACAAAGACCAACAATAACGGCGGAATAAACGGCGGTATGGCTAACGGTATGCCTATAACTTTTAGGGTGGCTATAAAGCCTACTCCGTCTATAGGTAAAGAGCAAGACAGCGTAAATTTAACGGAGAAGAAAAACGTTAAGTTGAAAATAGAAGGACGGCACGACGCGTGTATAACGCCGAGAGCCGTACCCGTTATCGAAGCGATAGCGGCAATAGCAATATACGACAGTATTTAAGGAGAAACTAAAATGGATTTAAGTGATATAAGATTGCGCATAGACGGTATAGACGACAAGATTGCAGAACTTTACGGGGAAAGGATGAATCTCGTAAAGCAAGTGAGCGAAGCGAAAAAGCAGAGCGGAAAAGCTGTGAACGATCCCGACCGCGAAAGAAAGATTTTACTACGCGTTACCGAAAACGTTGAAGAAGACATGCAAGTTTATTTAAAGCGTGTGTTTGAAACCATGTTTGAAACGAGCAAGGCGTATCAGACGATGAACGCCGAATATAAAACCGAACTTGGCGAAAAGATTAAATCAGCACTTTCTAAAGGTGAACTCAAGTTTCCTGCAAGAGCAAAGGTCGCTTGTCAAGGCGTTGCGGGCGCGTATTCGGGCATAGCGGCGGATAGAATGTTTGAACTTGCCGACATTACCTACTTTAAGAATTTCGACGGTGTATTCCAAGCGGTTGAAAAGGGGTTTTGCAAGTACGGCGTTTTGCCGATTGAAAACAGTTCGGCAGGCTCGGTAAATCAGGTTTACGACCTTATGAAAGCGCATAAGTTCTATATAGTAAAGAGTTTGCGCGTATCGATAAATCACAACCTTATAGTAAATAAGGATACTTCCCTTAAAGACGTAAAGGAAATTTTTTCGCACGAGCAAGCGATTACACAATGCAAAAAGTATCTTGAAAAGTTCCCGTTAGCAAAGATTACGGCTTGCGCGAATACGGCGGTTGCTGCAAAAATGCTCGCGGAAAGCGGTAGAAAGGACGCTGCGGCAATATCTTCAAGAGAGTGTGCCGACCTTTACGGCTTGAAACTTTTGGAAACTAACGTTCAAGATGCAGATAACAATTATACGCGTTTTATCCTTATCGCAAAAGATATGGAATTTTATCAAGACGCTAACAAGATAAGTATTATGACAACCCTTCCGCAAAATTCGCCGGGCAGTCTTAATAAACTTCTTTCAAAGTTTTCTAATCTTGGGATTAACTTAACCAAACTTGAATCGCGCCCGATAGTGGGATCGAGTTTTGAGTTTATGTTCTACTTTGACTTTGAGTGTGACATCAAGGGTAAGGGCGTACAAAATCTTCTTATTGAACTTGACGACTCTACCGAACAGTTTACCTTCCTTGGCGCGTATAGCGAAAAAGTTTGATTATGGAAAAATTCGGTCTTATCGGTAGAACGTTAAAACACAGTTATTCTAAAAAGATACACGCGCTTTTGGGCGATTACGTTTACGACCTAATCGAACTTGAACCGGAAAGCGTAGCGGATTTTGCTAAAAACGGCGGATATACGGGTTATAACGTTACTATACCGTATAAAAAAGATATAATGCCATGTCTTGACGTTATCGACGATAGCGCTAAAAAAATAGGCGCTGTAAACACGGTAGTCTTTAGGGACGGCGTCAAGACGGGATATAACACCGACTTTGACGGTATGCGTTATATGTTTTCACGCGCAGGGATTGAACTTTTAGGTAAAAAGGTTTTAATTCTCGGCAGTGGCGGAACAAGCAATACTTCGGTTGCAGTAGCAAAGTATTTAGGAGCGAGAAAAGTTATAGTCGTTTCCCGTTCGGGAGAGAATAATTACGAGAATTTAGACAGGCATTTCGATGCGGATGTTATCATAAATACTACGCCCGTCGGTATGTATCCAAACAACTACCAGTCGCCGATAGACCTTGCGCCGTTTAAGAATTTATCGGGGGTCGCGGACGCGATATATAATCCTGACACGACGTATTTGACTTGTCAAGCAAAACTTATGGGCGTTCGGTATACCAACGGTTTGCCTATGCTCGTTGCACAGGCAAAGTTTGCAATGGAGCACTTTTTTAATAAAAAGGTATCCGACGACGTTATAGAAAAGGTTTTAAGTACTTTATCTAAAGAAACGCTAAACGTCGTTTTGGTAGGTATGCCGGGTAGTGGCAAAAGCACTGTTGGAAAGGCGGTTGCGGACGCGCTTAATAGAGAGTTTATAGACACTGACCAAGAGATAGTAAATCGTGACGGCAGGGATATACCTACTATTTTTAAAGAGAGTGGTGAAGATTATTTCCGCGCTCTTGAAAAACAGGTGTTAAAGGACGTAGGTAAACTTACCGGTAAGGTTATTGCGACGGGCGGTGGGGTTATAAAGGATAAAGAAAATTATTTTCCGCTCAAAAGCAACGGTAAGATTTTTTGGATAAAAAGAGATATAGAGTCACTCGTTACAGACGGTAGACCGCTCTCTAAAGATTTAGAAACGGTAAAGAAATTGTTTGAAGAAAGAAAGGATAAATACGCTGCGTTTGCAGATTTTGTCATTGACAACGACAAGGATCTAGTTAGCGCGGTTGAAGGAGTTATTGAAAAATTATGAAAATACTCGTAATTAACGGTCCAAATCTCAACATGCTCGGGATTAGAGAAAAAAACATTTACGGGGATAGGGATTATAAGGCACTAGTTAAACTTATCAAAGACGGCGCGAAAAACCGTGGCGTTAAGGTGAAATGTTACCAATCTAATCACGAAGGGGCGATAGTTACCGCTATTCAAAAAGCGTATAAAAAATACGACGGTATCGTTATTAATCCCGGTGCGTATACTCATACGAGCGTGGCTATTTTGGACGCCTTAAAGGCGGTAAATATTCCTACCGTAGAAGTTCATATTTCCGCAGTAAACGAGCGTGAAGATTTTCGTCAGATTTCCTACGTCGGCAAGTATGCTTTTAAGACGATTACAGGCAAGGGTTTCGACGGTTATATAGAAGGGCTTGACGAGTTGATTAAATTATGAAAGTAGCAATAATATTAAAAGCCCCGTCAATCACTGCTATCGTAAGTGAAAATGACGTTATTTACGCCGACGCCGCTTATAAATTTAAAGAGCAGATAGGTGAAAAAAACGTACTTGGGGTAGTGGGGGATTTCGACAGTTTAGGTAACGTCCCCGACGGTGAAAAGATAATAGGGCTGGACGTGGAAAAGGATTTTACCGACGGAGAGCGCGCAGTGCGTTTTGCAAAAGAGTGCGGTGCAGACGAGATTACTATTTACGGCGCGTACGGTGGAAAGATTGAGCACGTTCTCGGCAATATAGTATTGCTTAAAATTGCAAAGAATATAGGCTTAAAAGCCAGTATAAAAGAAAAAGGCTATCTAACCGAACTCGCTTGTGGCAAGACTGAACTTACCGTAAAAAAAGGTAGCGCGCTATCAATCCTGCCGTACGGCAACGAGTGTACGGTAACGGAAAGTAAAGGGCTTTATTATCCGCTTGATAGTCTTACGCTTACCAACGCTGATACGCGCGGTATAAGTAACGTCGCAACCGATAGTAACGTTTCAATAAACGTAGTTAAAGGGTATGCACTCGTCGTTTACGAATATTAAAACGTATAGAACCGCGCAACATATCGGCAATTTTATAAAACGGTTAAAATGTATTGACTTTATTTTATTTTTATGCTAAAATAGTCAAAAATTAAACGTAGAACGGCTATGAAAAGAAATAGTAGGCGCTTGGATTTTTTAGAGAGAAGACGGTAGGTGCAAGTCTTTAATGATAAGTGTCCGAACCCATTTTGGAGCTACGCGCAGAACGGACGGTATGTTTAAGTAAGTTGCGTCGGGTTCTCCCGTTATAGAGAAACGGTAATTAGTACCGATGGAGCGCGGATATTTTATCCGAATTTAGGTGGTAACACGGACGTTGTTAGTTCGCCCTAGACTGATTAAAACAGTTTAGGGTTTTTTTATACTCAAAATAAACGGAGGTTATTTATGAAGTTAGAAAAGTTAGTAGGAGAAAGGTTTAAAGAAAGACCGTCTGATTGTACGGTTGACAGCCACGCGTTAATGGTTCGTGGCGGTTATATGAAATACGTTGCAAACGGTATATTCTCTTCATTTATGCCGTTAAAGCGCATAACGCGTAAAATAGAACAAATATTAAGAGAAGAAATGGATAAAATCGACGGTCAAGAAGTTCAGTTCCCCGTCGTTATGCCTGCGTCGCTTTGGCAAGAGTCGGGCAGATATGAAAGTATCGGTAAAGAATTAGTACGCTTTAACGATAGAAGCGACGGTCCGCTCGTTCTCGGCATGACGCATGAAGAAGCGGCAGTTCAACTCGTAAGAGAATACGCGCAAAGTTACAATAAGTATCCTTTTATGATATATCAAATCCAAACTAAATTCCGCGACGAAGCAAGACCGAAAGCAGGACTTATGAGAGTTCGCGAATTTACTATGAAAGACGCCTATTCCTTTCATACCAGTCAAAGCGATTTAGAAGAATATTACGATAAATGTCACAAGGCTTACGAGCGCATTTTTGAAAGGGTAGGTATTCCTGAAGTTATCTCGGTCGCATCAGATTCCGGTATGATGGGCGGAAGTATATCCCATGAATTTATGCTTTTAACGGATATCGGTGAAGATTCTATCGCTATATGCTCGGAGTGTGATTATCGCGCTAATATGGAAGCGGCCGAAAGCATTATCGATTATAAGAGAACTACCCCGTCCGAAGAATTAAAGTTAGTGTATACTCCCAACAAACACACTATTGAAGAAGTTTGTACTTTCTTAAATTCCGATCAAAAGAATTCTTGTAAAGCGGTCGTTTACCAAAGAAATTCCGACGATAAATATATCGTATTGTTCTTGCGTGGTGATTTGGAGGTAAACGAAACGAAATTGACCAACTATTTAGGCTTTGATATTCACCCTGCGGTAATTACCGAAGATTGCGGTTTAAATGCAGGTTTTATCGGGCCGTACAAATTAGACGGTGATTTTATCGTACTTTACGATAATTCGTTAAAAAATATGAATAATCTCGCTTGCGGTGCAAACGTGGTAGATTATCACTATACGGGGCTCGATATGGATAGGGATATGCCGAACGTAGAGTTCCACGATTTTGCAAAAATACAAGAAGGCGGTATTTGTCCGCACTGTGGCAAGCACTCTATCACCATCTCTCGCGGTGTAGAAGTGGGAAATATATTCCAGTTAGGCACTAAATATACAAAATCTATGGATATGACTTACGTTGACAGTGAAGGTAACCTACAACACCCTATCATGGGTTGTTACGGTATCGGCGTCGGTCGTCTTGCCGCTGCGATATGTGAAGTTCATCACGACGATTACGGTCCTATTTGGCCAAAGGCTATCGCTCCGTACCAAGTGCATTTATGTGCCGTTCGTTCGGATAATCAAGAAGTTAAAGAGTTTGCAGATAAATTATATCAAGATTTGTTAGACGCAGGCGTGGAAGTAGTTTACGACGACAGAAACGTAAGCGCAGGCATTATGTTTTCCGACGCGGACCTTTTAGGCGTTCCCGTAAGAGTTATAGTAAGTCCGAGAAATATTAAGCAAGGCGTTGTGGAAATCGTTGCAAGGGATAAGAGTTTTTCTGAAAGCGCACCTATATTAAACGCAATGCAAGAAATATCAAAGCACTTATAATGAACGAGTAATAAACTATTAAAAAAAAGGGATAACGAAAAAAATCGTTATCCCTTTTATGGTGTAATAAAGTTTATACCGTTTATTGTTTAAGGGAGTTGTTTGGCCACGCTTTTTTGAGCCAAGATCCTTTAAGATATCTAATTCCAAAAATGATCGTTCTAAATATCCAGTCGCAGCTCATTGCGATCCATACGCAGGGGACGCCTATGTTTGTTACTTTGGCAAAAACGAAACTCAAACCGACTCTAAAAATCCACATGGACGCTACGGATATTATCATTGTAAATTTTACGTCGTTTGCCGCCCTAAAAGCGTTTGTCAAGGGAAATGCGATAGGCCATATCGTGCATACGCAAATACTGTGGAAGAATATAAGTTGTTTAGCGAGTGCCGTCGACTGGGCGGATAAGTTATACATGCCCACGAAAAAGGTGGAAAAGGAGCAAAGAATCGCAGAAATTGCCAAGATAGCGACGTAAGTAATGCCGAGCAATTTTTTAGAGTATGCTTTAGCCTGTTCTTTCTCTCCTGCACCGACGCATCTGCCGACGACGACTACCATAGTTAGTCCTATGGCGGTGCCGGGGATATATTGCAGTGCGGTAAGTGAGTTTGCAACGGCGTTTGCCGCTATATGTATAGTGCCGAAACTAGATATTAAACTTTGAGTTAATACCTTGCCGAATTGAAACATTCCGTTTTCCAAACCGTTTGGAATTCCTATACCGCAAATACGCTTTACGTAATAAGCGCTAATCTTATAAGAAAACGGCTTTTCTATATATACTTGGTTTTTTGGGTTTCTTGTCAAAATCAATATAATTACCGCGCCGACTATTCTTGAAAAGAGAGTTGCTATCGCCGCGCCTGCCGCGCCCATATTAAAAACGTATATTAGGAGCGCGTTGCCACCGATATTGATTATATTCATTGCAAGGGAAATGCGCATAGATATACTCGAATTACCCATTGCTCTAAACACTGACGCGCAAGCACTATATATGCCGAAAAAGGGGTAGGATAGCGCCGTAAATAAAAAGTAGATTTTGGCGTGCTCCATAACGTCCTTTTCTATACTGCCAAATATAAGTTTAAGCAGTGGGGTGCGTAACGTGGTGGCTAAAAGAGTGAGAGCACAAGCGACGATAAAAACAATATAGAGCAGTTGTTTAGACGCTTCGTTTGCTCTTTTGTAATCTTTTTGACCGATAAGTTGACTTATGACTACCGCGCCACCACCTGCGAGTGCAGTGAATAAATAAATGAGAAGAAGATTTAACGTGTCGACGAGTGAAACGCCTGATACCGCCGCTTCACCGACGCTTGAAACCATTACCGAGTCGAACATGCCGACGGTTATGGCAAGAGTTTGTTCTATAAACAAAGGAATTATTATTTTCGATAAGTCCTTGCGAGAAAACAACATTGTTAAATCTCCTTTTATTTACTATCAAAATTATATCATTGTGCAAAAATTATAGTTATCTTATATTATAAATAAACTTGCACAAAAGATAGATTTTGTGTATAATCTACAGTATGGAATATAAAACGGATTTAACAAATTATAGAGAAAAGGTGTTCCCCGAACATGAACACGGATATTACGAGATAATAATTTATTTAGACGGTGTGGGGCGCGTTTATTTTTGGGGCAAAAGTTATCCTATAAAAAAAGGGGATATCGTATTAATTCCGCCAAAGACCTTGCATTGTTCGGTATCGGACGGGGGCTTGAAAAGTTTATACGTCGTAGGCGGATTTAGAAACGTGTTTAATTTGACTGAGCCTGTTATTTTGTCGGATAACGAGAGAGAAGAAGGATTAAAACTTGCAAAAATGATTTACGACAATAGATACGGAAATAAAGAATTTACGAGGGCGCTTTGCGACGCTTACGCGCGTTTCGTTTTGCAAAATCTTAAAATTCAAGACGGCGTGGATTTGGCGGTAAATAAAATAGTGGGGGAAATCCTATCGAATTTTTACGATAGCGAATTGGACTTAAACGCGCTATTGATTAATAGCGGTTATTCCGAAGATTATATAAGGGCACACTTTAAGAGAATTAACAAAAAAACGCCCAACGAGTTTTTGACGGACGTTAGAATTAGGCATGCTTGTAACCTTATAGATATATATAAAAACACTATGTCGCTTACAGAAGTAGCCGAACTTTGTGGGTATACGGATTACGTTTATTTTTCCAGAAAGTTTAAGATCGTAAAAGGCGTTTCACCGCAAAAATATAAAAAGAGATTTTAATAAAAGAGCGCGTTTGCAAATTTTGCAAACGCGCTCTTTATTTGTCTACTAAACGTTTTCAATCGTATCTTTGTTGATTTCCTTGACGAACGCTTTTGAAGAAAAGAGCATTACGCCGACTACTATGACGAGTAGCACGTCTATAAACACAAACGAGTTATACGCCAGACTGTACACCCAGAAATTCTGATCGCCTGCATACGCTCCGAACGCAAACACGCCCGATAAAACGTGTGCAAAAAAGCGGAGTGCCGCACCGATTATTGCACCGATAGCAAACTTAATTTGCGGACGGCTGTTAAACACGTTGACGTATTTTAACGAGCCTGCAAATCCCGTGAGTGCAAACGCTATCGGATAGTCTAAAAGGAACTGTGCGGGGTGTACTATATAAGGATCTTGTACCGCTTGTAATAGTCCGTATATAAGCCCGATAAGTATTCCTTTTTTGCTACCGTAAATATAAGAGAAAATCATTATAGGTAGCATAGACGCAAGCGTTACCGTACCGCCTTGTGGCATTTCCCAAAGTTTAATATAAGATAGTGCAAAAGAAAGTGCTATACAAACGCCGGCTAATGCAAGTGAACGAGTAGAAAAACCGCCCTTGTCCTTTTTGCCGAGAATAAGTGCCGCTCCGATTGCAAGAACTATTAAAAGTCCTGCCGATAGGTATAAGGCAAGGTTGTCAAGGTGTTCAGAATAATATCCGTCGCCTACGATATTAGACGAATAGAAGATTGCGATTAAAACTATCGTAATTACGAGTGCGACACCGCAAATTGCGCCCACGATAATTCCAGTTATTTTTTTGAGTTCGGGTTTTTTCTTGGTGATAAAAAACAGCAAGATTGAGCCGACTAATAAGAGTATAAGGGTTACCAGTATAGGGATAAATACAAACGGCACTATATCTTTGGAAACCCAGTTTTCTTCTAGGTAAGCAAGGTCGTAGTGCTTTGCTATTTCAAGCGAAAGCATAGTTATACCTATACAGAGAGCGAATAGTACGAGTGCATAAAGGGAAACCTTTGCCACTCCGCCTATAATTTCTCGCTTTACGAGAAGGGTAATAAGCAAGGTTAGGACGATTGCCCCGACAAAGCCTATGGTGAGCCATTTTATTATAGGCTCGGCGATGTCCGCAGCGTATACGGACGAGAGTAAATTAAAAAACATAGAACCTCCTTATATCCGCTATACGCCGTAATAAAAAACGCACCCTGATCATAGGGTGCGTTAAAATCTAACGTTATAATTTGCATTTCCTTCAAGCACTACCTTGCGGATTCAAATGGTATAATCTCAGCCTTGCGGCACCCATAGCGAATATTTAAAAAAATTTTTTATTAGCCACATAATATCACTTTTATTTTATTGCGTCAAGCAAAATAATATGGTAAAATAAATTTCCACCAAAAAATTTTTAGAACGAAGAACGACTAATAAGGGGGATATTATAATGTTTAAATTTTTCGCGTTTCTAAATAGGATGAAATATATAAAGCGTTGGTCGCTTATGCGCTCGGTCAGAGAAGAAAATATTATGGAACACAGTCAACAAGTCGCGGTTATCGCGCACGCGCTCGCGCTTATAAACAATAAAATTTACGGCGGTAACGTCAACGTCAACGAAGTAGTTTTGCTTGCGCAATATCATGAAGTAGGAGAAGTAATAACGGGGGATTTACCAACCCCTATAAAATATTTCAATCCGGAAATCAAGTCGGCTTATAAAGATTTAGAAAAGGTTGCGTCTAATAGACTTTTAGACATGCTGCCCGAAACGCTTAAAGGCGAATATGAAAAATACGTTCTTCCCGACGAGAACAGCGCAGAGTATAAAATGGTCAAACACGCAGACCGTTTGGCGGCGTACTTAAAATGCGTTGAAGAAGTAAAGGCTGGGAACGCCGAGTTTAAAAAGGCAAAGACGTCGATCGGGCAAGAACTTAAAAACTCAAAGTGCCCTGAAGTGGAATATTATTTAAAAGAATTCGCGCCTGCGTACGACCTTACTTTGGACGAATTAGATTGAGTTTAGGACAATTTGTGCAAATTGTGCAATATAGCGAGTATAATTTATTTATTTTGCCTATTGTAAAATCGTGTAAAAAGTAGTACAATATAATAGTAAAAACATTAAGCCCAAAAAGGGCTCGGAGGAAAATTATGTCAAGTTTGAACTTAAAAAACATCTATAAGGTTTATCCGTCTGGCGTTACTGCAGTTACGGATTTTAACCTTGACATTGAAGACAAAGAGTTTATCGTATTCGTTGGACCGTCTGGTTGTGGTAAATCTACCACTCTTCGTATGATCGCAGGTCTTGAAGAAATTTCGTCTGGCGAACTTTACATTGACGGCGTTCTCGTAAACAATCGCGCTCCTAAAGATAGAGATATCGCGATGGTTTTCCAGAACTACGCACTGTATCCCCACATGACCGTTTACGATAACATGGCGTTTGGTCTTAAACTCAGAAAAATGCCCAAACCCCAAATCGACCAAAGAGTTAAAGAAGCTGCAAGAATTCTCGGTATTGAAATGTATCTTTCCAGAAAACCGAAGGCTCTTTCCGGTGGTCAAAGACAACGTGTTGCGTTAGGTCGTGCAATCGTTCGTGAACCTAAGGTATTCCTTCTCGACGAACCGCTCTCTAACTTGGACGCAAAACTCCGTTCACAAATGAGAACGGAAATCACCAAACTCCACAACAGACTTGCAACCACCTTTATCTACGTTACCCACGACCAAGTAGAAGCAATGACCATGGGTACTAGAATCGTAGTTATGAAAGACGGTTTTATGCAACAAGTAGATACTCCTATCAACCTTTACGACTATCCGATCAACCAGTTCGTTGCAGGCTTTATCGGTACGCCCCAGATGAATTTCTTCTCGGGTAAACTAACCGGCACGAAGGCAAAGGTTTGCTTGGAATTCGGTATGGAAAAAATCGTTCTCCCCAAGGAAAAAGTACAACTTATCGTAAATCTTGATAAATATCTCAACACCGATAAGGAAATTATTTTCGGTATCAGACCGGAAGATATTCACGACGAAGAAGCGTGGGTAAACGATCCCAAAAAGCAAACTATCGAAGTTAAGGTTGACGTTGTTGAAGCACTCGGTTCAGAAACGCTTCTTTACTGCAAGACTAGATCGGAAATTACTCCCGACGACGGCGAAACCATTAAGAGTATCGTTGACGACGTAAGTAACCTTACCGCAAAGGTAGACTCTAGATCTTCAACTAAAGCGGGCGACACTGTTAAGATCGCTCTCGATATCGACCACTGCCACATTTTCGACAAGGATACCGAAGTTACCATCCTTGCTCGTAACGAAGAAAATAAAGCAGAAATCGAAGCACTCCAAGCAAAGCGTGAAGAAGAAGAGGCAAAGAAGGCTGCTGAAGCTGCTGCTAAACTTGCAGAAGAAGAAGCAAAGGCTGCCGCTGAAGCTGAAAAGCAGAGAATTAAGATGGAAAAGAAATTAGCAAAGAAAGCCGCTAAGAACGCTCCGGAAGAAGCTCCTGCTGAAGAAGTTGCTGAAGAAACAAAGGACGCTGAATAATTTTATGAATTTAAGTGCCACGTGATCACGTGGCACTTTTTCAATTAAAATAGACTGCCAAAGTAGTTCAAAAACATAAATATATATACGCGTATATGCGCATGCGCGTGCGCGCGTAAAGTCAATTTCTATATATTGTGGTAAAAAAGTGAAAATATGCAAAATATAGATCGGGTAATAAAAAATATGCGGTTTTATTTAAAAACTTTTAAAAAACGCGTAAAAAACTTGACATATAGTTTGATATTTGGTAAAATCAATTAGCATCTCGTTTCGGGGTGTTAATTTTTTGATGTTCGGAAGGTGCATTATGGCAGCAAAAGGCGCAAGAGTAAAGATAACTTTAGCTTGTACGGAATGTAAGCAGAGAAATTACGATACGTTCAAAAACAAAAAGAACGATACCGAAAGATTAGAAATGCAGAAATACTGCAAATTCTGCAAAAAGCATACCGCACATAAAGAAGCGAAATAATTTTATTATCGCTTTATCAGCCTTTTTAAAGGCTTAAAAATTAAGGGGCATAGGTCATGAAGAAAGACAAAACCGCTGCTACCGGTGATTTCGTTGCAGTAAACAACGAACCCGAAAAAAAGCAGAAAGACGTAAAGAAAGCAAAAAAAGCAAATAAAAAACCCAACATTTTCAAGAGAATGGGTGCTAAACTTAAAGACGTGTTCTCGGAACTTAAAAAAGTTTCGTGGCCGACTTTTGGTAAGGTCGTTAAACAAACGGGTATCGTTCTCGCAGTAGTCGTTGTGTTCCTCGTTGTAATTTTCGCGTTCGACTTCGGCTTGATGGAATTATTGAGATTAGTAGCACCGAGGAGTGTTTAATAATGGCAGAACAAGCAAGATGGTACGTCATTCATACCTATTCTGGTTATGAAGCGATGGTTAAAGATAGTT
>JAFTIG010000046.1 GCA_017457015.1 Clostridia bacterium | reverse complement strand
CCTTGCGAAAGATTTTGCTCGGCGCTTGTTTTTTACGTCGCTTTATGCTAAAATATAAAAAAGACTAAAGGAGAAAATTATGAAAAGATTAGCGGTCGTTTTTGCAAACGGCACTGAAGAAATTGAAGGGATTACCCCCGTTGACGTGTTATTGCGCGCAGGGGTAGAGTGCGATATTGTGTCGGTGTCGGGGGAATTTATCAAAGGCTCACACGGAATCGTTATCAAGGCGGATAAATGCGTCGATAGCGTTGACTTTGACCTTTACGACGGGATAGTTATCCCCGGCGGTATGCCCGGTGCGACTAATATTTCCAACTGCAAAAAGGTTGTGGACGCGATTAAAAAGGCGTTAAAGGACGGAAAATTAGTTGCGGCAATATGCGCGTCGCCCGCAGTAGTGCTTGCTGATAACGGACTAATCAGCGTGGATAAAGCAACTTGCTATCCCGCGCCGGACTTTATAAATTCGCTTGGGGATAAATACACGGGCGAGCCCGTAACCGTATGCAACAACGTCATCACTGCAAACGGACCAAAATCGGCGATGGAATTTTCTTTTGCAATATGTTCTTATCTTGGCGTAACGCCTAAATTTTAATATTAAATAAGACGTAAAAGGCTCAAACTTCGCGTTTGAGTCTTTTTTTATTATAAAAAAATTCATTATACTATTGATTTTTTTCTTTAACTATGTTAAAATAAATTTGCCTAACAATTTAATCGACAGATTTTAGGGGAAAACTCTTCTTTTCAGAAAGGGTTATTTCTCCCATTTCTACATTTACTTTTTCAACTTGGCAAAGACGTGAATTCCACTTGGTAAATGTAGGGTTTTCCTTATGTTGTTGAGAATTGTTAGGCGACAATCGGAGTTTGCGTTTTTCAAAGCGTTAACTGCGGTTGACGCTTTTTTTATTTTCATATTAATTTTAAGGAGGTAAACGATATGAAAAAAAGGTTGTTGATAACTTTACTTGGCGTTTTAATGGCTGTTTCGTGCGCGCTTGGATTAGTTGCGTGTAGCGACGGGCAAACGCCGAACGCTCCGCAAAAACTTTCCGCACCCGTGGTGGTTTTAAGCGGCAACACTGCAAGTTGGCAAGCGGACGAAAATGCCGATAGGTTTGAATTAAGTCTTGACGGCAGTTTATCGTACGTGGAAAATACGGTAACCACCAAAACGTTAACGTTTAATCAAACCTTAAAGGTGCGCGCGGTAGGCGACGGGGTGAATTATTCTACTAGCGCGTGGAGCAATAGCGTAACTTATACCGACGGCACGGCTAATCCGCTTAAACTAGGCACTCCGAACGTAACCGTATCTAGCACGGGGCTTGCAAGTTGGGCGGCGGTTGCAAACGCAAGCGGATATATCTATAAAATTAACGGCGGTGCGGAAAACGCGACTAGTTCAACTAGCGTTCAATTAGTTAGCGGTCAAAGCATAGTCGTAAAGGCGGTTGGTGACGGCGTTAATTTTACCGACGGTGAATATAGCGTATCGCGCACTTACGTTCAAGGCTCGGTTACGCCTACGGGGGAAGAGCCGACATATTTAGGTATCTTTGCATCTAAAAGCGAACCTAATTCGTCTAACGGTTTGCCCGAAGGTTTTTCGGCAAAGTTTGCGCCCGTGCCCTTGAACACCTTTAGCGCGTCCAACTATTCAGGATATCGCAGTTTTGACGAGTGTATAGAAGATTATTTTTCGGACGAGCAAAACCATTTTAACGGAAACTATCCCGTGGAGTCGAATTACGATATTTATAGTAGCGCAGGGCAAACGGTTTACGTTGAGATTTGGCTAAACAACCCCGCGCAATACACCATATTATCTTTGATGCTAAACGGCGTTAAACATCAAGTTGGCGGAACGCTTTCGTCTTTCTTTATAGAAAAGTCCGGCACGCACTACAACTGCGTTTACGTTGCGATAACCATACCTAACGGCAGTTATCAAAGTATTGATTATACCGTTTCTAACATAGAGTATATTGCAAACACCTATATAAATGCGGACGGCACGGACGAGTTTATGAATAATAACGATACCGTAAGTATCGGTTTGCCGTATAACGCAAATACGCCCACGGTAAGCAATTTTAGTCAGCAGTCGGTAACGTGTAACGGTTATTCGGCGACCTTTAGCCTTGCCGATAACGACGGAATGCTTGCCCTTTGCGGTGGTTGGCTTGGCGTTGCAGTTTACGACGGGGAAAATAAGTTTGAAATACTTCAAAATAAAGAAGTATCGGTCGGCAATAACGATATTAGCGTAACGGGATTAAGTGAAAACTCGCACTACACGCTTATAGTATATTTATACGCCGACTTGCACGACGGGTACGGCGTTAGAGCGCATTATTTATATTACGATTGGATAATGACGCCTGAAGTGCTAGTCGTAAACGAGATAGAGCAAACGAGCGTGCTTAACGCGGCACATACGGGGTATATCGGCGCTATAAAAGTGGACGCCACGCTTTTAAGTTCTACTGCGGAATTTATCAAACTTGAAATATTAAACGCTGAACAACAGGTCGTATATACCGACCAAAACTTTGACGGCAACGATACCGTTTCAAGCGGAATATTTAATAAGGCGGGCTATACCGTTAAAATCTATTATAAAGATAACGAATACCCCGAAGGAAAGAGCGTTGAAAGATACGTTTACGTCGGTGAACTTTCTAGTCCAAGTTTTGAAGAACTTGACGAGTATACTTTCATAAACGACGTTATTTATTCGTTTAAGTTTAAGCCTTACGATAATAATTACGCGGCGGTGGACGGCGTTACCGTGCGTTTTTACGACGACGAATCGGCAAGATATATTGCTGAAGAAGTTTTGGCTTGGATAGAAAACCCCAACATAGTAAACGAACTTTGGGACGAGTGGTACGCGTTAAGAGAAGATATCGAAGGCTCGATAGAGCAAATAGAAATGAGCAATCAAATGAAGGCTATACACGATAGAATAAGTGCGCTTAATCAGGCTAAAACTATTTGGGAAGATTCCGAGCACTTCGACGGAAATAGCGACCTTGCTTTCTGGCAAGCGGAAAAGGCAAAGGGCAAATATTATTGCGAATTCACCTATTCTGGAACGGATACCAAAAATATCACTTTCGCAAACGGCGTTTACTACGTTTTAGTTGAAGACGTCAACGAATACGCTGGCGAGTTCGACGTGCAAGTGGTTGCAAACTTGGTTAAGAACGAATCGGAAGAAACGGTTGAATACGTAAGGGTAGGTAGCGTAAGGTTTAAGACTTTGTTTATTGAAGACGGTTACGGTGACGTGGGATTAAAAGATACTGTGCTTAACGCAACTGAATTTACTTATACTATATATAATACTTACGATATTAAAACGGACGGTCAGTCTAATAAAAATTTAAGGTTCGTGTATGAGATTTCTTACAACGGAAACGTGCTTTATACTTGTGAAAACGGGACTACGCCGAGTATTGACGAAGACGGTTGGATTGCAGATTATATCAACGGCGTTAAAGACGGAACGCTTAACGCACAAGAACTTTACGATTCGTACGTTCCCGATTATAGTCCTAACACCGTTACTTTGGATTTATCAAAGGTGCAGGCAGGGGTTAATAGGTTTTTAATTCTTTTCCGTTCGCACGACAAAGTTTACGACGGCGACCACGAAGCGTATTGCGCAGTCGACGTGGAAGTTAGAAAACAATACACAGAGCCTACTTTAGAACTTGACGGTTATTACGGATACGTCAACAAGGAAAATGAAGACGGTGGGAATATCGTGCTTGAAGCGTACGATAAAGACGGTAACGAGATTATTATTACTATGAATGATCTTTACTGGGATTACGAAAGGGCTGCTTACCGATTTGACTTTGGTTATCAAGGCGGAAAGGTAAGGGCAAAGGTGTCTACCGAAAATTACGGCGGTGAAGACGGCGGTCAAAACGAAAGTTACTGGTCGGATAGCGAGTGGACGGAGTATTGTTATTCTGAAGTTACAGCCCTATCGCCCGCCGACTTTACTTTGCAAGGTTACGACCTTACTTGGACTAGCCAAAACGCAAGCGAATACGTTGAAAGATACGTTTACGTTATAAACGACGGGGAAGAGCAGGGTGGCACAAGTTGCTATTTATATTACCAAGGTTCTTGCACGGTAAAAGTTAAGGCAATAGTTTCAGAGCAAGGCAAACAAGCGGGATATTGCGATAGTGAGTGGAAGAGTTACAATTACGTTCACACTAGTTCGGGTGATAAAAAATAAAGGGCACGATTATAAGTAAAAAATAAAAAAATAGTCGAGAGTCGTTTGACTTTCGGCTACTTTCAATTTAAATCAAAAATTTAATTATTCGTTCTTAAAACATTCTACTAGATTGAGCACGCCGTAAATAATAAGGAAGATGCCCGAAACGATAAATACCCAATTTACCGTACCGCCTTGATTAAAAAATAAACACAACCCTACGACCAACATTACCACTGGTGCGATAAAAGAAAGAGCGTCTTTGCATTTATCTTTAATAAGTGGATAAAGAGTCATTACGCCGTATACGACTAGAAGTGCCGCTAAAATATATATAGCGACCGACGCAAGAGCCCAACCGAACACTATTGCAACGACTCCGAGTGCGATTTTTACTATCGCTTCTACCGTTCCGCCCTTAATTAGGTCGGAAACACCAAGAACGATTAGTGCAACGCCGAGCACGGTCATGGCAACACCTATTACGCCGCCTTTAAGTGCAACGAACAATACGCCCAAGATTATCGCGCCGACGGCGGTAATCAGTCTGTCAGTAATTTTCATATTAAAAACCTCCGTTAATAAATATCTACTTAAAAAATTAAAACAAAATATATCAAAATTTTTATAAAAAAGCTTGATTATTATTTGTAAAAAATGGATAATACTGTTATGATATTAGTATATAATTATTATATTCCTTTAATTTTAAGTTTATTTCAAGCACTTATAATTATAATATTATATAATAAAAAAATCAATTAAAAGGAGCAAAAAATATTGAAACCGCACCTTAAAAGCACGGAAACCGTTCTATCTGACTTAAAAACAGACCTATCTAAAGGGTTAAGTTCTACTGAAGCGCAAAAGAGAATTGACGAGTACGGCGCGAACGTGCTTAAAGAAAAAAAGAAAAAATCACTTTTTATTAAGTTTTTAGAGCAATTTAAAGACGCTATGATTATAATATTGCTCGTGGCGGCGGCGGTGTCTTTCGTTATCGCCATTACCGAAGGTGTTAAGCACGGAACGTGGGGCGAACTATTTGAACCTATTTTAATTTTACTCATAGTAGTCTTAAACGCGGTCATGGGCGTTGTGCAAGAGAGCAAGGCTGAAAAGGCTTTGGACGCTCTTAAAAATATGAGTGCACCGCACGCAAGAGTAATACGCGACGGCGTGGAGAAAATTATAAACGCCGATCAATTAGTCCCCGGTGATATAATTCTTTTAGAAGCAGGGGATTTCGTTCCTGCGGACGCAAGGCTTATCAAGAGCACTAGTCTAAAGAGTGAAGAGAGTGCGCTTACGGGCGAGTCCGTTCCAAGTGAAAAGGACGCGCTTGCCGTCGTTAAAGAAAACGCGCCTATCGGCGATAGGACTAATATGGTATTTTCCGGTTGTTCTATAACTTACGGCACGGCGATTGCGGTCGTTACTGCAACGGGTATGAATACTGAAATGGGTAAAATTGCAAATCTTCTTTCGGGTGAGAGTGAATCTCAAACGCCTTTGCAGAAAAAACTTGCAAAACTCGGTAAGTATTTAGGTTTTCTTGCACTCGGTGCGTGTGCGGTGATATTCGTAGTGGGGATAATTGCAGATATGCCCGTACTTGAAATATTTATGACTAGCGTTTCGCTTGCGGTATCTGCAATCCCCGAAGGGTTACCTGCGATAGTCACGATAGTCCTTGCGATCGGCGTTCAGCGTATGGTTAAAAAGAACGCTATTATAAGAAGATTGCCTGCGGTTGAAACGCTCGGCAGTGCGTCTATCATTTGTTCGGATAAAACGGGAACGCTTACAATGAATAGGATGACGCTAGTTAAAGCGTACGTCGACGGATTTGACGGACTAGAGGAAATAAACGACAATAATTCAGATGCGGTTAAAAAACTTTTAACTTACGGAACGCTTTGCTCGGACGGCTCGGTGGTGTTTGAAGACGGCAAGGAAACGCATATAGGCGATCCTACCGAAACGGCTATCGTTTTAGCGGCGCATAAAAACGGGCTAGAAAAAGACGCTCTCAACAACGCTTATCCAAGGCTTGGCGGTATTCCGTTCGATTCGGACAGAAAACTTATGAGCACTATAAATTCTATCGACGGCAAAACTGTGGTAATCGTAAAAGGCGCAGTAGATATGATGGAAAAACGGTGCGTTAAAGGCGATTTTGAAAAGGCAAAGCGCATAAACGACGAGATGAGTTCAAACGCGTTGCGCGTTCTTGCGGTAGGGTATAAAGTAATAGATGAAATCCCCAGTGAACTAGCCAGTGAAGATTTGGAAAATAATCTTACTTTCTTGGGTTTAGTAGGCATGATAGATCCACCGCGCCCCGAAGCCAAAGAAGCGGTTAGAATTTGTAGGGAAGCGGGTATTAAACCCGTAATGATAACGGGTGACCACGTCGTTACGGCGTCGGCAATAGCGAGAGAACTCGGGATTTTAGTGGATGGAGATAAGGCTATAACGGGTTCTGAACTCGACTTGATGTCGGATGAAGAACTTGATGCACAAGTAGAATTTATTTCTGTTTACGCGCGCGTTTCGCCCGAAAACAAGATAAGAATAGTTAAGGCTTGGCAAAAGAAAGGTCAAGTGGTATCAATGACAGGCGACGGGGTAAACGACGCTCCTGCGTTAAAGGCGGCGGATATAGGTTGTGCAATGGGTATAACCGGTACAGACGTTGCTAAAGGCGCTGCCGATATGACGCTTACCGACGATAATTTCGCAACGATTGTAGACGCCGTTAAAGAAGGTAGGGGCATTTACGATAATATTAAAAAGGTGGTCGGGTTCTTGCTCGGTACTAACATAGGTGAAGTTATACTAGTGTTCCTTGCTATGATTATTTGGCAACAGACTCCGCTACTTTCCATGCAGCTTTTATGGATAAACTTAGTTACAGACAGTTTGCCTGCAATCGCGCTCGGTATGGAACCCGTAGAAAAAGACGTAATGAAAAAGAAACCTAAACCTAAAAACGAGGGCTTGTTTGCGCACGGTTACGGCGTGCAGATAGTATTGCAAGGTTTTATGTTCGGACTTTTATCGCTCGGCGCATTTAAACTCGGTGAGCACTTGGGCGGTATAGATACTGCCAGAACGCTTGCGTTTATGGTGCTTGCAATATCACAAGTAGTTCAAGCGTTTAATATGCGTTCGGGACATTCGCTCTTTAAGATAGGTCCGTTTACGAACAAAAAACTTAACCTTGCGGTTTTAGGCTCGCTTGCACTCGTAGCGTTCGTATTGTTCGTGCCTGGTGTACAGGGTGCGTTCGGACTAGTTTATCTTAACTGGCAGACCTATTTAATCGGTTTAGGATTTGCACTCGTTCCGCTCCTTATAATGGAAATAAGCAAGGCGCTCGGGCTTATTAAACATCATAAAAAATAAAAACTAAAAAAGAGCAAGTGCTAATCGCGTTTGCTCTTTTCGTTTAGTTAGTTTTATTTATCTATACATTTTAAGGGTATCGGAAACGATTTTGACTTCAAAGGGAATATTTTCATAAAGTTCACCGTCAACGTTTACCGTGCAAGGATTTTTGGTGGTTATTTTAACTTCCGCGCAAGGATAGTGTTCGGCAGTTTTAAGTTTAAGCACTTTGCCTGCTTTAAGTTTAAGAAAGGCGTTTATTATCCCGATTTTTCTAATAGCCCTTACCGTAACGAAATCGAGTTTTTTATCGGTCGGGTTTGCCGGCGGGCAAATAGGTATACCGCCACCGAAAACGTTTCCGTTTGCAACTGCAGCCATAAAGGCAACGTAGTCGCCGTTTTTATCGTCAACCTTGGCGGAAAATTCTGCGTAATCAAATTTAAAGAGCGTTTTAATAAGGCTCATAGTATAACCGAATTTATTTTTCTTTTTTAGTTTCTCGTATCTTTTAAGAACGTCTACGTCAATGCCAGTGCCTATAACGTTAATACCGCGCACGGTTGGCATTTGCATAAAATCGGTATATTTGGGCTGCCCGTCAAGTATTAAGTCAAGCGCTTTAACGGGATCGCTGGGAATATTAAGCGCAGATGCGAAATCGTTTCCAGTTCCGCAAGGTATAAGTCCTAAGTTTGCCCTTTCAAAATGACAAAAACCGTTAACGACTTCGTGCAGAGTACCGTCGCCACCCACGCAAATGATATCAGTTGCGCCGTCTTTTATAAGTTTTTCGGTTAAATCTTTAGCGTGTCCTTTATAACTCGTAAGGTGTATATTATACTTTACACCCCTTCTGTTCAAGTACGTTTCAATGGTTGCAACCGTCTTTTTGGTTTTTTTTCCGTGTTTTCCGCCCGCTATGGGGTTAATAATAAAATCTAACATTTTTCGCCTTTTGCATAATTTACTTATAAAGTTTACTATAAAATGAACAAAATTTCAAGTTTTTATGATATAATATTTTTACTATGCAAATAAATTTACCAAAAAACTTAATAAACCTAGCAAAAAAATTGCCCAAACCGCTGTATGCGGTGGGCGGAGTCGTTAGAAATTTTCTTATCGACGGCTCTATTGCTACCGATATAGATCTTGCCGCGGCAATCACTGCAGAAGAGTTTATCCCCGTGCTAAAAAGTTCGGGGTATTCGGTCGTTGCAGAGTATAAGCGCACGGGCACGGTGATGTTTAGCGGTGACGGGCACCGTTACGAGTTTACGTCCTTTCGTAAGGAAGAGTACGAATCGGGCGGTGCGCACACGCCTATTAACACCGAGTTTACTGAAGATATATTAGAAGACGCGCTTCGCCGTGATTTTAAGTGCAACGCAATATATTACGATATAGAAAAAGGAGAGATAGTAGACCTTTTAGGCGGCCAGCAGGATATTAAAGATAGAGTAATAGATACCGTAACCGATCCCGAAAAGGTATTTTGTTCGGACGGGTTAAGACTTATGCGACTCGCGCGTTTTGCAGGTGAGTTGAATTTCAAGCCTACTTATAAAGTTATAACGGCGGCAAAGACTTTTGCCGATAACGTAAAGGACATTTCGCCCGAGCGCATTTTTTGCGAACTCAATCTAATCTTGCAATCGGACGGCAAGTATCCTTTTTCCGATCCTATGGGACACTATAACGGACTTAAAATACTTGACGAAACGCGAGTTTTGGATAGAATTTTTCCAGAACTTACCGACGGGCGCGGTATGGCTCAACGTGCGGATTTTCACCGTTACGACGTTTTAGAGCACGGCTTGCGATCGGTCGCTTACGCTCACCCTAAAGTAAGACTGGGCGCGTTGCTGCACGATATAGGCAAACCTTACTGTTTCCGTCGGGACGGCTATTATTATCATCACTTTGAAGAAGGTGAAAGGATTGCCGAGAGAGTGCTTAAACGGTATAAGGCGAGTGGGGAAATTATTAAACAGGTTAAATTTTTGGTTAAAGAACACATGATTGACCTTGATTGCTCGATGAAAGAGTTAAAGGTTAGAAAGTATATCGTTAAAAATCACGACCGTTTAGAAGAACTTATGATGGTAAAGCAGGCGGATTTTAGGGCAAGTTTGGAGATTGAAGACACTGCACCCGCGCTAGTTAAGTGGAAAAGGATATACGAGCGTATGAAGGTGGACGGCACGCCCTTTAATCTAAAGGAACTGGAAATAAGCGCGAGTGATTTAATAGAGATAGGATATTTTGGAGAACAGATAGGCAAAGAGTTGAAGGTGCTTTTAGACTACGCAGTGACTCATCCAGAGAAAAACGAGTTCTATTCGTTAAAGGCGGTTGCAGAGCGAGATTTTATAAGAATAAAGCATTGACGGCTTTACCTATTGACAGTATTATAAATTTGTGGTATTATATAATAGTGGCTTTGCCACGGAGTATTGAAGGAGTTTTGATGTATGGCAAGACTTAGTAAAGAACAAAGGAAAGAGAGAAGAAAACAAAGACGCATTAAAAAGGCGCTTAGGAGTTACAGATTCCGTACCCTTAAAAACTTTTTGATTTGGTTAGTTGGCTTAATTTCAAGCGGTATTATAACGGTTGGTGTTATAGCACTCTGCCTTGCCGTTATACCGATTAGCACGTTTACGGGTGGAGAAAAGAACGAATACGTCAGTGAAAAGGTCGCAAACAATACATTGCTTAACGTCATAATGAATATTCAAGATTACGATATGAGCGATATTCCTATCGTTGCGGATAGTCTTGACAAAATGATTAAAGATGCAGGTATCGACGAATACGTTGAAATTGATACTGCTAAAATGAAAACGTTAAAATTCGACGCAAACTTTACCAACGAACTTACGTCGTGTATTAAAGTAGTTGCAACGTTAGAAAGTATCAACGGTTTGGAAATGCTTGGCGATATAGGTAAACTCAACGTCTTTACCGAGTGGGAAGAGATAGAGATTATCGTTAACGACGAATCTACTCCCGACGTTGACGAGAGCGAAAATTGTCTTATGCCCGAAGTTGATAACGACGGTAACATTGCAAAAGACGATAGCGGTAATCTTAAGGCAAACCCCAAAATGTACTACTATAAGGTCGAAAGCGGAAATGCAAGCGGTGGTGGCGATACCCCGTATTCTGAACAGATTGAAGGGGATAACTCTAAATACGAACGCGCGTTTGACGATAACGGTGTAAAAGTTAACGGTTATGATGGTGGCACGCTCTATTTCCCTGCGGTTGCAAAAATATCTATTCTTGACGCAGTTCAAGTCTTGGGTGAAAGTTTTGGTAGAGTTCAAATCGTAAACTTACTTGAAAACTTTGGTGCGGGCGAACTTACCGATTCTATGATAGGTAAAGTTCTTGAAGGTAAGAGAATACGCGACATGGCGTCAATCAACGCCAACGGGATACTCCTTGCCGACGTGCTTAACTACGACCTTGAAAATGAAGAAAACAATACTGATTCTATTAAGCAGATGTTTGATATACTTATCGCTGCGGTTGAATCTGAAGAAGAACTTACCCTGTCTAACGTGACGATAGGACATTTAACTAGCGGTTTTAACGTAGAAGGAATATCGCTTGACGTAGTGCTCAAAGAAGAGAGCAATGCGGATTTATATAAAATTTTAAGGTCTGCAATCGGGCTTTCTGAAGGCGAAGCGGTAACTATCGGTAGTTTAAGCGGTATTAAACCTGAAAACATTACGCTTGAATCAGTGTTAGAGAGAAACGAATCAAACGCTAAACTATATGAAATTTTAGATTCGGTAATAAAAGAGCCGGAAGACAAGAAAAAGGGAATAACCATAGGCGATTTGAGTTCGATTGACGCAGATAGTTTAAATAACCTTTCACTCGGCGTGGTTATGCCCGAAGCGGATAGCCTCGACCTTTATAAGATTTTACGCGACGCAACGGGTATTGAAAGTGGCGATATAACCATAGCCGACTTAAAGAATATCGGCTCGGATTTCAATATTAAAATATCGACGGTTATGACGCTTGACGATAACTTAATGACTATGATTTGCGACGCGGTAAACGAGTATAGAGTTAGCCCCGAATATAGTGGGGAAAACGTAGGTCAAACGGTAGATAAAGAAAGCGTTACTATTCAAGATTTAACTGACCTTAAACCCGATTACATAAAACTTGATTCGGTTATGCCGTATTCAAGCGACAACGCAGTGCTTTATAAAGTATTACTTGACTCTGCAGGTATTCCTTGGACGGATAGTAATATCGAAACGCAAGCGAGCGGTTTGACGATAAAGGATATTAAGTTTAACACCGATAACGTTAAGATATCTTCGGTTATGTCAACTATGGACGAAGACACTTTAACGCTTATCCGTGAAGCGATAAACGCTAATCCGAACACTGAAAATCAGGTTGCAGATAATAGCGAGTTGACTATCGGACACATTTCAAGTCTTGATCCAAACTATATCAAATTAACGTCGGTTATCACCTGTGATGAAACAAACGAAAAAATGTGGAGATTATTGCTTGAAGGTACTGGCGAAACTATAAGGTACGGATCGGGTGAGTTTTTGTCAGTGGCAGACTTAAAACTTCTCGCTGACGAAATGGTGGTGAGTGAACTTAATATTGACGTAGATCAAGTAAGGATTTCCACCGTTATGCCTGATATGAACGGAACGCTTAAAACGATTTTAACCGAAGCGTTCCCGTCAAAAGAATTTAACGAGATAAAAGTTTCAGATTTAGGTAGTACTGATTTTTCTTTGGATAACGTTCATTTGCATAGCGTAATGCCAAGCGTGGATTCTCACCTTAAATCAATTTTAGCAGATGCGTTTATGAATACATATAACGGCGACGACTATAAAACGGACGGGGTAATTGATAAAGAAAAAGTGTTTAAGGCAATAACCATCGGCGATTTAAGTACGGGATTTAGCGTGGATAGCATTAGGCTTGAAACGGTAGTAACAGCAGAAAATACTGAACTAGAATTAATTTTAGCAGAAATGTTTGCTGATAAGTATAATCCTGATGGTGAACTTAGTGAAGAAGACGTTTATAAGCAGATAGTCGTTGCAGACCTTGCAAATTTTAATATAGCAAATATTAGACTTAATTCTTTAGGACTCAAGAAAAATGAAAGCAAAATAGTTGATGCGCTAATAGGAGAGAATCCACTAATAAGTGATCTTAGCAGTACGATAAACAGTCTTTCACTTTATGATATTTACGGCAAGGGTTGTTTCGTAACGCTTGCTGACGTGAATAATGATACGACTCAACTTGTTACGACCGATTATAAGTTCTATTTGGATACTAATGAAAACGCGTTCGTACATATCACCGACCAAGTGGTTGAAGAAAAAGATACTTACTATATCCATAAAGACGACGGTATTTGGCTACTCTTGTGCTTTAAGGGCGTT
>JAFTIG010000045.1 GCA_017457015.1 Clostridia bacterium | reverse complement strand
CTTACCGCTGAAGACAAGATTATTTCTGCTGCATCTTGCACCACTAACTGTCTTGCTCCTATGGCTAAGGCTCTCAACGATTACGCTCCTATCCAAAGCGGTATCATGACCACCGTTCACGCTTACACCGGCGACCAAATGATTCTCGACGGTCCGCAAAGAAAGGGTGACAAGAGACGTTCAAGAGCAGGCGCTATGAACATCGTTCCCAACTCTACCGGTGCTGCTAAGGCTATCGGTCTTGTTATCCCCGAACTCAACGGTAAGCTTATCGGTGCTGCACAACGTGTTCCCACCGCTACTGGTTCAACCACTATCCTTATCGCAGTTGTTAAGGGCGCAGACGTTACCAAAGAAGGTATCAACGCTGCTATGAAGGCTCAAGCTACTGAATCTTTCGGTTACAACACCGACGAAATCGTTTCTTCAGACGTTATCGGTATGAGATTCGGTTCACTCTTTGACGCTACTCAAACCATGGTTTCAAAGATTGACGACGATACCTATCAAGTACAAGTTGTTTCTTGGTACGACAACGAAAACTCTTACACTAGCCAGATGGTAAGAACTATTAAGTACTTCTCAGAAATCTAATTTTTCTAAGACGCATATAAAAAGACCGCTGTTTGCAGTGGTCTTTTTTAATTTCACTTAAGTGTTTAAGGTGTTGTTGAAAAAGCAGTTGTTTGTAGTGGTTAAAAGTGCTAAAAGTAAAAATAATTGGGTACAGTTTATCGTATTGTTATTCAAAAGTAAAAATAGTAAAGCAATTAAAACAAGATTGTTTGTGTTCATATTTCTATCTCCTTTATATAAATACGCCATTTATATATATTATGCACTAAAATCTTTCATAATGTTACCGAATACCGTTTGTTAAAATATATGTACAACCATTATATATATTAAAGGAGTAATTATGAAAGAAGTTTTACTTGATAAAAGATTACAGTCGATGGTATCGGAATACGTCCCCAAAGGGGAAATATTAGACGATTTAGTTTGTTTTTTCTCTATTTTTTCCGATTACACGCGATTAAAAATGATATCTGCACTCGCTATTAGTGAAATGTGCGTGTCGGACATATCGGCACTATTGTGTTTAAATCAAACTACGGTTTCTCATCAACTGCGATTACTTAAAAATCTAAACGCTGTAAAGACGCGTAGACAAGGAAAAGTGGTGTTTTATTCGCTCCGTAACGATACGCTAAACGACGTACTTTTAAAGGGTGTGGAATTTTTAGGCTATTAAAGCGCTTGTAAAATATTTTAAAATCGGTTATAATAAATTAATGAGTGTTTTACAGGATAAGATAAAATATCTGCCTGAAAACCCCGGTGTTTACGTCATGCTTGACGATAAGGGGCAGATAATATACGTCGGTAAAGCCAAAAACCTTAAAAACAGGGTAAGGCAATACTTTCACGCGTCGGTAAAGACGGAAAAAGTTATGGCAATGGTTAAAAATATTGCCGACTTTTATTATATAATTGCACCGAGTGAAATAGACGCACTATCTTTAGAAAATAATCTCATCAAAAAACATAAGCCTAGATATAATATTTTACTTAAAGACGATAAGACATATCCGTATATCAGGATTGATCTTAAAGAACCTTATCCGACTTTTAAGGTTACGAGAAAAATTAAAAAGGACGGGGCAAAATATTTTGGGCCGTTTATGGGTGGCGTGAGCGTTAAAGACGTTTTAGAAATAATAAATCTAGCATATCACGTTCGCCCGTGCGACAAAAAGTTAAATCCTGATAAGTCTATTAAAGAGTGCTTAAACTATCACATAAAAAAGTGTCTTGCACCGTGCGCGCTTAAAATCTCTCAAAAAGAATATAACGAAAGGGTATCGGGGGCAATAGATTTTCTTTCGGGTGATACTTTAGATACCGAAAAACTCCTTAAAGAAAAAATGCTAATGGCAAGCGAGCGTGAAGAGTTTGAACTTGCCTTAAAGTATAAGCAGAATATAGCAAGCCTTGAAAAGATCAAGTTAAGGCGTATAACTTCGCTCAACAAATTTCTTGATGCAGACGTTTTGGCTTATCGCGCAAACGGTATATATTCTACGGTCAGTTTGCTCATAATAAGAAAGGGCAGAATGCTCGGCGGTAAAAATTTTTCTTTTGAAAGCGCGGCTCTATCCGACGCGCAGGCGTTAAGCGAGTTCGTTTTAAGGTATTATAAGCAAGACGCGGAAATCCCAGATGAAATAATTTCTGGTGAAGAGATAGAAGACACCGACGCGCTCACTGCGTATTTTAAAGAAAACTTTAATAAGTCGGTCAGTATTCTTCACGTCAAACAAGGGGTAAGACGTCAACTTGCCGATATGGCAGGAGCGAACGCAGAAGAACATTTATCTACGGCTGTCGATAAGATTAAGCACAAGAGCGATATGACCGTTTCTGCGTGTCGCGCACTTATGGAAAAGTTGGGACTAAAAAATTATCCCAAGCGGATGGAATGTTACGATATTTCTAACATTAGCGGTGTGGATAAAGTGGGCAGTATGGTAGTGTTTATTGACGGAGAGCCAGAGTTTGACTCTTATCGTAGGTTTAAGATAAAGACCTTTGAAGGCGCGGACGATTATAGGTCGCATCAAGAGATGATGACACGCCGTTTAGAGCGAATGAAAACCGATCCCGATAAATTTCCAAAGCCTGATTTAATGATAATAGACGGCGGTAAAGGTCAGTTATCCGCAATAAAAGAAATTTTTGATAGGTATAAAATAGCGGATATAGACTTAATATCGCTTGCAGAGCGTGAAGAAGAAATTTTTCTCGTGGATAAAAGCCAGCCCGTGGTTTTAGAGCGCAGGGATTATTGCTTAAAAATGTTGCAACGTATCCGTGACGAAGCACACAGGTTTGCGATAACCTATCATAGGGCTCTGCGCGGTAAGCGCGCGTTATCGTCCGTTTTAGACGGCATAAAAGGACTTGGCAAGGTAAGAAAGAAGGCGCTTTTAGAGCGGTTTAAGGACCTAGGCGGTATAATAAAGGCGACTGAACGAGAACTTTTAACAGTCGAAGGCATAGGTGAAGTGCAGGCAAAATTGATAATAGAAAGTTTAACTAAAGAAGGACTCAAATAATGAAATATAGATTATTTATAAGCGATTACGACGGCACGTTGGGTGTTGCTCCTAATAACGACATTGATAAAGATACCCTTGAAGCGATAAGAGAGTTTCAAAGTAAGGGCGGTATTTTTGCCGTTTGTTCGGGGCGTGAAACGTCGTCTATAACGCGGATATGTCGCGAGAGCGGGCTTAAAGGGCTTATCGTATCGTTTCAAGGCGCAAGGATAAGCGACATTGAAAGCGGTGAATATATTATGGAAGGCGGACTTGACGCAAAAACTGCAATAGCGTTGATAAAGGACTTAAAGCAATATCCGCTAACACCGCTTGCTTATGCGTCGGAAACCTTTTTTTACGACCAAAAAACGCCGTATATAGAAGTTTACGAAAAGGCAATAAGATTACAAGGCGAAGAAACGGACGTTCTAAAAAAAATTCAATCGGAAAATATAAAGACGAGTAAAATTTGTTGGCTCGGTGAGGACTCGCTAGTCAATCGCGTTGCCGACGAAATGAATAGAAAATATAAGGACGCAGGCGTAAAGTTTAACAGTGGCGCTAAATGTTTGCTTGAAGCAATTAGCGTCAACTATACCAAAGGACACGCCGTACGTTATTTAGCAAAACACTACGGCGTTCCGTTAGATCAAGTAATTACCGTAGGGGATTCGACTAACGATATAGATTTATTAGTCGGAGAGTGGCACGGCGTAGCGGTTGGCGACGGAAGAGAAGAGTTAAAAGCAGTCGCAGATGAAATTACCGTACCATTTAAGGATAAGCCGGTAAAAGTGTTACTCAACAAGTACTGTCTGGATTGATTTACATAGGTGAAAATATGGAAGAAAAAGAAATTGTAATTGAAGAACAAATGGAAGAAACGACAGAAAAAGAAGCGGTTATAACCTATCCGCTCGTAGCGCTACGCGGAAAGGTGCTCTTTCCTAAAACGCTACTTAATTTTGACGTTGGCAGAGCGCCGTCGATCGCTGCAATAAACCGTGCGGCAATAGACAATTCGGAAATTTTTATCGCTCCGCAAAAGAGTGCGTTTATAGATACGCCAAAAAAGAGCGATATATTGAAAGTGGGCGTTATCGCGCGCATAAAGCAGATAGTTAAAGTCGCTAATAACAATACAATGAAAGTTAGCGTAGAAGCCGTCAAAAGGGCGAAGATAACGGGGTTTGTGGATACCAAAGGATATTTTACGGTAACTGCGGAAGAATGTCCGTATATAGAACCGTCTAACGAGTTTGAGTCTGAAGCGTATTTTAGGGTTGCAAAGAACTGTTTTTACGAATATGCAATTCTCGATAAGCGCATAAGCAAAGAGATGATAACGGCAATAACCGAGATAAATGACGTAAACGAATTTATGGATAACGCCGTTTCTATCGTTAATTTTAAAGAAGAAGACGTACACGAAATTTTGCTTACGGACGATACCTTGCTCCGTCTTAAAGCGTTTGAAAGATTGTTTACGAAAGAACTTGAGATTTCTAAAATTGAAAGAAAAATCAATACCAAAGTTCGTCAAAGTATTGACAAGAGCCAAAAAGAGTTCTATTTAAGAGAACAGTTAAAGGCTATCCATGACGAACTTGGCGACGACGTGGACGAGATTGACGAACTCACCGAATCGATAAAGAGTAAAGGCTTGCCTACTGAAGTAGAAGATAAGGCTATGAAAGAGATTTCACGCCTTGATAAAATCAATCCGTCGTCACCCGATTATTCGATAATATTAAATTATCTTGACTGGATTAAAGATTTACCGTTCGGTAAAAGTACGATCGATACGGAAGACTTAAAGGCTGCAAAGGCAATACTCGATAAAGATCATTTTGGGCTCGAAAAGGTAAAGCAAAGAATAGTTGAATATCTTGCGGTATTGCAACTTACCAAAGAAATAAAAGGACCTATCCTTTGTTTCGTAGGGCCACCGGGGGTTGGTAAAACGTCGGTCGCAACGTCTATTGCAAGGGCGCTAAATAGAAAGTTCGTAAGAATGAGTTTAGGTGGCGTTAAAGACGAATCGGAAATCAGGGGACATAGAAAGACTTACGTTGGCGCAATGCCAGGTAGAATAATTTACGGACTCAAAAACGCAGGCTCGGATAACCCAGTGTTTTTACTCGACGAGATAGACAAACTGTCGTCGGATATTCACGGTGATCCTGCAAGCGCATTGTTAGAAGTTCTTGATCCAGAGCAGAACACGACTTTCCGCGACAGGTATTTAGAAGTGCCTTTCGATTTGTCAAAAGTTATGTTTATAACTACTGCAAACAGCGTAGATACTATACCGTATCCCTTGCTTGACAGAATGGAAATAATAGAACTTACGGGTTACACTAACGAAGAAAAACTGCAGATCGCAAAGCGTTATCTTATCCCCAAACAGTTAAAAAATAACGGCTTAAACGAAAAAAGAGTCGATATAACCGACGGCGCTATTGAAGAGATTATAAGAAGTTACACGATGGAAGCGGGCGTGAGAAATTTAGAGCGCGAGATTTCAGGCGTGATAAGAAAGGTCGCAACCAAGGTTGCCGAAAAACCCAAACTCAAAAAACAGGTTATAAATGCAGAAGACGTTCCGTCTTATTTGGGTATTAAAAAACACCTTAGAGATATTGCGCTCGATAAAGACGAAATAGGTGCTTGTACGGGGCTTGCTTGGACGAGCGTCGGCGGCACTACTTTAACTATTGAAGTCGGCTTGATGCATGGTAAAGGCGAGATAGTATTGACGGGAAAACTCGGCGACGTTATGAAAGAATCCGCTCGCGCTGCAATAAGTTATATTAGGGCAAACGCAAGTAAATACGGCGTTGATTCAAGCGTGTTTGAAAAGACGGATATTCACATACACGTTCCCGAAGGCGCAACGCCGAAAGACGGACCGAGCGCAGGTATAACCATGGCTACGGCTATACTTTCTGCATTTACGGGAAAACCCGTTAAGAAGAGCGTTGCTATGACGGGTGAAATTACTCTCCGCGGTAAGGTGCTCCCGATAGGCGGCCTTAAAGAAAAAGCGCTTGCAGCGTATAGGTTGGGGATTCCCGATATTATAATTCCTGCCGCTAACCAAAAAGATTTAGAAGAAATACCAGAAGAAATACGAAAGGAAATTAATTTTATACCTGCCGAAGAAATAGATCAAGTCTTTGGTAAGGCAATAAGATTTTAAGGTGAAAAAATGAAAATTAAAGACGCGGAATTTATTACGAGCGTTGCGAGCGCTGATAAATTCTTAAAGACGGATAAGCCGATAATTGCCGTTGCAGGTAAGTCTAACGTCGGCAAGAGTTCGCTCATCAATATGCTTGCTAATAGAAAAAAACTCGCAAAAACGTCTACTACGCCAGGTAGAACTAGGCTTATAAACTATTTTGATTTCGGTGAATTTATGCTCGCCGATTTGCCGGGGTATGGCTTTGCAAAGGTCAGCAAAGACGAAAAGAAAAAATGGGGCGCACTATTAGAGAGTTTTTTATCGTCACAAAAGATATGCCTTTTATTGTCGCTTGTAGATATTCGTCACGAGCCGACTTCGGACGATAAAATGATGATAAACTATCTCTACCATTACGCCGTTCCGTTTGCGCTCGTCGCGACTAAAGCGGATAAACTTGGCAAAACCAAGATTAAACCCAGAGTTAACGAAATAGCGTCTAATTTGCGCGTAGGCTTTGCGGATATTACTGCAACTAGCGCGGAAACGGGTTACGGTAAAGACGAACTTTTATCCATCATAGAAAAAGCAATCAACAATAAAGACGAAGAGTTTTGATTTATCTTTAATTTAAAAATTAAACACCCGAGAGATTTTTTCTCGGGTGTTTTTCGTTAAAGTTGCTCTCTTCCTAATATAAAGTCGGTGCTTTCTTCGTAAAAGTCTGCAAGTATACATAACGCGTCTAAAGATAGTTCGCGTTGGTCGTTTTCATACCTGCAATATGCTTGGCGTG
>JAFTIG010000044.1 GCA_017457015.1 Clostridia bacterium | reverse complement strand
TTTTCGTCCAAAGTTTTAAAAAGCAACTTTTCCGCTACACCTTGAACTTCACACAACTTCTTATACCCTTTTATTTTAACGCCCTTACCATCAATCTCCATTTGCTCGTATAACATTTCTTTAATTTTCTTTTGCATATTTTACTCCTTTACTCCGTTTAAACAGTTTAGAATATTTGAACATTTTTACAATGTTGTATAGTGTTTCTATAATTTTACAACTATTATAGTATAATATTTCTATACAAGTCAAGCAAATAACAATTTATTTTTGCTTTCTGTATAAAATTTCTATACAATTAAATTAATAAAAAGGAGAGAACATGCTTAAATTAAAAGAATTAAGAAAAGAGCGCGGACTTACAAACCAACAAATGGCAGATTTTTTAGGTGTATCAAAAGGTTCTTACAATTACTACGAGTTAGGAAAGACAGAGCCGAGCATTGATACGTTAAAAAAACTTGCAGACTTTTTTTGTGTATCTATTGATTATTTAGTTGGCTCGTCTACAAAAAATTTTATCGGTACGTCACTTTTAACCGACGACGAAAAAAACGTATTAAAGTTTTATCGCGGAATAAACGATTCTGACCGAAACACAGTCTATCGCATGCTAGAATCTTTTTATCAACAAGAAAAAAACAAATGATATTTTACTCCACCACGTTACGCGCGGTGGGGTTTTTTATAACGTTTATACTTTAAACTTCACACCCCGACCGCAATGCGGTCGGGGTGTGGCTTTAACTTTTAACAATTATTTTTCTTCGTTTTGTATTTTTGGCTTTTTCTTTTTTAAGAATAGCACGCCGACAAGCAACGCTATCGGGAAAATTATTGCGAACAACAAACCTTTTTTAAGATCGTCGTTAAACGCTCCTGAAACCAAGCCGACTACCGTAGGACCGAGCGAACAACCTATATCCCCCGAGAGTGCAAGAATTGCAAACATTAGCGTTCCGCCGTGTATTTTACCTGCCGTCATTGAAAGCGTCCCCGGCCACATTATTCCAACTGCAAAACCGCATAGTGCACACGCGACGAGTCCAAGCCATGCAAAGGGAGATAATACTGCTACTAGATATGTTGCAACGCTTAAAATTGCGCTTACTATCATAAAAGCGCGCAAGTTCATTTTTTTACTGAGTAATGCATAGAGCATTCTCGATATTCCCATCATAACGGCAAACATTAACGGACCTGCGAGATCGCCGAGCGTTTTATTTACGCCGAGTGCAGTTTCCGCAAAAGCGCTCGCCCACTGTCCCATAGCCTGTTCAGCTGCGCCCGAACATATCATGAGCACTACGAACACCCAAAACGTCTTATTCTTAAAAAGCGCTTTTACACTGCCACCGTTATTTTCTTCCTGTTCGTTATAGATAGGAACTAACGCAAAGCAAATTAAATTAAGCACAGGTATTATTGCCCAAAGCAAGGAAAGATACCGCCACTTATCCAGCCCGACCACTACGAAAAACAGAGTAGAAAGACCTATGACCGCAGCAGTTCCCCAACAGTAAAAAGAGTGCGTTAAACTCATTATCGCAGACTTTCTTTTGGTAGGACACGCTTCTACGATAGGACTTATCAACACTTCTTCAAGCCCACTGCCTATCGCACATAGAACTATACAGATAACGAGAGCCGTATACGGATCGATAAGTTCGGGTAAAAAGCAGAGAAGTATTAATCCGACCGCCGCTAAAAGGTTTGCCGTGACGATTCCCGTCCTATGCCCTATTTTGCTTATAAGTTTAGTCGAAACAAGGTCGGTTAAAAGTTGCAACAAAAAGTTCACCGTGACGAGAATAGTAACCTTTTCAAGCGAGATATTGTAACTTGCGCAAAAGGTAAGAAAAAGAAGCGGGAAAAAGTTAACCACTATCGCTTGCGTTACCGTGCCCGAAAAACAGGAAAATAGCGTTGCTTTGTAATTAGTTTTAATAGACATATATTTTTCCTTTCATATGTAATTGAATATATCGGTATATATATTATACGCTTTACATACACCAAAGGTTTAAGCATAAAAAAAGCATTGCGCATGGCAATGCTTTTTCGTATTTCGCAAAAATTATCTCTTTGAGAATTGCGGTGCACGACGTGCTGCTTTTAAGCCGTACTTCTTTCTTTCCTTCATTCTGGAATCTCTGGTTAAGAAGCCTGCTTTCTTTAAAGCTGCTCTCGTTTCAGGTTCTGCTTCTAAGAGAGCGCGTGCGATACCGTGACGGATTGCACCTGCTTGACCGGTATAACCACCGCCACAAACGTTTACCATAACGTCGTATTTAGCGGTTGCGTCAACTAAAACGAGCGGTTGACGAACGATAAACTTTAACGTGTCAAGGCAAAGATATTCGTCAATGCTCTTACCGTTAATGGTGATAGTGCCGTCACCTGCGGGGATAAGACGAACGCGAGCGATTGCTTTCTTTCTTCTGCCCGTGCCCCAGTATTGAACTTTCTTCTTGCTAGTTGCTTTTGCCATAATTACACCTCATTAAACCAATTTAAGCACTTCGGGCTTTTGAGCCTGATGGTTGTGTTCTGCGCCTCTATAAACTTTGAGTTTAGTGAGCATAGAACGGCCTAAACTGTTCTTCGGGAGCATGCCTTTTACTGCTTCGTAAACGGCAACGTCTGCCTTGTTTGCCATAAGAGTCTTATACTGGATGGACTTTAAGCCACCGATATGACCAGTATGGTATCTGTAATATTTCTTTTCAAGTTTCTTACCCGTTAAAACGACTTTGTCGCAATTAACGATTATAACGAAATCACCCGTATCAACGTTGGGAGTAAAGGTGGGTTTGTTTTTGCCACGAAGGATTGCCGCTACTTTAGACGCGAGTCTACCAAGTGCTAAACCTTCTGCATCAACTACGTACCACTTTCTGACCACGTTTTCTGCGTGAGCCATATAAGTTTTCATGAGTTTTTTCTCCTTGTATTTATAATAATGTTTAAGGTCTATCCGTCTACCCTTTACACGATTAGGGGTAATTTGGGAGGGCTAATCCCGAAAAATACGAACTTTTCCTTATAAACGCTTAAATATATTAAAATATTTTGCATTTTAAGTCAAGCGTTTTTAAGTGTTTTTTGCCGATTTTTTTATGAATTTACAGCATTTTAAACATTATTTAGATACTACCGCAATATGTTGTGGTTTTATTTTATTTCAACCACAATTACAATTATAATTTTAAAAACTCTTTTGCAGTGTCAATTAAAATTTCCTGTTGAGAAACCGTAAGTTTTGAAAAGTACCTGTTCATCTCGGCAACCTTTGTCGATTGCTCGCCCGATTTTTGACACTCGAAAGACAACAGTTCGTCAACCGATATCCCGAAAAGTTCTGCCATCTTAATTAGATACCCTGCCGTCGGCTCGTTTACTCCCTTTTCCCAAAAATATACTGCGCCTTGCGTCACTCCGATACTCTCCGCAAGTTGCGCTTGCGTTAGCCCGTTTTCCGTTCTCAATTCTTTTATATTTCTACTTAACATAAGTTCACTCTTTATTTTTTAACTATTTTATTAGTTTTTAAAAGAATTTTGTTTGCAAATTAGTTTTCTGTTTGATATAATACTGTTTAACAAGTATTCTATTTAATTTTGTCCGTTTTTTAATAAATTAAACCAAAATTACAATAATTCAACCGACAGTTGAGTAAAAAATCATTACAACTTTCGGTTTATTTTGTATAATGGATACGTAGAAAAAAAGCGGAACTCATCCGCCACAAAACGAACAAGGAGAAATTTTATGAATTACGGTCAGAAAATCGCCGAACTGAGAAAGAGTAATAAACTCACGCAAGCAGAACTCGGCACAAAACTCAACATTACTGCTCAAGCGGTATCTAAATGGGAAAACAATCTTAGCGAGCCCGACATCGATTCTATCAGAAAAATGTGCGAACTTTTTGGGGTTTCAGTGGACGAATTTTTAGGGCTTACAACGCCCCAGAAAACTAAAGAAACGGAAACGGTCGAAGAAGAAAACTCCGCCGAGCCCGTCAAAGTCGTTTTGGGATATTGTGAAAAGTGTAAAAAGGCAGTTTCTGCAGGCGAATTTAAAATGACGCAACTATCTTACAACCCGTCTTCTATTTCAGAAAAAGTTAAAAAAACAGAAGTCATGCACACCTATTGCAACGACTGCCATAAACAAATTTTAGAACTGCAACAAAAAGAAATTCGCCAAAAAGAACTTGAGAAAGTCACTTGCGAAAAAGCGGAACTTAGTCGCGGTATGAAAAAAGGACTTATTTGGGGCGCGGTCGCTTGCGTTATCGCGTGCATAGTATTTTTAAGTTCGTACTTCGTTAGCCCGTCCCCTGAAGGTCTTTTGGGCACGATTTTGCTTATTATAGGCTCGTTCACAATGACTTCTACGATTATTTGGGACGGCGTAGTGACAGACTTCTTTTTCTTCTTCTGTCGCTCGTTTAAAGCACCGTTTGGATTAATTTTTGAACTTAGCCTTGACGGCATACTTTGGCTTATAACCGTTAAACTTGCCCTTTGGATTCTTTGCGGAATACTTTCCGTACTGTTCTTTATTTTAGGATTGTTTTTAACTCTTTTATTTTCAATCTGCGCTTTCCCCTTCTGTTTGATAAAGCGTATAAAGGAAATCAACAGCGTACCTATGGTTTAGACAAGATAAAATAACTATCTTGTTTTAAAATAAAAAACTATTATTTTAGTTAAGGAGACAAAAATGAAAAGAAAACTTTTAAGCATCTTGGTAGCACTATTTTTAGTTTGCGTAGCGGCATTTACGTTTACCGCTTGCGGAACGTCCGAACAATCAAACAATATCCCACCCGCGCCACCGTCACACGAATGCGTATTCTCCTCCGAATGGACGAAAACCGCAACCGAACATTATCACAAATGTACGATTGACGGTTGCAATCTAAAACAAGATCAAGGAGCGCACTCTTGGAACGATGGTGAAGTTATAGTTTACGCAACTAGAGACGTAAAGGGAAGTAAAAAATTTACTTGTTTGACTTGCACACACACTAAAACCGAATCTTATAACTTTACTACTCCTACTCCCGTTCAAGTCTATACGGCAAGACAAACGGTCGCTCAAGATAATATTGAAGGATATGATTTTAATTTCAACCTTTCTTGCGACCTGGAAATTTTAGGTTTAAGCAAAGGCGTTTCTGGTTCTTACGCAGGTCAATATAGGAACAATAAAACTACTGGGGAAGAATCTTTCAAACGCACCACGAGTGGAACTTTATTTTTTGACAGTACGGCGTATACATATACTAAAAACTCACAAAAAATAAAGCTTACCGCTGATGACGACGGCACAATTAAAAAGAGTTCCGTTTTGCGTGTTCAGGATGAAGACTCTTTCTTTATCAATAAAGCAGTAGTAAGTCTTGTAAATGCAATACAAGCATCACACGTTAATGACGTTGAAATTTTACCTTCTGGTGATTTCGATTGCTCTGCATCACTTAACTTTGGAGCAAATCACCCAAAAATTTCAAAAATAACTTCTCTTTTTAGCAAGTTTGGAACGTCTATTGCATTTAAAAACGTAGAATTTACCAACCCAACGGCAATCCCGTTTTATTTTAGCATAAACGACCAAGGCGAACTTGAAGATTTTGCTATAGACCTTTTCGTTAGCATAGAAATTAAAGCCGTTAAAATTACACTTTCAGTAACTTACGTTCAAAAAGGCGCAAGTTCTCAAATCGTTATACCGCAACACGATTCACTTATAGTTGACGATTCTCAAATACAATCGGTTATCGGCTCAATAAATAATGAACTTTCTGGACTTATAGACGATACGGCTTATTCGCTAGACCTTTTCGCTCGCAACGAATTTGACCCTGCTTGGAACAAACTTGCCACCGTAGATAGTTATACTGGGCGTATGTATAAAAATACTGAAGACACGAACGTTTGGTTCAACCACTCTTATAAATACAAAGCACATAGCGAAGAAGACGGCAAAGAATCTTATAAATATACCGTAGGAAATATTAAAGACGGCACTATCTATCATATTTCAAGAAAGGGTTCTAACGTTTATACCCCCGTTACAACTCTTAATGAACAAACGGAATTTAATTTTAACGTTTCACCGTTCTTGTTTAACGCAAGCGAAGTTGACTGTATAGAAAAAACCGTTAAAGGAACTACCACTACTTACGCTATACATTTAAATAATGAAAGCGCAACGAATATTCAAAGCAAGATAATTAATATCATAAACTCTAATACCGCCGACGACGTAGTTCCCGTAAATAACTATATGAATACTGATCTCAATATTAAAGACGCGGAATTTATAGTTACCATTGAAAGCGGTAAAATTACCGAAGTTTCTATTAAAACCGATATTAAATATAATCCGACGGGCGGAGAATTTACCGACTATAATATAACTCTTACAAACGAGTTAGAATTACTTATAAACGACAATCTCTCTAACGCAAGCGATTATTCCGCACCTAAATCAGCGGAAAGCACTTTGGGCATTGGCGGTTTAAAAGATATTCTTTAATAAAACTTAACGAACGAAAAAAGGACTGCGCGCAGTCCTTTTTTTTTGTCTATTTTATCTTTTTTATCTTTAATTTTTTAATATTCGGCTTTTATTAAACATAAGCCTTTGGCTGGGAGCGTTTTTATTCCCGCCGGGCGAACGCCCGTTTCAAGTGCGGTTTTTACTGCAAGCGCGTCTAATTTGCCTTCTCCAACGCAAAGTAGCGTTCCAACCATTATTCTTACCATATTATATAAAAATCCGTTGCCCGTAACGGTTATCTTAATATCGCCGTCAACTTCTTTAATATCGACGGAATAAATCGTTCTAACGGTGGTTTTTGCTCCGCTACCCGATGCGCAGAAAGCCTTAAAATCGTGCTCGCCGATAAACTCCTTTGCCACTGCCTTAATGCGCGCTATATCAAGTGCGACGTCCACCTTTACTGCAAAGCGGTCTTTTAAGGGATTTTCCACGTCGCTAACGTATAAAGAATAGGCGTAGGTTTTTCTTTTTGCGCTCGTGCAAGCGTGAAAATTCTCGTCCGCGCTCTCGCTTTTTATAACCCTTACATCGGGCGGTAAATGAGCGTTAAGCGCCTTATAAAACCGTTCGGACGGAATAGAACTTTCCGTATCGAAGTGTGCGACTTGACCTATTGCGTGCACGCCTGCGTCCGTTCTTCCGCTACCCGTTATCCTTGCCCTTTCGCCCGTGGCTAAAAAGAGTGCGTTTTCCAAAACTTCTTGAACGGTAACGCCGTTTGGTTGAACCTGCCAACCGCAGTACGCCGTGCCGTCGTAACTGACGGTAATTTTTATTCTCATACTACCACCGCCCAAAAGCCCGTTATATTTAAAAATACTACGCCCGTTATAAGCCCTGCCACCAAAAGCGTTCCTAAAAAGTCGCGCCAAGTGAGTTTCATTTTTTTGTATTTCGTTCTGTTTTTACTACCCGAATAGCACCTTGCGTCCATAGCGTCTGCAAGTTCGTCCGCACGGCGGAAAGAACTTATTAGTAGCGGAATAAGTACGGGAATTAAAGCCTTTGCTTTTTTGAAGATATTGCCCGTTTCAAAGTCCGCGCCCCTAGCCTTTTGCGCCTTGATAATTCTATCCGTTTCGTCGAGAAGGGTAGGGATAAACCTTAAAGCAATGCTCATTATAAGCGCAAATTCGTGTACTGGGAATTTTATGAACTTTAAGGGATAGAGTAAACTCTCTATGCCGTCGGCAAGTTCTACGGGCGACGTGGTTAAAGTAAGTAGGCTTGCGCCCAAAACTATAAGCGTAATCCTTGCCACGATAAAACCTGCGTTAAGAAGTCCTTGATCGGTAATTTTAATAAACTTCCACTCTAAAACAATTTTGCCTGTCGAGTTGAAAAATATCTGTAGTATCGCAGAGAGCATTATAAAAAACAATATTCCCTTTATACTTCTTAAAACTTTAAGAAAAGGCACGCGCGAAAATATCGTTGCCACAATAACGAACAATAGGCACGCCAAAAATCCCATAAACTGAAAGGATTGCACCAAAAATACCGCGACTATATACGCTATTACCGCAAGAATTTTAACCCTTGCATCCATTTTATGCACGAAGGACTGCGTGGGATAATATTGACCGAAAGCAACGTCTTTCATTACCTATCACCCCCGAATTCAGTTGCAACTTTTTTGACGAAATCGTCTACCGTAAGGTCGCTGTCGATACTTACCCCAACGCCGTTTAATGCGCGCGTAAGCGCCGCCGTTACGGGCAAATCGAGCCCCAAACTTTCAAGTTCGCCGTAGCGTGCAAAAATCTCTTTTGGCGTTCCTACCGAGTGCAGTTTGCCGTGAGAGAATATCGCCGCGCGAGTGCAGTTTTCAGATACCAAATTCATATCGTGTGAAACTAATATAATAGTTTTTACGAACGCGCCGTGAAGTTTATGCAAAAGGCTTAAAAACTCTCTCTTGCCCACGGGATCTAATCCCGCCGCCGGCTCGTCTAAAACCAAAACTTCAGGACGGGTAACGATAACGCCTGCAATCGCAACCCTTCTTTTTTGACCGCCAGAAAGTTCAAACGGGGATTTATCTTTAATCTTGTTATAGTTTAAGCCTACGAGTTCTATCGCTTCTCTGACTCTAACTTCTTTTTCTTTATCGTCTATATCGTGGGCAAAATTTTTAAGCCCGAAAGCAACGTCTTCAAATACCGTTTCTGCAAAAAGTTGATACTCGGGGTACTGAAATACCATGCCTACTTTAGCGCGTAGCGTTTTGAAATCGCATTTTTTCGCCGTAAGGTCAAACTCGCCGATTTTAACCGAGCCCTTGTCTTTGCCGACCTTGATAAGACCGTTTAAATGTTGTACGAAAGTAGTCTTTCCACTGCCCGTCTGACCGATTATGCCGAAAAACTCACCTTCTTCTATGGTGAGAGTTACGCCGTCTAACGCTTTTACTGAAAGGGCTTTGGAACTTTCGCTATAAGTATACGTCAATTCTTTTGTTTCAACGCGCATAATTCCTCCGCTAATCTTTCGTTAGAAATTATTCCGTCGGGTAAGGGAACGCCGTTTTCCCTTAATCTATCGGCGATTACCGCCGCGAGCGGAAGTTCTAATCCGAAAGCGTTCAGTTTGCTTTTTTCGGCAAATATTTCAGACGGAGTACCGCATAGCGCAATCTCACCGTCGTTAATAACGTAAACTTTATCGGCGTCCACTACTTCGTCCATATAGTGGGTTATGTTTATAACCGTAACGCCCTTTTCTTTATTTAACTTTCTAACCACGTCAAGCACTTCTTTTCTGCCTTGCGGATCTAACATTGCGGTAGATTCGTCAAGGACTAAAATCTCGGGCATAAGCGCTAAAACGCCTGCTATTGCAATGCGTTGTTTTTGACCGCCCGAAAGTCTTGTAGGCGATAAGTGGCGGAACTTTTCCATACCGACGGCAGAGAGCGCAAAGTCAATGCGCTTACCTATCTCTTCTCTCGGTACGCCTAAATTTTCCGGACCAAACGCTACGTCGTCTTCAACGATTGACGCAACCAGTTGGTTGTCTGGGTTTTGGAAAACTACGCCCACGCGTTTTCTAACTTCAAAAAGTTGCTTTTTGTCGGCGGTGGTGGAAAAACCGTCAACGATAACGCTACCCTTGTCCGGCTTAACCAAACCGTTAAAAAGTTTGGCGAGCGTGCTTTTACCACTGCCGTTATGACCGATAACGCAAACGTACTCCCCTGCGTCAACGCTAAAAGTTACGTTTTTTATAACGTTTATCCGCTTATCGTAAGAAAAACTTAAATTTTGAGCAACGAGTAAAGGCATACCTTCCATCCTTAAAATTTCTAAACGTATCTATTATACCAAAACGCAATTATTTTTACAAGCAATCTGACGGGATTAAAAAAGTTAACTTAAAGTTATCCGTACCGAAAATTACCCCTTTTTTTCCAAAAATTACCGCCTTTTATTTTATAAATAAAAACTTCAAAAAATTTTCCGTTTTGCGTTGACTATTTTATCGTAAGATTGTATAATTAAATAGTTAAGTTTTATACAACCAAAGGAGATTAATATATGAAAAAGTTGACTATCGACGGCAACACCGCCGCCAGCCACGTTGCGTACGCTTTTAGTGAAGTTGCGGCAATCTATCCGATTACCCCGTCTTCACCTATGGCAGAAGTCGCAGACGAATGGGCAGCCACAGGCAGAGTTAATATGTTCGGCACTAAACTCCGCTTAGCGGAAATGCAGTCCGAAGCAGGTGCTGCAGGTGCAGTACACGGCTCTCTTACCGCAGGCGCTCTCACTACTACCTATACAGCAAGTCAGGGATTACTCTTAATGATTCCCAACATGTATAAAATTGCGGGCGAACTTCTCCCCACCGTTTTCCACGTTAGTGCAAGAGCACTCGCTGCGCACTCCCTTAACATTTTCGGCGACCACGCCGACGTTATGGCGTGCCGTCAGACGGGCTTTGCAATGATCGCGTCTAACTCGGTACAAGAAGTTATGGATTTAGCGCTCGTTTCACACCTTGCTACCTTAAAAGCAAAAGTTCCGTTCTTACACTTCTTCGACGGTTTTAGAACCAGTCACGAAGTTAGTAAGATAGACGTTATCGACTACGACGAAATGAAAGCGCTCGTAGACATGAAAGACATTGAAGATTTCCGCGCACGCGCACTCAACCCCGAACACCCCGTTCAAAAGGGTACGGCGCAAAACTCGGACATCTACTTCCAGAACAGAGAAACGGCTAACAAGTATTATCTTGCTACCCCCGCAATCGTTCAGGAAATGATGGATAAGGTAAACGCTCTAACTGGCAGAAATTACCACCTTTTCGATTACGTTGGCGCACCCGACGCTGAAAACGTAGTAGTTCTCATGGGTAGCGGTGCAGACGCAGTTGAAGAGACCATCAATAAGATGAACGCAGAAGGTCATAAGGTAGGTCTTTTGAAAGTTAGACTTTATCGTCCGTTTGCAATTGATTACTTTGTAGACGCTCTTCCCAAAACCGTTAAGAAGATTGCAGTTCTCGACAGAACCAAAGAAGCAGGCTCGCTCGGCGAACCCTTGTATCTCGACGTTTGCTCGGCTCTCCTTGAAAAAGGTATGACCGATATTAAGGTCGTTGGTGGTAGATACGGTCTTGGTAGTAAAGAGTTCAACCCGTCAATGATTTACTCGGTATACAAGAATTTAGAGTTGGCTGAACCCAAAAACCACTTCACCGTAGGTATTTACGACGATTTGACCGATACGTCACTCGACTTTAGTGAAAAATACGATGCTGCTCCAGCAGGCACGATTTCTTGTAAATTCTGGGGACTTGGCTCTGACGGTACGGTCGGCGCAAACAAGAACTCCATTAAGATTATAGGTGACCACACCGACAAGTACGTTCAAGGCTATTTCTTCTACGACTCTAAAAAGTCTGGCGGTATCACCGTTTCCCACTTGCGTTTTGGCGACACCAAAATCCAGTCTGCTTATTTAATCGACGCGGCTGACTTCGTTCAATGTTCTAACCCGTCCTATATCACCCGTTACAATATGACCGGCGATATTAAAGAAGGCGGTACGTTCCTTTTCAATACTTCCGCTAAAAACGCTGAAGAATTAGAAAGCGTTCTCCCTGCGTCAGTAAAGAGAGATATTGCAAACAAGAATATCAACCTTTACGTTATAGACGCTATTAAGATTGCGACAGAACTCGGTCTTCGTGGCAGAACCAACACTATTTTGCAATCGGCGTTCTTTAAGGTTGCTAACATTATCCCCTACGAACAAGCCGTTGACTATATGAAGAAAATGGCTTATAAGTCGTTTGCTAAAAAAGGTGACGCAATCGTTCAAATGAACTATAACGCTATCGACTCCGCAGCGGCTAACCTTATAAAGATAGACGTGCCCGAATCGTGGAAAACTACCAACGACGGCGCACCTATGGCTGACGTTGCAAACAATGAATACTTCAAAGATATCGTTCATCCGATTCTCGTTCTTGAAGGCGACAAACTTCCGTCGTCGGCGTTCAATGCAGACGGTTCAGTTCCTACGGGTACGACTAAATACGAAAAACG
>JAFTIG010000008.1 GCA_017457015.1 Clostridia bacterium | reverse complement strand
GTACCGCCGTGTCCCTTAAAGGTTCTAGTCGGAGCAAACTCGCCGAGTTTGCAACCTACCATATCTTCGGTTACGTATACAGGTACGTGCTTTCTGCCGTCGTATACCGCGATAGTATGTCCTACCATCTGAGGAAATATCGTCGACGATCTTGACCAAGTCTTTAAGACTTTCTTTTCGTTCTTTTCGTTTAATTCTTCTACTCTCTTTAAGAGTTTAGGTTCTACATAAGGACCTTTTTTAACACTTCTACTCATGTTGCTCTCCTTAATTTATCCTGGTAATGATAAGCTTGTTGGAAGCCTTCTTATGCTTTCTGGTCTTATAACCGAGAGCAGGTTTACCCCAAGGAGTAACAGGCCCCGGCATACCAACCGGCGATTTACCTTCACCACCACCGTGGGGGTGATCACACGGGTTCATAACTACACCACGTACGGAAGGACGAATACCTAAATATCTGGTTTTACCTGCCTTACCGATTCTGATGATTTCATGTTCCAAGTTACCAACCTGACCGATCGTTGCCTTACAAGTTGCGAGAATATATCTCATTTCGCCACTGGGCATCTTTAAGGTTACATACTTTTCGTCTCTTGCCATAATTTGAGCGCTCATACCTGCCGCTCTAGCAATTTGACCACCTTTACCAGGTTGCATTTCAATGTTGTGCACCATAGTACCTACGGGAATATCTTTAAGCGCAAGCGCGTTACCTGCCTTGATATCTGCGGTAGGACCGCTCATAACCTTATCGCCAACCTTTAAGCCTACGGGAGCAAGGATATATGCCTTTGCGCCGTCAGCATAGTAAAGCAATGCAATATTTGCGCTACGGTTGGGATCGTATTCAATGCTCTTTACAGTTGCGGGGATACCGTCTTTCATTCTCTTGAAATCAATGATACGGTATTTTCTTCTGTTACCACCGCCGATATGACGAACGGTGATTTTACCCTGAGCGTTTCTACCACCGCTCTTTCTCTGGTCTTCTAAAAGAGATCTTTCGGGTTTCTTTGCCGTAATTTCGTCAAACGCACTTACCGTCATAAAACGACGAGCGGACGAAGTCGGTTTATATCTTTTAATAGCCATTTTTCTATCCTCCGGATTAAATTAGGACAGTGAATCGAAGAATTCGATCGATTTGCTGTCTTTCTTAAGTTGAACGATGGCCTTTTTGTAGTCGGGAGTATATCCCTCGTATCTGCCCTGTCTTTTCAACTTGCCGCTAACGATTGCGGTATTTACCTTTTCAACTTGTACGCCGAAAATTTCTTCGATAGCGAGTTTAATCTGCGTTTTGTTAGCATCTTTTGCTACTACAAAACTATACTTCTTATCTTTAATGCCCGCATAGCTCTTTTCAGAGAGAAGGGGTTTAATTATTATATCGTGTGCAGCCATTATTCTCCGTAGACCTCCTCGATTTGTTGTACGGCCTGTTTGGAAATCACGAGTTTTGCGTTCTTAACAACGTCGTAGGTGTTGATTTGTGATGCTGCGATCGTAGAAATCTTAGCGATGTTCGCACTTGCTCTCAATACCATTTCGTCGCTATTATCCATAACGAGCAATACCGTCTTTTCCAAATTAAACGCTTTTAGGAAAGCTGCCATTTCTTTCGTCTTTGCTTCTTTCACCTTGATTTCGTCAACGAAGATTACTTCATCGTCTCTAATCTTTTGCGAAAGAGCGGATAAAAGTGCAACCGCCTTTGCCTTTGCGTTCATTTTCTTTGAGAAGTCTCTCGACTTGGGAGCGAATACTACGCCACCCTTAACCCATTGAGGGCTTCTGATAGAGCCTTGTCTTGCTCTACCCGTTCCTTTTTGTCTCCAAGGTTTAGCACCACCACCACGAACTTCGCTACGGGTTAAAGTGCTCTTGGTGCCTTGTCTTTCATTTGCGAGTCTTGCAACTACTGCTTGATGAATAACCGCTTCGTTGTACTCTGCACCGAACAAAGCGTCGGATAATTCGAGAGTGCCAACTTCTTTAGCTTTCATATCATACAATTTTACATTCGGCATAATCTTTCTCCTTACGCTTTAACGCTGTTTCTTAATGTAACGATGCCTTTTACGGGACCGGGAACTGCACCTTTAACTAAGATTGCATTTCTTTCCTTGTCAACCTTTACGACTTCAAGGTTCAAAATCGTTACGTTCTCGTGTCCGTATTGACCAGCCATTTTCTTGCCTTTGAATACTCTGGACGGAGAGCTGTTTGCACCCATAGAACCGACTTCTCTGTGTACAGGGCCGACACCGTGGGTTTCTTTAAGTCTGTGATTGTTCCATCTCTTGATAACGCCGGTATAGCCGTGACCTTTAGTAACGCCAGACACGTCAATCTTATCACCTGCTGCGAAAACGTCGCAAGTTACAACCGAGCCGACCGTCATACTGTCACTACCTTCAAGTTTGAATTCCTTCAAAACTTTTTGGGGAGCTACGCCTGCTTTTTTGAACAAACCAGCTTCAGGCTTGTTCAAGGATTTTTCGTCAGTTTCTACAAAACCGAGTTTAACTGCCGAATAACCGTCTCTTTCCAAAGTTTTTACCTGAACAACGGGACAAGGGCCTGCCTCGATAACCGTTACCGGAATAACTTTGCCGTCTTGGGAAAAGAGCTGTGTCATTCCCAACTTTCTGCCAATGATTGCTTTATTCATAGATAAAGTTCACCTCCGATATATATTATATAATGTTTATAAATTACAATTTAATTTTGATATCTACGCCAGCGGGAAGATGGATGCTATCCAAAAGCTTAACGTTGGGCGAATAGATGTCAATGAGTCTTTTATGCGTTCTAATTTCAAACTGTTCGCGCGAATCTTTATATTTATGTGGCGAACGGAGAATCGTTACGATTTCCTTTTCAGTAGGAAGCGGAATAGGACCGCTTATTTTTGCGCCCGATTTTTTCATCGTTTCAACAATTCTTGCTGCCGCTTGATCGAGCATTTCCGTGTCATAAGACATAAGTTTGATTCTGATTTTTTGACTTGCCATTGTTTTTTCTCCTTTTTTACCTAACTTTACTGTGTGCTGTAAACTCTGCCGTGTGTGTCGATTTTCGATAATAAAAAAATCATTCGCCGATACTTAAATTTTTTAAGTCGCTGCGAATGACTCTGCTAATTCTATTTGAAGTTAGTCGCAGGGGTCGCGCCCCCACACTTGTCAACGGATATTATCTATTGCAAGGAGCAATTTAAGTAACTACCCGTATCATCCCAGATTACACAGCCTATATATTATATAAAATATAATTAGGCTTGTCAAACGTTTTTACAAAGTTTTTTTAATTTTTTTTATTTTTTATGCATAAACGGAAAAATCAATGATTTTTCCGTTTATTTGGTATTTTACGCTATTTTTTTCTTTACTATAGTAGGTTTTGCACCATCCGTTACAACAGATTCATCCACGACGACTTTTTCCACGTCTTCTTCAGACGGCAAATCGTACATGGTGTCTATCATAAGATTCTCCAAAATAGTTCTTAATCCCCTTGCACCCGTTTTAAGTTCAATTGCCTTTCTTGCAACTGCACTTATTGCCCCGTCGGTAATTTCAAGTTCAACGTTATCTAATCCTATAAGGCGTTTATACTGTTTAATTAGTGCGTTCTTAGGTTTTGTAAGAATATTTACGAGTGCGCTTTCGTCAAGCGGATGAAGTCCGACCGTTATCGGAATTCTACCAACGAATTCAGGGATAAGACCATACTTAATTAAATCTTGCGGTTGAACGTCGCGAACGATATTAATTTCTTTATCTTTAGGTTTTTCTACGTTTCCGATAAAGCCGAGCGACGTAGTACCCTTTCTCTTACTTATTATATCGTCAAGTCCAACGAAAGCACCGCCACATATAAATAATATATTAGTTGTGTCAATTCTTATACACTCTTGTTGGGGATGTTTTCTTCCGCCCTGCGGCGGAACGGACGCTACCGTGCCTTCGATAATTTTGAGCAACGCTTGTTGCACGCCTTCTCCAGAAACGTCGCGTGTGATAGACACGTTTTCACCTTTACGCGCAATCTTATCGATTTCATCAATATAAACTATACCCTTTTGTGCCTTTTCTATATCAAATTCCGCGCTCTGAATTAATTTTAACAGAATATTTTCCACGTCTTCACCAACGTAACCTGCTTCGGTAAGTGTCGTGGCGTCGGCAACGGCAAAAGGTACGTCAAGTATTTTTGCAAGCGTCCTTGCAAGCAAAGTCTTACCGCTACCCGTAGGACCGAGCACCAAAATATTACTCTTGTCAAGTTCTACTTCTCCGTCGGCAGTAGTCGCGTTTATTCTCTTATAATGATTATAAACTGCTACGGACAATACTCTTTTCGCTTCGTCCTGTCCGATAATATATTCGTCTAATCTGTCTTTAATTTCTGCAGGCTTTAAGAGTTTAATTTCAGATTTGTCGGATTTTTTCTCAATCTCTTCTTTCATTACTTCACGGCAAACCTCAATACATTCGTCGCAAATATAAATCCCGTTAGGTCCTGCAATTATTCTTTTTACTAGTTCCTGCGGTTTTCCGCAAAAGGAACAATGCAAACGTTCGTTATCTTTCATATATCTCCAAAAATTTACGGACGCTTATCAATTACTTGATCGATAAGTCCGTATTCTTTTGCTTCTTCTGCCGATAGATAATTATCCCTATCGGTATCTTTTTCCACCTGTTCGTAAGGCTTACCGCTATTTTCTGCAAGTATACTGTTTAAGCGATGCTTTGTTCTTATAATGTGTTCGGCTTGAATTTTAATATCGCTTGCTTGACCTTGAGCACCGCCCAAAGGTTGGTGAATCATAACTTCACTGTTCGGAAGAGCGTATCTTTTTCCTTTAGCACCGCTTGATAAAAGAAATGCGCCCATACTTGCAGCCATACCGATACAAATAGTGCTTACGTCACATTTAATAAAATTCATAGTATCGTAAATAGCAAAACCTGCCGTTACGCTCCCACCCGGACTATTTATATAAAGGGATATATCCTTGTTGGGATCTTTACCTTCAAGATAAATAAGTTGTGCGACGACCGTATCAGCAACGGCGTCGTTAATTTCCCCCGTAAGGAAAATAACTCTGTCTTCTAACAGTCTTGAGTAAATGTCATAACTTCTTTCGCCCTTACCCGTTTGCTCTACGACGTAAGGTACTACGGTACTCTTTATATCCATATACGAATTCCTTATAAATTATTCTATAAATTATTTCATTTTAGTCCGTTATCGCCCGACAAAAGTCGGGCGATATGGCTTTCTTTTATATTATTCTATAGTGTTTGAAGTTTTGAGAAGATCAAAGAACTTTTTAATAACGATTTCGTTCTTGATATAATCGAGCTGACGCGCCTGCATATTCTTTTTAACGTCAGGTACGGGCTTACCTTGTGCGGTTGCCATTTCTTCAACTCTCTTTTCAACGTCTTCGTCAGTTGCCGTAATTTCTTCCTTTTCAATAATCGCTTCGATAACGAGTTGCGATTTAACGAGTTCGGCTGCCTGTTCTTTATAATCCTTTCTAAAATCTTCCATACTCTTGCCGATATACTTTAAGTAGTCTGCAAGTTTAAGTCCTTGATAAGAAAGTCTGTATTCCATATCCTGAACCATGCGATCAATTTGAGATTCGATCATTGCATCGGGAATTTCAACGTCGCTAGTTTCAGAAACTTTTTTAACGATTTCGTCTTCTAATTCTCTTTCCGCTCTATCTGCGTTTGCCTTTTCCATTCTAGCTTTGGTTTCCGCTTTATAAGCGTCTACGCTTTCACTGCCTACTGCGTCTTTAATAAATTCGTCGTTGATTTCAGGAAGTTCTTTCTTCTTGATTTCATGAAGTTTAATTGCAAACACAGCGTCCTTACCCTTAAGTTCTGCAGCGTGATATTCTTCGGGGAACTTAACGTTGATGTCTTTTTCATCGCTGATATTCATGCCAATAACTTGTTCTTCAAAACCGGGAATAAACATACCGCTACCGATTACGAGCGTTTGTTTTTCAGCCGTGCCACCGTCGAATTTAACGCCGTCTACACTACCCGAGTAATCGATAACTACGCTATCGCCGTTTTCTACTGCCCTGTCGGTAACGTCTATCATTCGAGAATTTCTTTCTTGAAGACGTTTTAAATCTTCTTCAATATCTTCATCCTTTACATTATATACGTTTTTCTTAAAGTTTATACCTTTATACGCTCCGATTACCACTTCAGGCTTAACAGGAACGATTGCAAGTATCGTTATACCTTTTTCACTTATCTTCTTAATGTCGATTTCAGGTGCTGCTACAGGGAAAATAGAAGGTTCTTTATCCAAAACTTCTCCATAATATTTAGGGAATGCTTGATTGATTGCTTCTTCATAGAATACGCCTTCGCCGTATGCAGATTCCAAAACCTTTTTGGGTACTTTACCCTTTCTAAAACCAGGCATGCTGTATCTGCCCTTGGTTTTTTCATACGCCGCGTCAATAGCCGCTTGCCATTCTTTTGCGGTCAAATCGATGGTAACTTTTACCGTACTTTTTTTGGCTTTTTCAAAAGTATATTTCATAATTATCTCCTAACCATTAAAATTGCTAAACTATTTTATCACAATGTAAAATAAAACGCAAGGTTTTTTACCCCTTTAAATCGCATTTTAAAAATTCTGCGTGTTTTTCTGGATTTACGACCACTGATTTGAAGTTATCGTACGTTACAAATCCCGGTTTTGACTTTGAAGGTTTTTTAACGTTCTTCTTTTCGGTATACACGATCTCCGTTTTTCCACCGTCTCTGCCTTTAGAATAATAAGCACAAATTTCCGCTGCGATAAAAATAACTTTATCCGTTACGCCCTTCCCACCAGTTTCTATAACTACGTGGGTTGAGTGATAATCTTTTGCATGCACCCAAACGTCGTTGGGCTTGGCGGTAAAGGTAAGTTTATCGTTTTCAGTATTATTTCTACCTGCGCGAACTCGGTATCCGTCAACAACGTACTCTCTGCAAAACGTTTCTTCTTGCTTTTTCTTTTTAACGTTTTGTTTTCTCTCTACAATAAGCCCCGCCGTTTCAAGTTCGTTTTGCATTATAAACAAATCTTCTATTTCATCACAAACGGATATTAGCGTCGATACACTCTCTAAATAATCAAGTTCACTTTCCGCTTGCTCGCGTTGGGGTTTAAGAGCTGTGAGCGTTCTCTTTTGCTTGTTGTATTTTTTATAATAATTCTCCGCATTTTTAGATATGGAAACGTGTTCATCAAGAATAATTTTTACCTGACTACCGTCGTAATAGTTTTCTAAAACGCATTCTTTTTCACCGCTTTTTATTCTATATATATTAGCGAGTAATAGTTCACCTTTTATCCTATTTTCTTCAGCGGAAAGCGCGTCTTTCTCTTTTGCCTTTATTGCGGTAAGACGTTTTTTCACTTTTTTTATAGCGGTTGCCGTAATAGAAGTTAAACGTTCTTTTTTATTCTTAAAACGTTTTATTTTATCTCGCTCGACAAAGTAAAATTCTTCCGCCTGCCAAAGAGTATCAAAACGCTTTATATCACCGCGTAACGTTGCGTAAGGATACACCAAGACGTCTTTAATTTCACCGTTTTCCATAAGTACGCTAGGTGCGGATTTATCGCTATAAAGATAGTCGTTTAAGTGATTAAAAAATCCCTTTCCGTCAACAACCGTTTTTCCGTACGCAAACACTATCTCGTTAGCAGTAGAAAGGGCTATTCCCTGTACGTTTGAACATATTGTGGTGGCAAGTTCAGTAACGTTTACTCCGTCAAATATTTTTATCAAAGAGTCATCTGTCGGAAGTCTTTTATCACCTACTGGCGGAAAGACGTACGGTTGACCTACGATAAGCGGACGAACGCCGTTGTCAAACATATTAATACCGCGATTTCCACCGAGAATTTTACCGTTTTCAGTGAGAATTATATTGCTATAACGCCCCATAAGTTCGACGTATAACGACTTTTCCACCGCATCAAAAAACTCGCCAGACGCCATAAAATCAATTTTTACTATACGGTCAAACCCGATTAAACTAATCCCTAAAACGGTTGCCGAAAGCAAGTGCTTGCGCATAAGCATACAAAAATTAGGGGCAGTCAAAGGACTTTCCCTTTCTTCGTTGATAATGCCTATACGCGGTGCGGCAGGATTGACGTTTAAAAGTAACTTTTCCGTACGTTTACCAGTATATACGGTAAGTATAAGTTCATCACCCGAAGGCTCTATTATTCTATTGACCTTACCACCTTTGAACGTAGAATTAAGTTCAGCACAAAGATATCGCAAGGTATAAGCGTCTTGTGGCATACTCTTCCTTTATATAGTAAACTTTTTACCGCTTAAATAATATAGCGGACTGTCTTTATCAAACTTTAACTTTAGTTCGCTTGACGTTAAATTTTGCTTCTTTTCTTTAAGTTTCTCGTTTACGGCAAAGTCCCCGTATTTTCCATCACCCACGATAGGATGCCCAACGTGTGCAAGGTGTGCTCTAATTTGGTGAGTTTTACCCGTATAAAGTGTAATTTCTAACAAAGAAAAACCGTCTTTAACTTCAAGCACTTTATACCCCGTTTTTATTTGCACCGAACCATTTACTGGTGAATTATATACTGTTACGGTTGATTTATTGGCATCTTTAATTAGATATGCAGTCAACACGTCTTCTTGTTTATTCATTACCCCGACTACAAGCGCACGGTATTTTTTATCAAAAGTACGGTCCTTAAAACCTTTAAGAAGTTCTTTTTCCGCAGTATCGTTTAATGAAAATATCATTATTCCGTCCGTATTTCTATCAAGTCTATGAATAAACGCAGCAGTTGGATACTCTAACTTTATTTCCGAAAATAAACTTTCACTCGTTATACCCTTAAACTTATTAACGACCAAAATATCGTCGTTTTTATATACGAGCGAGTAATTTTCTACTTTAGTGGCCGTATAATATATCTCAACTTTATCTCCTACCGATAACGTTACGTCTTTACTTACTCTAACGCCGTTCACTTTTACGTCTTTTTTTCTCAATGAGCGCATGAGTGCAGTAAAGGATAAATCTTCAATATGGTATAAAGCAAGTTTTGAAAGCTTGCGGTTTTTATCTGCAATAAAAGATTTCATACTTAACCAAAACGAGACTTCGGTAAACCCGAAGTCTCGCATCGTTTGTTTATTTTTTTAGTCGTTATCCGTTTCTTCCTTGGGTTTAATAAAGAGAAGAACTATGATACCGATAAGACAGAGCGTACCAACCGAAAGGAATACAACCGACCATACGTTATCTTTAAGCCAAGTGCTGGGAATTTCAACTACCTTAGGTTCACTCTTAACACGAATGATAGTAAAGTCTTCATCGTGTCTTGAGGAAACTTCAGACGTCGCAACACATTCTATTTTGTAAGAACCGATCTTTGTGGGATTAAAAGTCAAAGTGCCGTCGTAAGCAACTTCTTTATCCGCATCGGTAGTAGCGTCACTCTTTTTAACGATTTCTTTCCAGCCGTCAGCGTCAGCCGCTGCAGTAGTACTGCTATGATAGTAAAGTTTATAAGTGAGAGTACAACCGCTAGCATCTACCGTAAACTTAGATGCAGTGTAAGTAACGCCCTTATAACCTACGCCCTGTTCAACCGCTGCTTCAACTGATATAGGAGCGTCATCACTCATGGTAAACATAAACACTAAATCTTTATCGGTATCGGTAAAGGTCTTATCGTCAACTTTAACGAGTTTACCACTATCGTCCTTTTTAAGAAACTCTTCGTTATCCATTGCGTTACCCGCTTCGTCGGTAAAAGTAACGTAGAAGAAATAATCACCTATTTCGTCAAGATCAAAACTGTTTGAAGAACTTGCAGAACCGTTGTTTACATAAACTTTACGAGTTAATTTCTCAAACGGAGTAATATTATCGTAAACAAGATCTCTCATTGAAGGAATCTCAAGCGTTGCGCCGAGATAAACGGAAGTAACGTCTCCGTTTTCATCGGTTACCGAATATTCGTCTTTAAGAGCGTTAAGGAATCCGTCGTATGCAATCTTTCCGTCACCCGTGGTTACGTCTACATATGCGGGAATCACGTCGTCGCTATCCTTATCTACAACTTCTACCGAGAAAGTTTCGTAAAGTTTAGGCTCTACTATTTGGTAATCGTTATTTTCGTCAATACCTACGCCAACTTTAACAGTGCCCTTTACAGGGAAATAAACCATATCGGGAGTAGCCGTATTACTTTCGAGAACTGCAACGTCGTTGTAATTTTTAGTGATTACGTTATCCGTGCTATCGAAAAGAAAAAGACGGAGACCGCTACTTGAAGAACTTATAGGAGAATAAGCTTTCATGCTTACCGAATAGAAATCAGAACGAGCGATTTTAACGAGTTTATAAGAACCGTCTTTTTGTCTAGTATACAAACTGTCGTTAAGAGTAACTCTCGGAGTAGCCTTAACGAGTTTACCTTCTTCTAAAGAAAGTTTTTGGTTGTACGCACTGTCTTTGCCGTCCGAATCTTTTTGGTTGATATAAGAAAGAACGAAATCGTCGCCGCTTTCTACCGTTTTGCCTTCTTCTACCTTAAACTCGAATTCTATTGAAGTAGCAATCGCTTTATCGTCAATATTTTTAATCTTATTGTTGGTCAGAATTTTACCTTCTGCTTTGGGCAAATTGTCGTTACCTACTGAAACGTTGAAATCAAAAGTATTCTTACCCGATACGTCAATTTCGTAAGAATCGTTCAATTCCGTCTTAATAAATATACCGCCGTCGTTACTCTTTAACGTAACCGAATATTCAATAACGGTAGTATACTCATCGTTGATCTTTTCACCGTGAATAAAATACGAATCAGAAGTAAACGTTATGGTAAGCACTACGTTTTTGGGAATAGTCATACCCATAGCGAAGTCGCCGATTATAACGTCGTGTTTAAAGCCAAACGTATCTCCGTCTACAATCGACGCAGTAAGACCGTTGTCGCCAAAGTTTGCTTTTGACGCAACCGTGCCAGTAAAATAAGTTGACGGCGATTCGTCTGTCGCTGCCTGCACCGTTGCAGTGCTCATCATGCCAAACGCTGCGGCAATTGAAAGCACGAAAGCCGTTAAAAGTAAAATGATTTTATAGGATTTAGCCGTTTTCATATAAGCCTAATACTCCTTATCTAGTACACAATATATCCGTTATATTTTACAAAAAATTTAAGCGTTTGTCAAACCACTTTTGACCTTTTTTCAAAATAATATACTTTTTATTAAAAAATTAAACTAACGACAACCTTATTCGCACAAAAATTACCCTATTTTCATACATTGATAATAGTTTTACAAGACGGTTACACAAATGACACTCTATTTAATTATCACGGCGCTTACCGTAAGCATTGATTCGTTCGTGTGCGGTTTTTCTCTTGCCCTAAAAAATAATAGGAAAATACCTATCATTATCGGAATTGCGTTGACGGTATTAGTTATGTGTTCAATAACTAATTACGCGACCGTTCTACTTTCCGAATATTTAGACGAAAAAACTGCGTCGCTCGGCGGGCTTATTTTAATCGGCGTCGGACTTTTTAACTTGTTTAAGAAAAAAACAACTGACGATTATAACACCGATAAAAACACAATTATTTTAACGCTAGTCACAGGGTTTGCCGTAGGGCTTGACGGAGCGATTGCCAACCTCTCTTTGGCTTTAATGGGACTAAACGATTTTTACGTCCCGTTGACGATTGCCGTTTGCCACGCGATAACCATTGCGTTCGGCGTAATTTTAGCGCAAACTAAAATTTCCAAAAAACTTGCAAAAATCGAGTTTGTCCCGCCGCTTATTTTAATACTTCTCGGCGGATATAAATTACTCGGTTTATTTATATAGAAAGCCACGCTTTTTAGCGTGGCTTTACCGTTTTAAATGCTAGGTTTTATTATCGTTACCGAACGCTCGGTATCAAAGTTGTTCCAAGGCGTATTATCTTTTGGCGGTTGAACTCTAAATACCATACGTTCTTTGCTTACGGGATGCGTAAAAGAAAGATAATATGCCCAAAGTGCAAGATAACCTTTTTTCGCTTTTTCCCCACCGTAACGCATATCGCCGTAAACAGGACAGCCTATCGCGTTCATTTGAACGCGTATTTGGTGGCTTCTGCCCGTATGCAAGCGAACGTCGACGAGTGATAATCCGTCCTTGCTGTCAAGTAATTGATATTCCAGTTCAGCAAATTTTGCGCCTTGAACGGTTGAAGGACAAACGTAAACCATATTATTGACGGCGTTCTTTTTCATATAGTGAGTGAGCGTTGCCTTTTCTTCTTTAGGCGTACCTACCAACACGGAAAAATATCTCTTTTCAAAATCACCGTCGCGCAGTTGTTCTGAAAGTCTTGCCGCCGCCTTTGAACTCTTGGCAAATACCATTACGCCACCGGTAGGTCTGTCAAGACGATGAACTAGCCCCAAATATACGTTGCCCTGTTTATTATAAGTTGTCTTTATATATTCTTTTATAATGGTAAGCATATCCGCGTCTTTGCTTTGATCTTCGCAAGACGGAATATTTTGAGGTTTTAAAACGACGATTATATGATTGTCTTCGTGTAAAATTATCAAATCTTCCATAATATTAACCGTTTATCCAAATCCCACTGTTTCCACAGGGTAGAATTACGCCTTTTTCCTGAGTTTTAAGCCCGACTTCATACGCGTCGATATTTCCGCCACGCTCGTTACCGATTGTCAGGGCAAGTATATTTTTAAGCACTTGCGGTTGTAATCCCGTAGTATAACTGTTTATAAGCACGAAAAGCGGATTTTCTGAAAGGACCTCAGAACAAAGTTCTACAAATGAAAACAGTTCGTTTTCAAGTTTCCACATCTCTCCACTAGGTCCTCTACCGTAACTTGGCGGATCCATAATGATCGCGTCGTACTTTCTTCCACGGCGGATTTCTCTCTCAACGAATTTTTTACAGTCGTCGATAATATACCTTACCTTTCCGTCGCCTATACCTGATAGTCGTACGTTTTCACCAGCACGCTCTACCATACCTTTTGCCGCGTCTACGTGACAAACTTTAGCGCCTGCCTTTGCACACGCAACGGTCGCCCCGCCAGTATACGCAAAAAGATTAAGCACGTTGATTTCTCTACCAGCATTTTTAATTAAATCGGTCATCATATCCCAGTTGACCGCTTGTTCGGGAAAAAGTCCAGTGTGCTTAAAGCCCATCGGCTTTATTTTAAATTTTAAGTCTTTATAGGTTACCGTCCAACTTTCGGGCATTTTGCCTTTAATAAGCCATCTACCGCCGCCCGTTTCGCTACGGAGATATTTTGCTGAAAGCCCCTTATAACCGTCAAGGTCTATCTTACTTTTCCAAATAACTTGAGGGTCGGGACGGAGCAGCGTCACGTCCGCCCAACGCTCTAATTTGTAACCGTTACCCGTTGCGATAACGGCGTAGTCTTTCCATTCAGCCGCTCTCATTATTTTGCGACCTTGTTTATTATTACCGTACAAGTAGCGCCATTTACGTCAAGTTCTTTCTTAAAGCCTTGCGTATCACCTGCTACGACTGCATCTGCAAGTACTACCGACTTTAAGTCTTTACCGTTTACGAACGCGTTCTTAACCCCGTCGTCTTCGGTTATATAGTTTACAGTGATTCTATCCACTACTTCAAAACCGGCTTCCTTTCTCATTGTTTGAATTTTGGAAATAAGTTCTCTTTCCATACCTTCGGCTTTAAGTTCTTCGGTAACGGTGGTGTCCATAACTACCGTTATACCCATATCACTTGACGCGATAAAGCCCTGTGCACTTTCGGTCGAAATCAAAAGATCGTCTAAAGCAAATTCAAAATCGTCGCCTTCAAAAGTGGTCTTATATATCTCGCCTTTTTTAACGGTTGAAACAACCGCGTTAGCATCACAAGTTTCAAAGAATTTTCTTACCTTGCCGAGTTTAGCGCCGTATTTAGGTCCTAAAGTCTTTAATTGCGGTTTAATCTTATAAGTTACGAATCTAGTCGCGTCAATTAAATACTCTACTTCTTTAACGTTTAGTTCGTCTTTTGCTATTTCAAGCAAGCCTTCCGAGAGTTCAGTTCTTCTTTCCGAACATACGAATATCTTTTGAAGGGGTTGACGGTTCTTAACGTTTGCAGTGTTTCTGCACGCTCTACCGAGAACTACTATATCTAAAACGTTTTGCATGCCTTCTTCAAGAGTTTTGTCTATAGCACTTTCATCAACCGACGGAAAAGCGCAAAGGTGGACTGATTTAGGCGCGTCCTTATAGAAGTTCGGCACTAAGTTTTGGTAAATACTTTCCGCCATAAACGGAGTAAACGGCGCAGAGAGTTTTGCCATGGTAGTAAGCACTGTGTAAAGAGTGGTATACGCAGCAATCTTATCTTCTGTCATATCCGCACCCCAGTATCTTTCTCTACCGCGACGAACGTACCAGTTTGAAAGATCGTCCGTAAAACTTTGGAGTGCTCTTGCACTGTCAAAAATATTATATGCATTAAGACCTTCATCAACTGTCTTAACGAGTGAGTTAAGTTTAGAGAGTACCCACTTATCCATAAGGGTAAGTTTACAATCTTCAAGTTTATAGTCCGCAGGATTATATTTGTCGATTTCCGCATAGAGAACGAAGAACGCATAAGTATTCCATAGCGTACCCATGAACTTTCTCTGTGCTTCAGATACCGCTTCTTCATAGAATCTTGACGGTAACCACGGAGCAGAACCGGTATAGAAATACCATCTGACTGCGTCCGCACCCTGTTTATCTAGTATAGTCCACGGATCAACGACGTTGCCTTTATGTTTACTCATCTTAATACCGTTCTTGTCGTTGACGTGACCTAAAACGATACAGTTCTTAAACGGTGCTTTATCAAAGAGCAAGGTCGATATTGCGAGTAAAGTATAGAACCATCCACGCGTTTGGTCGATTGCTTCACTAATAAAGTCTGCCGGGAAATGACTTTCAAAAAGTTCCTTATTTTCAAAGGGATAGTGGTACTGCGCAAAAGGCATAGAGCCCGAGTCAAACCAACAGTCGATAACTTCTTTTTCACGAACAAACTTACCACCACATTCACAATCAAACGTACAGTCGTCGATATACGGACGGTGGAGTTCTATATCACCTTCTATACCGCAGAGATCTTTAAGTTCTTTCTTTGAGCCGATAACGTGGATTTTACCACACTTTTCACAAACCCAAACCGGAAGCGGTGTACCCCAGTAACGTTCACGGGATAAACCCCAGTCAATGACGTTTTCAAGGAAGTTGCCCATTCTGCCGTGCTTAATGGTTTCGGGCATCCAGTTAACCGATTCGTTTGCGGCGATAAGCCTGTCTTTTACAGCGGTCATTTTTATAAACCAACTGGATCTTGCATAATAAAGTAGCGGAGTATCACATCTCCAACAGAACGGATAACTATGCTCGAACGGAAGTTCTTTAAAGAGCAAACCGTTTTCTTTGAGCATTTTTATAATGATCTTGTCGGCGTCTTTAACGAACTTACCTGCCAAGATACCCGTACACTCTAACATATTACCCCTATCGTCTACGAGTTTGACGAAAGGCAAATTATATTTTCTGCCGACGTTTGCGTCGTCTTCACCAAACGCTGGTGCAATATGAACGATACCGCTACCATCTGTAAGAGTAACGTATCCGTCGCATACGACGTAATACGCCTTTTCCTTAAACGAGCCTTTTGCATAGTCAAACAAGGGCTCGTATTCCGCGTATTCATATTCAATACCTTTCTTTACGCTAACCGTTTGATAATTTTCAAAAAGCGACGGAACTAACGCTTGTGCGAGAATATAAGTTGCGCCGTCTTCCGCGATAATTTCTGCATAATCTTCTTTCGGATTCATACAGAGAGCGACGTTTGAAGGGAGCGTCCAAGGCGTAGTAGTCCACGCAAGGAAATATGCGTTTTCTCTACCCTTAATCTTAAAGCGAACGAAAACCGATACGTCTTTAACGTCTTTATAGCCTTGTGCTACTTCATGCGAAGATAGTGCCGTTCCACAACGCGGACAGTAAGGCACTATTTTATGACCTTTGTATAAAAGTCCTTTTTCAGCAATCGTTTTGATAGCCCACCATACCGATTCGATATAATTATCGTCGTAAGTAACGTACGGATTTTCCATATCAGCCCAGTAACCGACACGGTCGCTCATTTTTTCCCATTCACCTTTATATTTCCATACGCTTTCTTTACATTTTTTAATGAACGGCTCGATTCCGTATTTTTCAATTTCCTGCTTGCCGTCGATACCTAAAAGTTTTTCTACTTCAAGTTCTACGGGAAGTCCGTGCGTATCCCAACCTGCTTTTCTCAAACAGTGATCGCCTTTCATAACGTGATAACGCGGAATTATGTCTTTAATAACACGCGTTAAAATATGGCCGATATGCGGTTTTCCGTTAGCAGTTGGCGGACCGTCGTAAAAAGTGAACTCACGGCTACCTTCGTTTTCCGCTACGTTCTGTTCAAAAATCTTGTTCTCTTTCCAAAATGAAAGAACTTCTTTTTCTCTGTCAAGAAAGTTTAAGGTTGTGTCTACTTTTTTATACATAAGTCTTCTCCCGATTGATTATCGAAATTGTAGTATTTTAATATATATCTTACTAATTATAACTATATTTGCCGATTTTGTAAAGTTAATTTTATTGAATTTGAGAATTTTACTTGAAAATTGCTTGCTAAAATTTAATTTTTAAGATAGAATAATATAGCCGTGCTATGCGGGGAGTTAGCGATGCCCTGTTATCCGCAATTCGCTCAGCGGAGCAGAAAGCCGATCTAGGCTTGCGTCGTGGAAGGCTGCGCGTATTAAGGAGTGATGATATCAAGGTCTTATGCAACGGACCGCCGTGAACCGTGTCAGAGCAGGAATGCAGCAGTACTAAGCGGTTTAGTTCGTGTGCCATAAGGTTGCTTTGAAGGAGCCACCTGATACGTTTACGCTTCGGCGGCGTCTGTCGACGTCGGATGCACGGTTTTTTTCGATTAAAAACGGCTTGATTTTTCAAGCCGTTTTGTTTTTATTTATTATTGAGTTTTTTACCGATTTCTTTTAAGATGTCAACTTGCGGAGCAGGTATTCTTCCTAAATAGTCTGGGCTTACGTTTACCAAAAGGTTTACACCGTGAGCGTTTACTTTTTCTTTCATTGCCAAAATTTCGTCCGCACTCTTATAATCGTTATCGTAACCCTTATATCCCCAAGTGTGATTCATTGTTACGCACGCTTCGCCTAAACCGTCCCAGTCTTTATCGGGAAGTTTGTTGTCGCCGAAAGAGTGAATATCACCTAAACCGTTACCCACCCTTGACGGAACTAGACAGTCAGGTTGACACGATTTGATTAAATCGTAGATATCTTGACTTTGTTCTTTGGTTATTTCACACGGATCGTCACACCAAATACAAAGTAAATCGCCGTATTTTGTAAGTAGTTCTTTTATTTGCGGTTTTGCTTTCTTTTCAAGGAAAATGTTAAGATCTTTCTTTTCTTTATCGGGGAAGTCCCAGTTATTAGCCCACTCGCAATTAAGCCACGGATCAACATAGTTTACACCACCCGCGTGTTCTTCATGAAAGTCTAACTCTTGTGAATAATATAAGCCGAGTTTCATGTCGTACTTTTTGCACGCTTCGGCAAGTTCTGATACTACGTCACGACCAAACGGAGTTGCATCTACGATATTGTAATTGTCAACGTCCGACTTAAACATACAAAAACCTTCTTGGTGTTTACTAGTGAAGATTATGTATTTCATACCTGCTTCTTTTGCAAGTTTTACCCACTCTTCCGCATCAAAGTATATAGGATTGAATATAGATGCAAGTTTTTCGTATTCCTTAATCGGAATTCTATTATAGGTCATTACCCACTCTGCAGGATATTCAGTTCTCTTTCCTTTCCATTCACCTGCGGGTAAACTGTAAAGCCCCCAGTGTATAAACATACCGAATTTTGCCTGCTTAAACCATTCTTTATTATTCATTATTTTTTCTCCTTTCACAATATTAAACTATAATCCCAAAAGTTTAATTGCGTTTTTATGCGTTACTTTGTCGTATATTTCTTTACTAATAATGCCGTCTTCTAAAAGTTTGTTTATAAATTTGACGTGCGGATAGTCTACGTATTTATTGCACATATCCGTTCCGAAATACATTCTGTCTTGGAATTCAATAAAGAACTTTTTAGTAAATTCAAAGTTTCTTGAAAGCGCGCTTACGGGCGTACCGTCAGACAAATCCAAATGCAAGTTTTCATACCTTCTTAAAAGCACGGGGACTACGCCTTCAACCACATTTTCATTTCCGCGCATACCCACTTGGTCGGTACCCTGGAAATTAAACACGTATCCCCTTTCACCCGGGGTTTGCAAACGGAAAAGTTCAGCCCAAAACACAGGTCCGTGTCCGAATATTTTGAGTTTTGGGAAACGTTGTAAAGTATGCTCTAGTTGCGGTAGTCCCGGATCGTCGTAAAGACCAAAATCTCCGTCTTTTACGTCAGAACCGTCAAACACGATAGGAAGATCAACTTCTTCTGCCGCACGGAAAAGGTTTTGCACCTTGGGATCCATGAGTTCCATATTAGGCATTACTTCTCCCACGCCTTTACAACCTTTGTTTTTGTAGTATTCTAAAACTTTATGTAACGGCGCGTTGGGCGCGTTAGTCATTGCCCTAGGATCTATGTTGCAATACGGAATAAACCTATCGGGATACGCCGCGCAAATTTCCAAAATTTCGTCGTTAGACTGCGGAAAATATATCTCGTTATTTACTACGGGAAGTAATACCGCTTTATCTACGCCTTCTTTATTATAGAACTTTATAAGTTCTTCAGGATTACAAAAAGGCGTAACAAACGGTACAGGGTTTTTGTAACAATGCGAGTGTATATCTATTATCATTATTTTTTCTCCTTGTTTATCGTGTTTTTCTATACATAAACTGTCATATGACATTTTAGCACAACTAAATTTTAATGTAAATAGCAAAATTTGCACAAATATATTGCAAAATTAGCAATAAAATTACTGCAATATTTCAAAAAATTATTTAAATTTCTATACTGTAGACATAATAGTGCAATTTATCACAAAATTGACGTTTCTACAAATTTTATACACATAAAAATGAAAACTTATTATCGAGTTTTTAAGTAAAAATTTTTATTAAGTTAACTATAAAACCTATTTTTATTATAACGCATACCGTTAAACTTTTCCATTATATTTTTGACCTAATTGCTCTCTTTTTTGACAATCATTTATTAAAAACAGTATATCATATAAATTTATTTTTTTGCATAGTTTTTTAAAAGATTTTTTAATCATATCACTATAAAGAAAGGATAGGTAACTTTTAACGTTTTTCTTCCATTTTACAATTTTAAAACCGTTATTAGCTGTCCCCTGCAATTTCCCGTGTAAATCTTAGCCTTTCAAAAAGAAAAGAAGGGTTGTAGATTATGATCTTATAAATAAAAGCCCAAAGATCCACACTTTGTCGTGCGTAACTTTGGGTTTTATATGCAATAAGTCTCTTGTTCTCTATTTGTGAAAAATAACCGATTTTGATACAATTCCAAAATGAGTTCATTAACGATATGACTAAAGTCGTCGCTAAAACTGCCAACATATGTTTTCTCACACAAACAAACTCATATGTTAAATTTTATTTATAGTTTTTTATTGTTTCGCCGCCCATTGTGCGAGCTGAACGAGAATGGGCGCAAGCTCTTTTACCTTATTGGTAATCTCGTATTCTACACGAATCGGCACTTCTAAATATTCCGAACGCCGAATAAGCCTATCGCTTTCCAGTTCTTGCAAGGACCTAGCAAGCATCGTATTGGAAATTCCTTTGATTTTTCGTAAAAGCTCGTTATAGCGGGCTTTTCCGTCTATACTGAGAGAACATAATATGGCAAGCTTCCATTTCCCCCCTATCATTTCCATTGCGTGCTGAAGCGGGCAGGATTCGGTACACGGGCAGTTATGACTAATAGACATACTTCTATTTCTCCTTTTACTCATATTTTTGTTACTTGCTAACAATAAGTTGTGTTTTCCATATACTTGACACACGAATATTGTTGATAGTATAATCATAGCAGATAACAAAAGTAAAGTAAAGGATAAATTCTTATTTGGGAGAAATTTTTTATTTTGAAAGCCTTTGATCTTGCCCAATATCTCACGAACGGGGTTGAAAATCTTGTAAAGAATATTCTTCGCGCCACCTTGAAGAACCCGAAAGAAAGCGCGTTTATGCTAAAATACAGCCGTAGTGTAAAGGAAGCCGCGCGGAAGAGAGCCGAGTTGAAAGAACACGGTGAGCACATCCCGCCCTTCCTGATAGCAAGCATTACGAGCAGTTGTAATCTTCACTGTGCAGGTTGCTATGCACGTCACAATCAGTCCTGCTGCGATTCCTCTTCGGTCGAGCAGTTAAGCGACGCCGAATGGTTGAAGATATTTCATGAAGCAAAAGACCTCGGCATTAGCTTTATTCTTCTTGCTGGCGGTGAACCAATGCTTCGCCGTGACGTCATCCGTGTGGCAGGCGACGTTCCCGAAATTCTTTTCCCGATCTTCACCAACGGAACGATGATTGACGATACATATCTCACTTTGTTTGAAAAGCACCGTAATCTCGTTCCCGTGTTCAGCATTGAAGGGCATAAGGAAAAGACCGACTCTCGCCGCGGCGAAGGTGTGTACGAAAAACTCGTTGACGGTATGGAGATAATGCGGAAAAATCATTTGATCTTCGGTGCATCCGTCACCGTCACCCGTAAAAATCTCGTTGAGGTATTCTCCCGCGATTTCGTGGAAAATTTGAATAATCGTGGCTGTAAGGTCGTATTTTATGTAGAGTACGTTCCCGTCAACGCATCGACCGCTTTTCTTGCCCCCACTGACGAAGATCGCGCTCTAATGGATCAGAATATAGGAGAGCTTCGCGCTTCTTATTCCGATATGATATTTATTGCCTTTCCGGGTGATGAAAAAAGCACGGGCGGTTGCCTTGCCGCAGGCAGAGGTTTCTTCCACATTAACTCTCACGGTGGAGCTGAACCCTGTCCGTTTTCCCCCTATTCCGATATCAACGTATGTGAGACTTCTCTTCGAGAAGCGCTTCAATCCGATCTATTCCGCGCTCTGCAAAGCGAGAGTATTCTAACGGGTAAGCACATAGGCGGATGCGTGTTATTTGAACAGAAGGATAAAGTCGAAGCAATCATAAAAAGGAGTAAACAGAATGAATAATATGGAAAAGCTCGTACGCGAGCGCAGAAGCGTCCGTACTTTTGACAGCCGGGAGTTGACGGCAACGGACAAGGAAAAACTATTTTCTTATATAGAAATCATTGATAATCCTTATAAACTCCCTATTGAATTTAAATTACTTCCAAAAATGGGGTGTCCAGTGGTTGTAGGAGCCGATCTATATATTGGCGCAAAAATAAAAGATGCACCGCATTTGAATGAGGCCTTTGGCTACGCTTTTGAAAAGCTGGTGTTATACGCACAATCGCTTGGAATTGGCACGGTATGGATTGGCGGCACGATGGACAGAGATGCTTTTGAAAAAGCAATGGAACTTACCGAGGATGAAGTTATGCCCTGCGTAAGTCCTCTCGGCTATCCTGCAGCAAAGATGTCATTGCGTGAAAGAATGATGCGTAAGGGCATTAAAGCCGATAACCGTTTTCCTTTTGAGAAGATTGCTTTTTGGAAAAACTTCGATACACCGTTGACATCTGATGTGGCAGGCAAGCTATTCTTGCCGATCGAGATGACGCGCTTAGCCCCTTCTGCCGTCAACAAACAGCCGTGGCGCATTGTCGTTATGGATGGCATAGTGCATTTCTACTTGCAACGCTCGAAAAACTTTAACGGCGGCAGGATTGATATACAGAAAATCGATATGGGCATTGCTCTTTGTCATTTTGAGCTTACGGCAAAGGAGCAAGGCATTAACACCCAGTTTGTGATCGAAGAGCCTAATATTCCCTGCAAAAACAGTATGGAGTATATCGCTTCTTATAAATTCAAAATTTAAGTTTTAGGAGGATCAATTATGTCGAAGATTTTAGTCGCGTATTTTTCCGCAAGCGGCGTAACCAAAAAGGTTGCCAAAGTGCTTGCAAAAGCTAAGGGTGCGGATTTGTTTCAAATTTGCCCTGAAGTTCCCTACACAAAAGCAGACCTTGATTGGAGAAACGAGCAATCGAGAAGTTCCCTTGAAATGCAAGACCTTGCCTGCCGCCCTGCCGTTTGTTCTATGGTAGAGAATATGGCGCAATATGACGTTATATTTGTCGGTTTCCCGATTTGGTGGGGACGAGAGCCGAGCGTGGTTGATACATTCCTTACATCCTACGATTTTAAGGGTAAATTCATTATCCCGTTCTGTACCGCCGGTAGCAGTGATATTGGCAGCACGGCTCAGCGAATCCATGAACTTACCTGTGCCAACGTTGACGAAGGAAAACGATTCGACGATAAGGTTTCAGAGAAAAATCTGAAACTGTGGGCTGATGGCTTGATCCAAGACTAACAAAATTCTTGAACAATATAAGGAGATAAATCATGCTTGAATACAGATATGATGTACAACTTTTGATAGAAGACGCCGATCTCGACGAAGGTACAATCAAGGACTATTTTATCAAAAACTTCGATGGAGATTCCCTGCTTGCCGTTGGAGATGAAACACTGATAAAAATTCACTTCCACACTAATGAACCGTGGGATGTTTTGAAGTATTGCGCTTCTCTTGGCGAAATCTACGACATCGTCGTGGAAGATATGGATAGACAGTCAAGGGGACTACAGGGATAATCGCTGTTTATAAGCTTAGAAAACTGAAAATATTATAGTCGGGAGGAAATTGAAAGATTATGAAATATCAAGTACGCTACTACACACGCTCTGGTAACACGGAAAAATTAGCAAAGGCAATCGCGGATGTCGTTGGTTGCCCCGCGCAAACCATAAAACATCCACTTGAAGAAAAGGTAGATGTCTTGTTCCTCGGATCTTCCTTTTATGCTTTTGATGCGGACGATTCTGTAAAACGCTTTATTGCTGACAACAAAGACAATATTGGCAAAATCGTATGCTTTGGTACGTCTGCGATGATGAAATCTATGAGAAAGCCCATAGCAAAGGTAGCGAACAAGCTAGGCGTTGCAGTTTCAGACGAGGAGTTTCATTGCAGAGGTCAGTTTAGAATGATCCACAAGGGCAGACCTAATGAAAAGGATATTGAGAATGCAAAAAAGTTTGCTGCCCAAATCTTGAATTCTACAAAATAATACTCTATAATACATATATGAAAACATCCCCCGCTCCGAAATGGAACGGGGGTGTAATTTTTAGAACAGATCTATATCATATTGTCATGGCTGACTGGTTTTTGGGCACTCTTTGCCAATCACTAGTTGAATTTAACACGCACGACGATTTTTTCAATCGAACATAATAAGTCACAGGTATATTTTTAACGTGCAAAAGATGCACCAACTTACGATAAATACCCCACTAGACTGTTTAGTCCGCTCATTTTATAACTTTTCCTTTTATCTTCCCAAGCGGACAAATCGCCATCGACGATTTTCTCCCCCCCAGCAAATCCCCGCGTAAATCTTTAACATATCAAAAAAGAAAGAGATGCGATATGCATCTCTTTCTTTTTTGGTGGAACTGAAAACGGCTAAAACGCACACTATAATATATAAGGTAAATAGACGGGAGTTTTATTGCGCCGTTGAATTGCCTTTGTCGGACTATCCGCTGTATGGCAAACAGTTAGTCGCAAGGGGCTAATTGCTCACGGCTTGCCCGTTCGGTTGCAATGGCTGTCATAGCGTCCTTATAGATACGCTTTGACAGCCTTTTTGCTTGCTCTTTATCGAGCGGTAGTTTTGCATATATATTTTTGTTTGGCTCATTAAAGTAAATAACGCTTATTCCAAGTGGTATATTATTTTGCATATAAAAAACTCCTTTTATCGCCTTAAAGTATTTTCTTTTCATAAGTGCTTAAAACGGCAGTTCGCTGTCGTCGTCAATAGGTATTAAAATAGGTTTACTTTGTAATTTCCCCGTAATTTTGTTTACGGGGATTTCTTTGCTTTCGTCAAAATTATATACCGCCGTTATACGTCGGCAAAACGCCGCCCAAGTTTTAGGCTCGTTTTGCTGTATGTTTGTATATTGTTCTTGTAAAGATAGATTTGACACGATATAAACCGTATCGTAACACGCAACACGGTTGTAATGTCTGCCCCGTATTCGTATAGGTTGCCCGTCCAAATAGTCCAAGACTTC
>JAFTIG010000007.1 GCA_017457015.1 Clostridia bacterium | reverse complement strand
GGATTTCTTATCGCCCATTCTGGTTAATCTCATTTTTACTGCCATTGTTGTTTTCTCCTTGAAATGAATTTTATATGTTTTTATTTTTTTCTTTAGTTAATTGAATTAAAATCTGAACATCCTATTACCTTTCATCTGTTTCATCATCTGTTTGGTCTGTTCAAACTGCTTTAATACGCGGTTTACTTCTTGAACGCTCGTACCGCTACCCTTTGCTATGCGGTTTTTTCTGGACGAGTTGATGATTTGCGGATTTTCACGCTCTTTCATCGTCATAGACTGAATAACCGCCTTCATTGTAACGATTTTCTTTTCGTCTATATCTTCTTCTTTTATCTTGAACTTGCCACCCATTCCGGGGAGCATTGCGAGCACGTCTTTAAGTCCGCCCATCTTTTTCATGGTTTCAAACTGAACGAGATAGTCGTCTAAAGTAAAGGAGTTTTTCCTAAACTTTTCTTCCATCTTTTTGGCTTGCTCTTCAGTGACCGCTTCTTGCGCCTTTTCTATAAGCGTCAAAACGTCGCCCATACCAAGAATTCGGTTTGCCATACGGTCGGGATAGAAAGGCTCTAAATCACCTAGTTTTTCACCAACCGAACAGAATTTAATCGGTTTGCCTGTAACCGCTTTCATAGAAAGGGTTGCACCGCCTCTCGTATCGCCGTCAAGTTTAGTTAAAACTAACCCCGTGACTTCTAGACGTTTATTAAAAGTATCTGCAACTTCTACCGCAACTTGACCTGTCATTGAGTCAACTACGAGCAAAATTTCCGCAGGATTTACTTCCGCTTTGATTTTTTCAAGTTCTTGCATCAAGTCTTCATCAATCTGAAGTCTACCTGCCGTATCGATAATTACCGTATCAAAACCGAAAGATTTTGCGTGTGCAACGCCTTCTTTTGCAATTTTAACAGGGTTGCCTTGACCTTTTTCAAAAACGGGACAGCCTGCCTTTTCACCCACTACTTTAAGTTGGTTTATTGCCGCAGGGCGGTAGACGTCACACGCGACGAGCAAGGGTTTTTTGCCCTGTTTTTTTAAGAGCATACCGAGTTTGCCGACAAGCGTAGTTTTACCTGCGCCTTGAAGTCCCGCCATCATTATAACAGTGGGCGGAGTGCTCGATACTGCAAGTTTACTGTTGCTACTTCCCATCAAATCGATAAGTTCTTCATTGACGATTTTTATAACCTGCTGGGTAGGGCTTAAACTCTTTAAAATTTCCTGTCCGACTGCACGTTCGCTTACGCGTGCCACGAAAGACTTAACGACCGAAATGTTTACGTCCGCCTCTAAAAGGGCGATACGCACTTCTCTCATTGCCGTCTTTATCTCAAGTTCTGTAAGCTTGCCGTGTTTGGTAAGTTTGCTGAAAATGTGATTCAGTTTTTCGGAAAGTCCTGAAAACAGTGCCATTACATACCTATAATTTCCATAATCTTAACCGCTAAATCTTTATCCTTCTCGTTAAGAAGTGCGGCAAGGTCGGTTAGTTTTTGATTTTTTTCATTTAAATGCAGAATACTCTCGTATTCGTCAAGTTTTGCCTTTACTTTTTTTACCGCCGCATACACGTTTTGACGGGTGTTGCCGTCTGGCTCTGCAATTTCAGCAAGGGATAAGTCAAAATAATAATGAGAAGAAAAGAGTTCTCTTTGCCTATCCGTTAAAAGCCCTTGATAAAGTTCAAAAAGTTCAATATATCTTAAATCTTTTTCCATAAACGTTTCACCTACGAGATCCTTCGGCTACGCTAAGGATGACGAAAAAAGTAAAGGTGTAAAACAAAAATGCTTTACACCTTGATATTATATAGATATTCGTTGCACTTGTCAAGCGTTTTTACGCACTTTTACAATTATTGTAAGTACGGATTTGCTGAATTGTATTGAACGGAATAATCGGGCAAATTTTCACCAAAAGTCATTTGGTTGTGCGTGGTAAGTTCTCCAATCATTGCATTTGACATTTCTAAATATGCGCTTGAACCCATATTAAGTTCTCTTAACGTTGAATTTTGATAATCCAAATACATTGCCATTTGACTATCAACGTTACTGCCCATGCAACCTTTAGTTATAAAACTCGTAAGTGCGTTGGCTTCAAAATCGTATACTACGGTAAAATCAAGATACATTAGCGTGCCGTTTGTAAAATCTTGACTATAAACACAAGACTTTATAGTTTTAGACGCTTTTTCGTAAGACATTTTAAATCTTATCTTGTAATTTTCCGCACCGCCGTTTGAATTGTAACCAACAATATCACACTCTGCATATCCGTCCGTTAAAGTAAACGATTCGGTATTGCAAACGTTCTTTAAAAAGTCCATAAACCAAATCGTAGCGTATACGGGCATAGGGTTGTTAACTTCGGTTAAATCACTATCGCTGACCGAAAAAGAAAAAGCCGACGGTTCTGGTGTAGTAAGATAGTCTTTACATATCCCCGTTGCGCTACCAAACGCCGTTGCGTATTGAGTTTTGGTTAAAGCACCGCTACCGCCGTCGCCGTTATCGGCGTCGTTACAAGCAATAAAGCCCAAACAGCAAACTGCGCTTAAAACTATCGTCAAAAGTTTGATTAAAAGTTTCTTCATAATTTTTCTCCTTTTTTATTTAAGTATACACTTTCTAAAATTAATAAGTCAAGCGGATTAAATAATAAGGTTGCATAAAAGCAAAAAAGCGCAGTGAATACTGCGTTTTTATGGTTTCTTAATATTTGTTTACGATTTTAAGCATTTCGGGATATAATCTTTCCATATCTTCTATTAATTTAAACTGCGTTCTTGCGCGGTCCAAATTGTGACCTTCACGCTTGGTGTGGAAGTATATATCGCCGTCGAGATAGTCCGCTAAAAAGCGCATTCCGCACTCGTAAGTCATAAGTATTGCACCGAAAGCGAGATTGTCTTTTTCTATCTTGGTTATACTATCGCCTAAAGCGGTGAGATACCCCTTAACGTATTGCTCAAAAAGGTTTATGTCAAAGTTTACTTTAGATAAATCCTTTTCGTCTTCAGCGGCAGGATTACAGCCAAAACGAATACTGTCGCCAAAGTCGTAACAAATACTGCCCGGCATAATGGTGTCAAGGTCGATTACGGCAACAGGCTCGCCAGTAACTTTATCGAGCATGACGTTGTTGAGTTTCGTATCGTTGTGTGTAACTTTAGTCGGCATTTGTCCACTTGCTAAAAGATCTACTATTTTAGAACAATATTCCTTTCTATCCAAAACGAACTTTATCTCTTTTTGAACTCTACTAGCCCTGCCTGCCGTATCCTTTTCAAGTGATGCGGAGAAATTTTTAAATCGATATACAGTGTTGTGAAAGTTGGGTAAAATTTCATAAAGTTCAGTTGCGTCAAACTCGGCAAGTAGATTTGCAAAGTTACCAAACGCAACCGCGCTTTGATAAAAATGTTCGGGTTTTTCAACCACCTGATAAGCAATAGCGTCGGTTATGAATTTATAAACTCTATAATACCCGTCGCATTCAGTACAATGATAATATGGTTTACCGTCTTTTGTATAAACGATAGTTAAACTCTCTCTATCGGGGTTTCCGCCCGCCTTTTTAATACGCTCCCTATTAAATTCCGTAACCAAACGGATATTATTCATAAGTTTTTCTACGGGATTAAAAAGTCTGCTGTTTATTTTTTGTAAAATATAATCGGTAGTTTTGCCGTCCTTTTCTATTACGGCAAGATAAGTTTGGTTAATGTGACCTTCACCGTAACGCTCGCAAGAGATAAGCTTTCCGTCAATCTTAAAGTTGGAAATTATTGAATTAAAATCACACATAAAATTTTCCTTTGATTTTATTTTATATACATTATTATACAATATAACTACAATTTAACATTTATATAAAAAAGCAAACAATTTACACAAAAGGACAAAATATATTAAAGCGGCGACGAAAACTTTTCCGTCACCGCTTTTTGTTAAATATATTTACGCCTTTTTAAATACGATAGTCATTTGATCACTACCGTCTAAACCTGAAATAGTAATTACGTCATCCTTAATCTTTCCGTTAATCGTTTCTCCTTCCGCAGTCATTTTTAAGGTTTCACCGTCAACCGACCAAGAGCCACTAAAAGTGTCGTCATTACCATATAACTCACCACTCATAACGAAAGTTCCGCCGTCTTTAAGTTCTAATTTAAGAAAGTCTGTCGTTAATTTACCACCCGTTGGCATATCATCACCTATATTAAACGTCATTGTGCTCTGCCCTTCTGAATACGTCATTGACTGAATCTTATAAACCCCAGTAACGTCATCTTTACAAGCAGTCATAAATACCACGGTTAGCGACAACATTGCCGCAAGCAAAATTGTTAAAAGTTTTTTCATTTGTTTACTCCTTTTAGTCTCACCAAGACTTTTTTGTTTAATTATAGCACACACAAATAGTCTTGTCAAGACTATTTAGCAAAAATATTCTTATTAAGACTATAATAATTTATATGAACTGTTTAATTAGTAAAAGAATTCGTGAAGCAAGAAAAGAAAACAACTTAAACCAAAGCGAACTTGCAAAACTTTGCAACGTAAAACAATCTTGCGTTAGTAAGTGGGAACGCGGAGAAACTTTGCCCGACTTAGTTATGGTTATTAAACTTTGTGAAATTTTAAGAGTTAGTTCCGATTATATTTTAGGCATAAAAGAATATTAAAATACCCAAAGCAAGATTGCTTTGGGTATATTTTATTTACGATTAAAAAACGGAAATTAAAAGATTGCCGACACAAACTCTTCTGCATCAAAATCTTCTATATCGTCTATCTTTTCGCCCGTACCGACGTAGCATACGGGAACTTCTAATTCGTAAGATAAAGAGATTATAAAACCGCCTTTTGCAGTGCCGTCAAGTTTGGTCAAAATTATTCCGTCAATACCTACCGCTTCGTTAAAGACTTCTACCTGATTGTAAGCGTTTTGACCGGTAGTTGCATCTAAAACTATGAGTTTATAATAGTTCGCATCGGGATATTCGCGCTTTACTACCCTATCCATCTTTTTAAGTTCTTCCATAAGGTTAGATTTAACGTGAAGTCTACCAGCCGTGTCAATAATCAGAATATCAGTATTTTTTGCTTTTACAGAGCCGATAGCGTCAAACACTACTGCAGATGCGTCTGCACCTTCAGAGTGCTTTATTATTCTTACCTTTGCTCTATCCGCCCAAACGGTAAGTTGGTCTGCTGCCGCCGCACGGAAAGTATCTGCCGCCGCAATGGTAACGCTCTTTTTTTCTTTCACGAATTTGTTTGCAAGTTTACCGATAGTGGTAGTTTTGCCTACTCCGTTAACACCCACGACCATAATTACTGCAGGTTTTTTGATTTCAAGCGCGTCTGCATAGTCAAGAGTATCGAAAAGTTCTTTTTTCAAAAGTTCGATAACGTACTCTTTATCCTTACATTTTTCTTTAATGGCAACGTCTCGGATTTCATCAACTATTTCCATAGTAGTTTTAACCGAAACGTCCGCCGATATTAAAATATCTTCAAGTTCTTCATAGAACTCTTCTCCAAGTTTATTTTTAGCAAAAAGTTCGTTAAGTTTTTTTGATATGCCGTCGCGGGTTTTTGAGAGCACCGCTTTAAGTTTACTGAATAATCCCATAATAGTCCTTTAAGTTTTATGCCAAAGTTTGATCGCCAGTAAGTTCCGCTACGTCTGCAAGTTTAACGGATACCGTTTTTGATACGCCCTTTTCTTGCATAGTTACGCCGAAAAGCGCGTCTGCAAGTTCCATAGTCGGCTTTCTGTGCGTGATTACGATAAATTGCGTTTCTTGACTAAATTTCTTTAGATATCTTGCAAACCTATCTACGTTTGCTTCGTCAAGAGCCGCTTCGATTTCGTCAAGAACACAGAAAGGCTTTGGACGGAGTTTTAATATTGCAAACAATATTGCAATAGCCGTAAGCGCCTTTTCGCCACCAGAGAGAAGTGAAAGTTTTTGCAATTTTTTTCCCGGTGGTTCGGCAACGATTTCTACGCCTGCTTCTAGCCTGTCTTCGACGCCCGTATAATCCATTTGAAGCATTGCTCTGCCACCACCGAAAAGTTCTTTGAATATTCTTTGGAAGTTTTCGTTAATGGTAGTAAAGCCCGCATCAAACTGCGTAAGCATTTCGCCTTTAATCTTATCGATCGCTTCTTTAAGGTCTTTTTCCGCCTTTTCTAGATCTTCCTTTTGCGTGGTCATCTCTTCGTAACGTTCCCTAAGCGCCTTGCAATCGTCTATTGCGGTTGCGTTGATTGCGCCGAGCGAAGAACGCTTTCTTCTAAGCCTTGAAATTTCTTGTTCACCGAAAGACGCGTCGTAGTTCTCTTCGCGAACTTTCTGTGCCGTTTCGTAAGTTTCTTGATAATCTTCCCAAACGCTTTGTTGTAAATATTCAAGGTCGGAATCTATCTTTGTAAGAGCAAGTTCTTCAACGTGTTTCTTTTCCGAAAGTTCGGTAATAGCGTTTTGTAAGAAAGCCTTTTTCTCGTCATTTTTATTAAGTCTTTCACGTAGATCAGCCTTGTAGTTTTCTATATTAGATATCTTATCGCGTATACCGTTGATATAGTCTTGCTCTTCTTTAGTGAGTGCAACTTTTTCCTGATCCAAACGCAACTCTTCAATAATGCCTTCAGCACCAGCGTTACTTTCTTCTAATTTTTTATTGCTCTGCTCGGCTTCGGCTATCATGCCTTTTAATCGTTCACTTTCGCCGTGACTGGTAGCAATTTTACCTTTGAGTTCGGTAATCTTAACTTGAACGTCCGTGCTTTCAGCAAGCAATGAATCGCGCTCTTTTTTAAGCGCGTCGTATTCTTGTTGATGCTTATCCGCACTCTCTTTTGCACTTACCCTGTCGGCTTCGGCTTTCTTACCGCCACTTGCTACCGCTTCAAATTTGCTGTCAATAGCGATAATTCTTGCCTTAACTTCCTCAATAAGATCGGTGGTCGCTTCTATTTCTTTGCCGAGTTCAGAAAGAGCGCTCTCTGCAATCGCCTGTTTTTCACGTTCGATTAGTACTTGTTGACGTTTGCCGTTATACATATCGTTAAGGAGCGAAAGTTCGTCCATTGCCTTGTCACGCAATTTTTCGAGTTCCACTTTTTTGGCTTTAACAGATTCCATTTCCGCACGTTTTTTATTGAGTTCTAACGCGTTGTCTTCTATCTTTCTATCACTAGATAAAAGCCCTACGGTATCAGTTCTTCTTGAACCACCCGTCATTGAGCCTTGCGGAGTAAACACGTCACCGTCAAGAGTAACCATTTTAAACGCAAAGCGGTATTTATCCGCAATACGCGTAGCGTTTTCTAACGTATCGACAATCAGCGTGTTGCCGAGAAGGTTAGATATCACGTTTTCATACTGTTTATCGTAATTAACGAGTTCGTTTGCAACGCCGAGTGCACCGCGTTCGTTAAGCGCGTTGGTTACTTGAATACTCTGCTCTCTGGGTTTAACACTGGTAATCGGCAAGAAAGTTATTCTGCCGAGTTTGTTGACTTTTAAGTACTCGATAAGATACCTTGCGTCGTCAGGCGTTGCGGTAACTACGTTTTGTGCCGCCGCCGCAAGCGCAGTTTCAAGCGCTATATCGTACTTTTTATCACTCTTTATGAGTTCCGCAACCACGCCTTTTATCCTACGCTTTAGTTCACCGTTAGTCTTTGCTTTATTGAGCAAGTTTTTAACTGCCGGAGCGTATCCGTCGTGATTGTCTTTTAACGCTTTGTAAAAATTGTCCTTAGTTACAAGTGTCGTTACGACCGAGTTTAGCGTGTAAATGGAGTTGTCCGCTTTAGCGACTTCTTCATTACAGTTTCTAACTTGGTCTTCTTTTTCTTCAATTTGGTTTTTAAGGTCGTAAACGGCACGATCGAGTTCGTCTATCGCTTTATCCGCACGCTCTTTTGCGTTGAACTGACTTTCTCTTTTAACGGAAAGTTCGTCAAGTTTATCTGTAAGTTCGTTGCGATAATCCACAAGAATATTTATCTCTATCGACATAGTTCCCG
>JAFTIG010000043.1 GCA_017457015.1 Clostridia bacterium | reverse complement strand
TACAAATATCACAAATCCATAAAGATTTCTTTAGTTGTCGAATCCATTACGGGGCTCGGCTTAGGTATCCTTTTTCATAATAAAATTTGTAATTATAAAATTATCTGAAAACTATTTCCGTCGTAGCCGAATAAGTTTCTCCCTTTTTAAGTAATGGCGCAGTATATTCTTTACAATTTATTGCGTTGGGGAAATGTTGAAACTCCAAACAAAAACCGCTTCTGTCTTTATAAAAACCGTTCTTGCCCTTTCTTTTACCCAAAGAGTTTGCAGTGTACAGTTGCATACCGCATCTATCGGTATACGCTTCGATACGAATACCCGTTTTTTTGCCTTCCGCATACGCAACCTTTCTAAAACCGTCGCCTTTTAAGACGTAATTTATATCGTAACCGTTGCCGTTTACGATTTGCGGATGGTTTGAATCAATATCCTTATCGATAAATTTTTCTTTACGGAAATCGTACGGAGTGTTTTCCACTTCCATATATTCGTTATATGTAATCAAATCTTTATCGACAGGCGTAATCTTATCCGCCAAAACGCAAAGTGATTGACAATCTATCTTGCCGTCACTCTCTCCGTTGAGATTATAATACATATGGTTAGTTAAGTTAACCAACGTATCTTTATCGCTGACCGCAGAATACTCTACCCTAAAGCCGTTCCTTTCGGTTATAGAATAAACGACTTTTATCTTTAAGTTTCCGGGATAACCTTCTTCTCCGTCCTTACTCAAATAACTCAAAACGATTTTATCGCCCGTATACTCGTCGCAATTCCAGATTTTTTTGTTAAACCCTTCAAATCCGCCGTGGTTAGAATTTTTCCCACAATTACGGGACAGAACGTATTCCTTTCCATCGATATTGAATAACCCGTTAGAGATGCAGTTGCAAACGCGCCCTACGATAGCCCCGACGTAAGCGTCGTCGTTAACGTATTCTTCAATAGTATTGTACCCCAAAACTATATCGGTCAAAACGCCGTTTTTATCAGGTACTCTCAATGACTGAATTATTGCGCCGAAAGTCAACACGTCGATACTTATGACACCGTTAGTTAAGGTGTATTTTTCAATAGTCTTGCCGTTAACAGTTCCAAACTTCATTTCTAACTAATTATCTTCTGTATTTATTTAAAACTTCTTCGTTAAGTTCTACGCCTATACCGGGGAGATTAGGTATCGTAACGTATCCGTCTTTGTCGAGTTTGAAATGATGCTTAACAAGATTTTTGCTAAGTACCGTTTCTTGCGCACAATATTCTAAAATATCCGTATTAGGAATTGCAGCGATAAGTTGTAAGGTTGCGCCGATTAAAATACCCGTCTTAAATGCGTGCGGTATAAGTTTTTTGCCACGAAGTTGAGCCATATCGGCAATCTTCTTCGCCATAGTAATACCACCGCAACGGCTCATATCCGGCTGAACGATATCCACTTTACCGTTATCGAGCATATCCTTAAATTCATACATAGTACCGAATTCTTCACCAGACGCAAGAGAGATAGTCATATTGTCGGCAAGTCTGCCAAAATCTTCCGTTCTGTCCGGTGCAAAAGGCTCTTCTAACCAGTAAATTTTTTGCTTTTCGTATTCTTTAGCGACGCGGAGAGCGTATTTATAGTCGGTCCATCTCATACCGATATCGATCATAAGACGGTTGTCGTCGCCTACCGCTTGACGGCAATATTCAACGAGTTTAACGTCCTTTTCTTCACTTTCACCGAGCGCACCCCAACCGAACTTATAACCGTGATAGTTGCAGTCTGCCTTGTGGTGAGCAACTAATTCGTCTATTTCTTCTTTAGTGCCGGGCATCAAAACCGAACAGTATGCAGGGATTTTTTCTCTAAATCTACCGCCGATAAGTTTAGAAACGGGCAATCCGTACTTTTTACCCGTAACGTCCCAAAGCGCAATGTCGATACCGCTCATAGCGTGTATACCAACGCTTCTTCTCGAATAATAGTAACTATAATGATACATTTTATACCAAAGGTATTCAATATTCGTGGGATCTTCACCGATTAAAATTTCTCTAAGTCCACGACATTGATCGTGCGACGCGGGTGTTTCTATGATTGCTTTTACAACTTCTGGGGAACTGTCGACTTCACCTATACCCGTGATGCCTTCGTCGGTATGTACTAATACTACCGCCGTATCCTGACTTCCGTCACCTATCATTTTAACTTCGTCTTGTCTTACTACAACAACTTCAACGTCCGTAATTTTCATAATGTTCTCCTTTTATTAAAATTCAATAACTGCTTTAATTAATTTTTTATCGTGATTTCTATATAAATCAAAGGCTTTGTCAATATCTTCTATTTTAAACTTGTGCGTTACCATAGGCTCTATGTTAAGTTGTCCTTTAGCAATATATTCAACCAAAGGATACCACGCTTTGGTGTTCCCCACCACGCCGTGAATACTTATTTCTTCGGTAACTAATTTTTTTACGTTGACGCGCAAAGGCTCGTCGTCTGCGCAAATACCGTACAAAATTACTTGACCGCCCTTTTTAACCAAATCCAAAGCAAGTTCTGCAATATCGCGAGAACCCGTCGACTCGATTACCATATCGGCTTTCTTACTGCCGTTAATCTCTAAAAGTCTAGATAAAACGTCGGGGTATTCCTTGCTATTAATAACGTCGGTCGCGCCAAAACTCAATACTCTTTCGGCGGCGTCTTCTCTACGCACGAGCGCAATAATTTTGCCTACGCCCATAATTTTAGCAACCTGAATAAACGACAACGCCGCAGGCCCTGCACCGAGAACGAGAACTGCGCCGTCTTTCGGCACTCCCACGTTCATCAACGCTTCTGTCGGGCAAACTACGCTTTCTAAAATAGCGCCCGAATAATCGCTTACTTCATCAGGGATAGGTACTATCGCGCTTAAAGGAACTTTAAGGTATTCCGCGTAACCGCCGTTATGCGGATAATATCCTATTTCCGAACTATTATCGCAAAGATATTGCTTGTTCTGCTTGCAAGCGTCGCACTCACCGCACCCCAAAGACGTCGCGATAACGCATCTTTGTCCTATTTTAAGATCAGACTGCCCGTTTATTTCTACTATTTCGCCACAAATCTCGTGTCCCTGAATATTCGGCGGTTGTCCTATTATTAACTTACCGCTAATAACGTGATAATCGGTCACGCAGACCCCTGCGCATCTGACCTTTACCAATACTTCGCCTTTATCTAATACGGGCATATGAACTTCTTTGACTTCAATCTTATCTATCCCCGTCCAAACTGCTGCTTTCATATTACTCCTTATTACCCATAGGTATTCCACTAACTTTTTCCATCAACTCTTTATACCCGAAAGGAAAAGTCTTTGAATCTGCTTTTCTCAAATCGGGCATAATTTCTCTTTGGATTTTCCATCCGTCTTCTATCTGTCCGTTTTCAAAACAACGATAAATTTGCGCTATCTTGTCGGGATAAATTGCCGCGAGCGCGGTCATACTACCCGCGCACCCTGCAAAGAGCGCAGTGATTAAAATATCGTCCGTGCCCGTCATAATAGAAATATCTTCGTCTGCGATCGAGAGCATGTGCATAATGCGTTTCATATTAGCACTGCTATCTTTTATTCCTATAATGTTTTCGTGCTTAAAAAGCCTATATATTATATCGAGTTCAAGTTCTTGAGAAAAGAACGGAATATTATATAGGATTACGGGCACGGGAGAGTTATCCGCCACCTTGATAAAATACTCTTCTCTCTCTTTAGGTGTAAACTTAAAGTAGTAAGGCGGACAAACCAAAATCGCGTCCGCGCCGACTTTTTTAGCGTGTTTTGCGATATTGACGGTATCGACAGCGTTGCCCGTGCAAGCGCTGACTATAATCTTTTTGTCGGCGTCTTTATATTTTGCGACGAGTTCGGTCATCTCTTTTTGTTCGTCAATAGAAAGTTGAATAAACTCTGCGGTACTGCCGTTAACGACAAACCCCGAAACGCCCGTTCCGTTAACCCTTTTAATTTGTTTTATAAAAGACTCCTTATCGATTTTTTCACCGATAAAAGGCGTCATAAGCACTGCAAAAGGTCCTTTAATTATCTTGTTCATCTAAGTATATACTCCTTTATGTTTAACGGCATCAAATCTTCAAAAAGATCTTCCGCGCCGTCTGCGGTTAAATAATAATCGTTTTCAAGTCTTATGCCAAAACCGTCGTACAGTCCCGACTCAATAGCAAACAACTCAAAGTCGTTTAACTTATCGTCATTGTCCTTGATAAACCGCGGGTTAAGCAAACACTCACGCCCGATTCTGTGCCCTGCGTGGTGAATAAGGCTCTTGCCTGCGCTCTTATACACCCCGTTTACCGCGTCGTAAATCGCGCCTGCGTTGACGCCTACTTTAAGCGCTTTTTCGCCTGCCCTAATAGACTTTACTATAAGGTCAAACGCCCTTTCTTGTTCTTCTATGACGTTTCCCACGAAAAACGTTCTAGTGACGTCGCACCACACTCCGCCGTGACCAACGCTAATATCCATTAATACGGTATCGCCGTCGCTTAAAAAAACGCCGTTACTAACCCCGTCTATATTTACGGTGTCTTTTCCGCATAAATAATCGTATTTTATACTGTAAGTTTTAAGTTCAGAATCTAACGCACGAGTAAAATTTTCAAACAAAACTTCACTTTTTTTATCCCGCCTAAACCCCGTTTTATAGGCAGTAAAGGCGTTTTTTACCGCCACGAGAACTCTCGTTATTTTATCTCTCATTTTATTTTCTTAAACGTAACGGTCTTTGCCGAATAATCGGTTAAATTACCGAACGTGTATCCGTCTTTCATTAAATCTTTTCCCGACAACTTTTCATTCCCCAAAATATACTCACAATCGGAAAGTACGGGGAAAACGGTAAGTTCGTCCTGCCAAACGAGTTTGGTGAAATAATGCAAAACTACTCTGTCGTAATCTTTATCAGCGTACTCAATAACTACTTGGTTTTCAGTATTTACCAAAATACGCGCGCTTGCGTTTAGATAAAACTCTTGATCGGCTTTGTAGTCGCTGATAAACTTTTTCGTTAAATCTTTATACCACTCGGGGAAATCAAGGTCGCAAGAATACCCGATAGGTCCACCCGTTAGGAAAGCAAAAGTATACTCTTTCTCAACGTGGGATAGCGACTTCCAGTTGCCGTCGTTGCAAGATATGATAGTGTCGTCTTCAGCGTCTTTAACGGGCAACTCTTTAACGGCTTTTTGCACGTTCCAACGCTCTATTACCGTTGACGGCAATCTCTTTAACATCTCGGTGTAAATGCGCAAGCCTTCTATCGGCCCTTGGTTATCTGAAATCCAAAAACTGTCAAAGAATTTCGCTTGCTCTAAATCTATTCTAATACCGCCCGACGCGCAGTTGGTTAAATAAATATTCGGGTATCTTTCCCTTATTCTTTCTACAAATTCTCTTTGACCTTGCATATAGCGATAGAACGCCGAATTATGCTCGTCGTAACCTACCGTCCTATTAAAGTCAAACTTAAAGTATTCAATATTATAAGTGTCAACTAACCTGCAAATAATGTTAAAAAGTTTATCCACCATTGCTGGATTTGCATAATCTGAAAGGTAATCTTTAGAAATATAGTGTTCGGGGTTTTGGGCGTAGTTGTTGCTGTTTTTACTAGCGCGCTCTGGCTCTACCCAAAGCCCGAACTTTAATCCTAAACTCCTAATGTAGTCGGAAAACTCCTTCATCCTGCCCTTAAAGCCCGTAACGGGTGATTCAAACCAGTCGCCGACCGTTTCCACCCAAGTTTTGCCTTCTTCACCAAACCAGCCCGCGTCTATAACAAAATATTCAAAGCCGAGTTTTTTTGCGATATCCGCTTGAACTACCAACTTTTCAAAAGTGATATTCGTAAAAGCGTAAAGCCAAGTATTGTATATAGCAGGTAGTTTCTTTCTTGGGTAAGTAGCGTTAAAATACTCGTGCAGTCTGTACGCGCCAAGCCCTACCCTATCAAAACAATCGTAAAAGAATATTTCAGGTAAATTGATAGTTTCGTTAGCCTTGATATCTAAATGCAAACCGCAGTCGTTAAGCCCCGTTTCCACAACGATAATATCGCGCGTACCGGGCATAGTCTTTCTTGCGACGTTCATTTTCCATTGACAGTTGGGGAATAAGTGGAATACGGAAATTTTACCGTTCTGCTTATTTTCAAGCGCCATAATAGGCGACGCAGACTCGCAAGTCCTAACCCCCGTATTTCCTGCCGTAATCTGGGTAGCAAGGGTAGTCCACCTACCCACACACTCGTGTTGCCAACCGTTTGTCTGCGTGAAAACGTCGTATTCACCGCCTTCCAAACAAAAACGGCTATTAAGCGAATATGCGCTAAT
>JAFTIG010000042.1 GCA_017457015.1 Clostridia bacterium | reverse complement strand
GGTCGGCAATGCTGATTATATAAACTTTTTAATTTTCTTGCGGTGCTTCAGATTGTTCACCTTCGACGTCCTCTTCCTCATCGCCTTTCGGTGAAATGGCGATTTTAGAAACGGTAGTATCGTCGTCAATCCTCATAACCCTTACACCTTGCGTATCTCTACCGATAGTACTTATATCGTCGGCAGCAACCCTAATAATAGTTCCGTTGCTGGTTATAATCATTATATCTTCGTCGCTGGAAATAAGTTTAAGGTTCACGAGTTTACCCGTTTTTGCGTTAAACACGCCCGCTTTTACGCCTTTACCGCCGCGCGATTGCAATCTGTAATCTTTTATATCAGAACGCTTACCGTAGCCGTTTTCGGTCATAGTAATGACTTCATAGCCGTCTTTTATAACGGACGTATCGACGACGTAGTCGCCTTTATTCAGCGTCATACTCTTAACGCCTTGCGTATCTCTACCCATTGCACGAACGTCTTCTTCACTAAACCTTATACACTTACCTTCGTGCGAAGCGACTATTATCTCGTCCTGACCGGAAGTGAGTTGAACGGAAATTAGTTCGTCCCCTTCAACTATGCTGATAGCGATTTTACCAACTTTTCTAATATTTTCAAATTCGGTAAGAGCCGTCTTTTTGATTAAACCGTTCTTGGTCGCAAGCATTATATAACCTTGCGTATCCGGTTTAACTTGAATCATTGCGTGGACTTTTTCGTTCTCGGTAAGTTGTAATACGTTGACTATCGCTCTACCCCTTGCCGTCCTTGTTCCTACGGGTAGGTGGTAACCTTTAAGGCTATAAACCTTACCTTTGTTAGTAAAGAACAGTATATCGTCGTGAGTAGACGCAACGAACATATTGTCAACAAAATCTTCTTCCTTGGGTTTATGTGCAGTAACGCCTTTACCACCGCGGCGTTGAGTTCTATATTCAGCAACGGGAACGCGTTTGACGTAACCGTGATGCGTAAGACTTACGACTATATCTTCAACGGGAATCATATCCGCTTCGTCTATATCGCCGTAATCGTAAGAGAGTTCGGTTTTTCTAGGCGACGGATATTTTTCTTTAATCTCTTCCATATCCGCTCTAATAATAGCCTTAACCCTCGCTTCGTTTGCAAGAATATCTTTAAGGTCGGCAATAGTGTTGTCGAGTTCAACGAGTTCTTCATTAAGTTTTTCAACTTCCATGCTCGTTAAACGTTGCAATCTCATTTCAAGAATAGCGTTCGCCTGCTTATCCGAAAGCAAGAATTCGTCAACAAGCGCCGCGCAAGCCGAGTTTTTATCTGCCGATTGACGGATAATTTCAATAACTCTATCGATATTAGCGAGCGCGATAACCAAACCTTTAACGATATGTTCACGCTCTTCGGTCTTTGCAAGGTCGTATTTGGTGCGACGGACGATTACGTCTTCTTGGTGCGCAATATAACGTTCTAAAATCTCTTTTAGTCCCAAAACCTTTGGTTCGCCGTCAACGAGCGCAAGGAGTATTATACCGTCTTTAACTTGTAAACTAGTGTGTTTATAAAGCGTATTCAAGACGACTTGCGCGTTAACGTCCTTTTTCAGTTCGATAACGATACGCAAACCGTGCCTATCCGATTCGTCACGGACGTCACTTATACCTTCTATACGTTTATCTTTAACTAAATCAGCAATGTTTTTAATAAGCATTGCTTTATTGACTTGATACGGGAGTTCGGTAGCAACTATTCTTTCGCGCGTGCCGTTATTAAATTCTTGTATTTCGCATTTAGCGCGTAGCACGAAGCCACCTTTACCCGTACGGTAAGCCTGTCTAATACCCGCTCTACCCATTAAAACGCCGCCCGTAGGATAATCGGGCGCTGGAATATATTCCATAAGTTCTTCCACGGTTATTTCGGGATTATCCATAAGCGCGATACAGCCGTTAATACACTCCGCCAAATTGTGTGGCGGAATATTAGTCGCCATACCAACCGCGATACCGTCAGCGCCGTTTACCAAAATATTAGGTATTCTTGACGGTAAAACTACCGGTTGCATTTCCGTATCGTCAAAGTTAGGATAAAAATCTACGGTATTTTTATCGATTTCACGGAGCATTTCGTTTGAAAGTTTAGAAAGTCTTGCTTCCGTATACCTATATGCAGCCGCCTTATCTCCGTCAACCGACCCGAAGTTACCGTGTCCGTCGACAAGTGGGAAATTTATTGCAAAATCTTGCGCTAAACGGACGAGCGCGTCGTAAACCGAACTGTCGCCGTGCGGGTGATATTTACCTAAAACTTCACCGACGATTTTTGCGCATTTTTTATAGCCTTTAACGGACGTAAGCCCCATGTCGTGCATAGCGTAAAGAATACGTCTGTGAACGGGCTTCATACCGTCGCGAACGTCAGGTATCGCGCGCGATACGTTAACCGCCATAGCGTAAGCGATAAAGGATTTTTTTACTTCATTATTAACCTCGACGTTGATAAGTTTAGTCTTTTCAAGCGTCGCTTTAAATTCGGCGGAAAGTTCCGCGCTGATTTCTTTTTTAGCCATCAGTATATCTCCTTTATCTTAAAT
>JAFTIG010000041.1 GCA_017457015.1 Clostridia bacterium | reverse complement strand
GATAAAACGTCTGACGTTGCGGTCTTAAAACTTACCTTGCCTGAAGGTAGCGGTCTTGAAATTGTAGAAGCAAAAGTGCCGTCGAGCGGTTATCAAGTACGCGTGGCAGAGCAGGTTTTTGCAATCGGCAATGCAGAAGGCATACTTCCCGGTACTTTTACGGCAGGTAATATTGCTTATATTAACAGAGAAGCGTATTTTTCTGAAATAGGTACGCTTACGCTCTTACAAATTAACGTTGACATTTGGCCGGGCAATTCTGGCGGTGGTCTATTTAATATGGCAGGCGAACTTATCGGTATAACCAACGGCGGTATCAACTACGTTGCAGATAAAGAAGTTTGTTATTCGGGAATCAATTACGCTATACCTTATAAGATTAGCGGCGACACGACCGAAAACGGATTTATGAACATAGCAAGACAACTTATCGGAACGTGTAACGAATCGAACTACGGATATATTTCGGGTAGACGTCAACAGTTAGGGTTTACTACTTCTTATGCGGACGGCGTAACGACTATTACGGGCGTAGTATCGGGTAGTATTGCAGAAAGTGCGGGATTGCAGAAAAACGATAAGATACTTACTGCAAACGGGGTGAATGTAGACGATTCAAACGATTTGCCGAATATAGTAAGCGGCTTGAATTTCGGCGACGAGTTGATTCTTGTCGTAGAGAGAGCGGCTAGCGGAATATTCCCTACGACTACACAAAAAACCATTACTATGGCAATTAAGGAATATCGTTTCTGTGATACGGGTAAATAATTAAATATTTAGAATAAGGCGGTGCGACGATTTCATATTGTCGCACCTTATTTATTGACTTTTATATTTAAATTTAGTAAAATAATATTATTATGGTAATTTTGGGATTTGACCCCGGTATAGCCACGCTCGGTTACGGGGTTATCAAAACGGAAAAAGGTAAAAAACCGCAGATGCTCGATTACGGTATAGTTTCAACCCCAAAGGAAGAAAATATCGCCGTTCGCCTTGCAATGCTTGAAAAGGGTGTAAGACAGATATTAGATAAGTATAAACCCGACGAGATTGCTATAGAAGAGTTGTTCTTTGCAAAGAACGTAAAGACGGGGATAGCAGTTGCGCACGCAAGGGGGGTAGTGCTTTTAACTTGCGTTAAGGAGTGCGGTAGAATTTACGAATACACGCCTTTACAAATAAAACAAGCGCTCACCGGTTACGGTAGAGCGGAAAAGGGGCAGATACAGGCAATGGTTAAGATGTTTCTAAACCTCAAAGCCGTTCCCAAACCCGACGACGCGGCAGACGCACTTGCCGTTGCGCTAACCCACGCGCAAACGAATAAACTGGGTGGACTGTTCAGTATTTAGGAGAAAGATATGATAGGGTACGTTAAAGGTAAACTTATCTGCGACGCAGGCGGAGAAATTATTCTTGAGAATAACGGAGTGGGATTTTCTATAACCCCATCGGCAGAAGCGTATAAAGAGATTTTAAAAGACGGCGGCGGCGCTGTTTATACTTATATGGCTGTTAGAGAAGACGATATAAGTTTATACGGTTTTAAGAGTATTGAAGAAAAAAATATGTTTTTAAAACTTATTACCGTTTCAGGAATAGGTCCTAAAATGGGTATGACCGTGCTTTCTAATATGAGCCTTACCGACCTTGCGGTAAAGATTGCCACGAGTGACGTCAAGGGACTTTCGCAAGTCAAAGGGTTAGGTAAGAAAAAAGCCGAGATGATAATAGTTGAACTACGCGAAAAGATGGGCGAAGAGTTAAAGGAAAGTAAGGCGGAAAGCAAGTCGCACGAAATCAACCTTAAAGATAAAGACGTAGAAGACGCAATGCTCGCATTGACGGGGTTAGGATTTGCTAAGCAAGAGTGTGTTGCAGTTTTAAGTAAGGCAAAGGCGGAAAACGTTCAAGGCGTTCAAGCGCTTATCGCTTACTCTCTAAAGAATATAAGATAGGTTAGATATGGAAGAAGAAAGAATCGTTTTAAGTACGGTAAATGATGCCGAACAAGACGTTGAAAATATACTCCGTCCAAAGTCTATGGACGGTTACGTCGGGCAGGAGAAAATCAAAGATAATTTAGTAGTTTCCATGACGGCGGCAAAGATGCGTGGCGACGCGCTCGACCACGTCCTTTTATACGGCCCTCCGGGGCTTGGAAAAACTACGCTCGCACACATAATAGCGGCGGAACTTGGCACGCAGATTAAGGTTACTAGCGGTCCTGCAATCGCGCACCAAGGCGACCTTGCTGCAATACTGACAAATCTTAACGACCGCGACGTCTTATTTATTGACGAAATACACCGTCTAAACAGAAACATAGAAGAAATACTCTACCCTGCAATGGAAGATTATTTTTTGGATTTGATATTCGGTAAAGGTCCGTCCGCACAAAACGTGCAGATACCGCTTCCGAAGTTTACTTTAATAGGGGCAACTACAAAGGCAGGCATGCTGTCTTCTCCGCTCCGCGATAGATTCGGGCTAATTTGCAGGTTGGAAAATTATACTGAAGAGCAACTTACTGAAATAGTTGAAAGGGCGGCGGATATGCTCTCTATAAAAATAGAAAAAGACGCCGCGTGTGAAATAGGAAAAAGAAGTCGCGGAACACCGCGTATTGCAAATAGATTACTCCGTCGTGTGCGCGATTACGCAATGGTAAAAGGTCATGAAACGGTACTTTTAGAAGACGCCAAAAATGCGCTTAAAATGTTAGAAATCGACGAGTTAGGACTTGACGCTGTGGACGTAAATTTGTTGAGATCTATGGCGGAAAAGTTCGGCGGCGGTCCGTGCGGATTAGATACGCTTGCCGCAACCATAAACGAAGACGCAAACACCATTGAAGACGTTTACGAGCCTTATTTATTACAGTTAGGATTTATTGCAAGAACGCCTAGGGGCAGAGTATTGTTGCAACGCGGTTACGAGCATATAGGGTTAAAAATGCCAAAGCAGAAGGCAGAACAGTATTCCCTTTTTGATCATTATGAAAACGAGTGATTTTGATTATATATTACCTGAAAACTTAATCGCACAAACACCCGTTTATCCCCGTGATACGTCGCGTATGCTCGTGTTTGATAGGAGTAAAGACGAGATAAGTCACAAGCACTTTTACGATATTGTTGACTATCTTAAAGAAGGTGACGTTTTAGTTAGAAACAATACCAAAGTTTTGCCTGCAAGAACGTTTGCTTATACCGATCACGGCGGAAAGGTGGAAATCCTTTTGCTCAAAAGATTTAACCTTGCCGAGTGGGAAGTTTTGGTTAAACCCGGTAAGAAGGCAAAACCCGGTGTTAAACTTACTATTTCTAACGAACTGTCGTTAGAAGTTTTGTCTACGATTGAAGAATCGGGCAGTAGGCGTGTAAAATTTATTTACGACGGTGTGTTTGAAGATATTATATCGCGTGTTGGTGAAATGCCATTACCGCCGTATATTACTGAAAAATTGAAAGACCAAGGTCGTTATCAAACGGTATACGCCAAGGTAGACGGCTCTGCAGCCGCTCCGACCGCAGGACTGCACTTTACCGACCAACTTATTGAGAGAATAAAAGCAAAGGGCGTGGAGATAGTAGACGTATTGTTGCACGTTGGGTTGGGCACTTTCCGTCCCGTAAAGACGGAAGACATACTTTCCCACCACATGCACTCGGAATATTACGAAGTTGACGAATATGCCGCAGAGCGCATAAATAAGGCTAAAAAAGAAGGCCGTAGGGTTATTGCCGTCGGCACGACTAGCGTTAGGACGCTTGAGAGTGCGGCGGATGATAACGGCGTAATTAAGCCTATAAAAGCAAATACGGAAATATTTATTTATCCGCCGTATAAGTTTAAATGCGTGGACGCGCTTATAACTAATTTTCACTTACCAAAATCAACCCTTTTAATGCTTGTATCATCCCTTTCTACAAGAGAAAAAATGTTGGAAATTTATAATACGGCAGTTAATGAGAAATATAGATTTTTTTCTTTCGGGGATTGTATGCTCGTCTTATAACCGTCGAAATACGGCGTTGCGCTGTGGCAACCCTCGGTCATTTACGCCTCAGTAAACTCCCTCAGGTTTTCCTCGCGCGCCTTGTCTTTCTCGGTTCTAAGCCAAGCAGTCTTGCTTCCCGTAAAATTCGGGGAATGCATGTTCGTCTTATAGCTAGCGAAAATAATTTATTAATCTTAAATTGAAATATTATGGAAAAGTTTTATTTTGAACAAATTAAACAAGACGCCAAAACGGGTGCACGCGCAGGTATACTTCACACTCCGCACGGCGACATAGAAACGCCTACCTTTATGCCCGTCGGAACGCAGGCGAGCGTTAAGGGTGTTACTCCGCGCGATTTAAAAGAAACCAAATCGCAAATAATTTTGGCAAACACTTACCATCTTTATATGCGTCCTGGGGACGAGATTGTAAAAGCGGCGGGTGGACTTCATAAATTTATGGCGTGGGATAAGCCTATTCTTACCGATAGCGGTGGATTTCAGGTATTTTCTCTTGCAAAACTTAATAAAATTAAAGACGACGGCGTATATTTTAATTCGCACGTCGACGGCAGTTTGCACTTTATAACTCCAGAAAAAGCAATGTCGATAGAAAATAATTTGGGCGCAGATATAATTATGGCGTTCGACCAGTGCTCACCTTACGGTGCGGATTACGCAGAGAGTAAAATTGCAATGGAACGCACCTTAAAGTGGCTCGATCGTTGCGTAAACGTTCACAAAAATTCTGAACAGGCGCTTTTCCCGATAGTTCAAGGGAATATGTATAAAGATTTAAGGAAGATTAGTTTAAAAGAAACAATCCCTTACGCAAAGTACGGCATAGCGATAGGCGGTCTTTCGGTAGGTGAACCAAAACCGCTCATGTACGAGATTATGGACGATATGTTACCGTATTATCCCACGCATATACCGCGTTATCTTATGGGTGTAGGCAGTCCCGACTGCTTGGTAGAAGGCGTCAAGCGCGGTATCGATATGTTTGACTGCGTGCTTGCAACTCGCGTTGGTAGAAACGGCACGGCACTTACGTCTAACGGCAAAATCGTCGTCAGAAACGGTGTATATAAAGAAGACTTTACACCCCTTGATTCCGAGTGCGATTGTTATTGTTGTAAAAATTATACCAAAGCGTATTTGCGCCATATGATTAACGTTGGCGAGATGATGGGCGGTATGATGTTAAGTTTACATAATATTGCATATCTTAATAGGCTTATGCACGAGATAAGAGAATCGATATTAAACGATTCGTTCAGCGAGTTTAGACAGGAATTTTATTTAAAAACGGGAAATACTTATCCAAAAATAGACTGATGCGACTGTAAAAGACAAAAAACATCAAAAAAACGCTTGATTTAAAAACGTAAATCAATTACAATATAAATTGTAAAATAAAAATACTTTTAGGAGATAAAAAAATGATTTGGAACTTACTTGCAGAAAACGCTAACAATAATCAAGGCGGTTGGACGTCGTATCTTATGATAGGCGTACTTATTATCGCTATCATAGGCTTATTCGTATGGCAGACCATTTCCGGAAAGAAAAAGCAGAAAGAAGCACAGAACATGGTTAACTCGTTAAAGATCGGCGACAGAGTTAAAACTATCGGTGGTATCTGCGGTTTCGTTGCGGAAATCAACGATGCGGAAAATACCTTTGTTTTAAGAACGGGTATGGAAGGCAACGAATCTTTCGTTAAGTTTGACAAGGGCGCAATTTATCAGACCGCACCTGCACAAGGTAACGCTGTTGCAGCGCCTGCTGCTCCCGCTGCTGAACCTGCACCTGCACCTGCTCCCGTAGAAGAAGCAAAGGCTGAAGAGCCCGTTGCTGAAACGGCAGAAGCACCCAAAAAGAAAACGAGAAAGAAAAAAGACGCTGAAGAAAAATAATTTTATAGCATAAAATTTTTCACCCCTGCATACTGTTAGTTAGAACGGTATTCGGGGGTTTTTTATGCGTGAAAAGTTAGGCGGATCGTTTTTTGGTGGAGTAATAAAAGGTACGGCAACGGCAATTATCGTAACGCTTATAGGTGTTTTGATATTTGCTGCAATCGTGAAGTTTGCTCTTTTGGGATCGTCGGTCATTAAAGCGGTCAATCAATTTATAAAAATTTTATCGATTTTTCTTGGTTGTAACTTCTCTATACGCGGTAGGCAAGGGCTTATACGCGGTATGCTTATAGGCGTGTTATCGACGGTCATAACGCACTTACTATTCGCACTGTTCGGCGGTCAAGCAAATTTTGATTATCATTTCTTTTTAGACGTTTTATTCGGCTTAATTCTCGGTGCAATATCAGGAATTATAGTCGTCAACGTCAAGGGGAAAGAATAAGTAATCATTGTAAGTTAAAGGCGTATTAGTACGCCTTTTTTTTGTGTGCAAAATAAAAAATAGAAAAACTTTCCCGTTCGATTGTGTTTTAAATGCGTTTTTGGTATACTATATATAACGCGTAGCGTTAAACGTTTGCTACGCACAAAATAAACGGAGAAAATATGAATTTATTAATCATAGGTGCAGGTAAAGTCGGTAGCACGTTAGTTCAAAATTTTTTAAATGAAAATCACGATATAGTAGTAGTTGATTCTGACGTTAATAGAGTCAACGACGTAGTAAACCGCTACGACGTTCAAGGTATAGTCGGCAGTGGTCTTACCCGTGAAGTTTTGGTTGACGCAGGTGCGGAAACTGCGGACTTTATAATAGCGTGTACACCGAGAGATGAAGTTAATATTCTCTGCTGTGTTCTAGCAAAAAAACTCGGCACGAAAAAGACGATTGCGCGTGTTCGCGATCCCGAGTATTTTACCGAAATGCGCAATATGAAAGAAGATTTGGGGTTAGATTTCTTCTTTAACCCAGAACTTAGGACTGCAAAAGAAATTGCTGAAGTTTTACAGTTCCCGTCGGCAAAAACCGTGGAGAGTTTTGCGGGTGGAAGCGCAGAGATGATTTGTTTCCATATAGGTGACGGCAATCCGCTAAATGGAAAAACGCTAATAGAAATTGCAAAGGAATACGGTTGTAAACTGCTCATAGGTATGGTAACGCGTGGTAACGACGTGTTTATTCCACGCGGTGATTTTACTATAAACGTCGGGGATGACGTTCACATAATAGCGTCCGCATCCGAGATTGCAAAGTTTTCTAAAAAGGTAAAACTCTTTAGACCACGCGCAAAGAGCGTATTTATTATCGGCGGTGGAAAAATTGCGTATTACCTTGCAAAAGAATTGCTTTCTACGGGCGTTAGCGTAAAGATAGTAGAAAGGGATAGAGCGCGCGTGGACGAACTGTCAAAAGAGTTGGATGGCGCGACCGTGCTTTTGGGTGACGGAACTGACCACGAACTGCTTGCAGAAGAAAATATTAAGCGTTCGGACGCGTGTGTAACCCTTACCGGTATGGATGAAGAAAACGTCATTATATCCCTTTACGCAAGTTCAAAAGGGGTGGGTAAGGTTATAACCAAAGTTGACCGACCGTCCGTTTTGGAGATGTCTAAAAAACTGGGACTCGACACTGTGGTTTCTCCAAGAGAGTGTATCGCAAACCATATTATACGGTTCGTAAGAGCGCATCAAGCGGATACTTCATCAGGTATGAATACCCTTTATAAACTAGACGATAAAGTCGAAGCGATAGAATTTACCGTAGGTGGTCAATTTACTGGCGTTGGTAAATGCTTAAAAGAATTGCAATTTAAAAGAAATATCCTTATCGGCGGTATCGTTCGCGACGGGAAATATATTCTTCCTACGGGCGACAGTTCGATAGAGAAAGGAGATAAGGTTATAGTCGTTGCGCCTGCAAGGCGAGTCAGCGACCTTTCCGAAATTTTAAAATAGTATGAATTACAGGATGGTGTTCAACATTCTCGGCAAGGTTTTGATTATAGAAGCATTGTTGATGATCGTGCCGATGGGTGTGGGATTTATTTATCAAGAAAATAATTATCTTAGTTTTTTATATCCGATTGCGGGGCTTCTTGTCGTTGGCGTTCCGTTTGCTCTTATAAAGGGTGGGGACAACGCAATGTACGCAAAAGAAGGGTTTGTGACGGTCGCGATAGCATGGATAATTATGTCTTTAGTAGGGGCAGTACCTTTCGTTGTAAGTGGGGAAATCCCGAACTATATAGACGCTTTCTTTGAAACGGTATCTGGCTTTACAACTACTGGCGCGTCTATTCTTTCGGCAGAAGGCGTTGACGGTATGTCTAAAGCGCTTATGTTTTGGCGACTCTTTACCCACTGGATAGGCGGTATGGGAATACTCGTTTTCGTTTTAGCGGTAATACCGGGGCATAGCGCAGGAGTTATGCACGTTTTTAGAACGGAGTCACCCGGACCTTCGGTAGGTAAACTAGTCAGTAAACTTTCAAGAACTGCAAAGATACTTTACGGAATATATTTCGTTATGACGTTAATTACCGTTATAATGCTCGTTGTCGGCGGTAATCCACTTTACGACAGCGTGCTTTTATCGTTCACTGCGGCAGGTACTGGCGGATTCAGTATAGCGAGCAGTAATGCGGTCAATTATTCGTCTTATACGCAGATTGTTTTAGCCGTATCTATGTTTTTGTTTGCAGTTAATTTTAACGTATATTATCTAATTTTGATAAAGAACGTTAAAAAGGCTTTTGCTTGTGAAGAAGCGCGCGTATTTTTCATTACCATTTTACTTGCAACGGTCGTGATTGCACTAAACATCTATTTTGCGGCAGGAAACTTGTTTACAAACTTTGGGGACGCGTTAAAACATTCTTTTTTCCAAGTAGCGTCGATAAGTTCTACTACGGGTTTAGCGTCCGCAGATTACAACGAATGGCCAGAATTATCGCAAAGCATACTTATGATTTTGACAGTAATAGGTGCATGCGGTGGTTCGACGGGAGGTGGTATCAAGTTTGCCAGAGTTATTATACTCGGCAAATCCACTGCGTCGGATTTTAAAAGGCTAATGCATCCGCGAGCAGTCGTTACTAGTAAGTTTGAGGGGGAAAGAATTGACGGGGAAGTAGAAAGAAACGTCAAAACTTATTTTATACTTTGGTTCGTCATAGTGGTTATAAGCGTATTACTCCTTACTTTCGATACTTACACTACCTTGTTTGAAGATCTTTCCGCAACGCTCGCATGTATCGGTAACGTAGGACCGGGCTTTGGCGTAGTTGGACCGATGGGAAGTTATTTGGGGTATAGTCCCTTCTCAAAAATCGTACTTTCGGCAGTTATGCTTATAGGTAGGTTGGAGATTTTTCCGATACTTATTCTCTTTACGCCGAGAACGTGGAAAAGAGCGTAAAAAAATTTGCTTTAACGTAGTTAAAGTTTTATAAGCCGATTAAAATCGTTTGACATTTTTCGCTGGTAAATGTTATACTGAATACGGTTAATAAATTACAGTTTTTTGCGACTGACGGATCGGCGGAATAAACCGCGGGGAGTAAAAAACGTTTTTAATAGTCGACCGTCTGGGCAGTTTGGTTTTTTCCAACTGCCTTTTTATATGCGAAAGCAGATATTTAGGAGATTTTTATGAAAAAAGTTGCAGTAGTTATGGGCAGTGACAGCGATCTTAAAGTCGTTGAGAAGGCTATCGATACACTTAAAGCGTACGGCGTTGAAACAGAAGTTCACGTCTACTCCGCACACCGCACGCCCGTAGAAGCAAAAGAATTCACGGCGTCTGCAAGAGATAACGGCATAGGCGTTATTATTGCGTGTGCTGGTAAGGCGGCACATTTAGCGGGCGCAATTGCCGCTAACACTACTTTACCCGTTATCGGTATTCCGATTAAAGCGTCGGCGTTAGAAGGTATGGATGCGCTTTTATCTACCGTTCAAATGCCTGCAGGTATTCCCGTCGCAACGGTTGCGATTGACGGTGCGGAAAACGCGGCGCTTCTCGCAATACAGATACTTGCGGTTGAAGATAAGAGTTTGGCGGACGCACTTCAAAAAGCGCGCGACGATAAAAAGGCTAAGATTTTAGAAAAGGATGCGGAAATAAACGCAAGATTTAAATAATAAGGACAAGTTTATGGAAAGGAAAGAAATGCTTTACGAAGGCAAGACCAAACAAGTTTTTGCCACCGATAATCCGAACGAACGTATCGTTAGATTCAAAGATGACGCTACGGCTTTTAACGGACTTAAAAAAGGCATGATTTCCGGCAAAGGCGTTATAAATAATAAGATTTCAAGCATGCTTATGCAAGTGCTTGAAAAAAGCGGAGTGCCCACTCATTTTATAGGTGAGTATTCGGATAGGGAGTCAATCGTTAAGCGTGTGGATATTATTCCTATTGAAGTGGTAATGAGAAACGTTGCGGCAGGTTCGCTCTCTAAAAGATTAGGACTACCTGAAGGAACTAGATTAAAGCGAACGATAATGGAACTTTGTTACAAAAAGGAATCGCTTGGCGATCCTATGATTAACGTTTCGCATATTCTTTCTCTTGGACTTGCTACCGAAGAAGACGTTAAAATTATTATGGATTACGCCTATAAAATAAACGACGTGCTTTCGGCATACTTAAAAACGGTCAAGATAAATCTTATCGATTATAAGTTGGAGTTCGGAAAAACTGAAGACGGCTCTATAATTCTTGCAGATGAGATTTCTCCCGATACTTGTAGGTTTTGGGATATTTTAACTAACGAGAAACTTGATATGGATCGTTTTAGAAAGGGGCTCGGCAACGTTGAAGAAGCGTATAATATAGTTTATAGTAGACTGAAAGAAAAGTCAGTTTAGTGGGAAGTGAAGGGTGAAAAAAAAGCGCCTTCACTTTTCTGTGTTTTATTGTGTATTTTCTATGGAGGACTTATAAGATGAACAAAGTACACGAAGAATGTGGTGTGTTCGGGGTTTACGCATCCGAGCGCATGAACGTAGCGAGTATGACTTATTACGGGTTATACGCGTTGCAACATCGTGGGCAAGACGCTTGCGGTATCGTCGTTAACGACGGCGGAGTATTTACGGCAAAAAAAGGGTTAGGGCTCGTCGGCGACGTGTTTACTAAAGAAGTGCTTACGAGTTTTGAACACGGTAAACTCGCCGTAGGACATTGTTTTGCGGGAACTAAAGGTCAAGTCAATATCGCAAACGCTCAACCGTTAGTAGTAAACCACGTTAAAGGTAGTATTGCAATCGCTTTTAACGGCAATTTAATAAATAAAAATCAGTTGAGAACGGAATTAGAACTGCAAGGTTCGATATTCCATTCGACGGGCGATACGGAAGTTATCGCTTACGAAGTTATAAAAGAAAGACTAAAAGCCCCGTCAATCGAACACGCGATAGTCGGATCAATGAATAAACTCAAAGGCGCGTATTCGATAGTTGCAATGTCGCCTACAAAAATCGTGGCGGCACGCGATCCGCACGGATTTAGACCGCTTTGTTTTGGTAAAACCGAAGACGGCTCTTACGTCGTAGCGTCAGAGAGTTGTGCTCTCGACGCGGTAGGTGCAAAACTTATACGAGACGTCGAACCAGGTGAAGTTATCGTTATCGACGCAATGGGCGTTCGTTCGATAGTCGAGCATTGCAAAAAGGAAAAGATGACGTCCTGTATATTTGAGTTCGTTTATAACGCTCGTCCCGACTCGATAGTCGACGGTTATTCTGTACACGAAGCGAGAGTGGAGATGGGCAGATATCTTGCAAAGAGATACCCCGTAGACGCAGACGTGGTAATTAGCGTTCCCGACTCCGGTAACGACGCGGCTATAGGTTACGCAAGGGAATCGGGCATCCCGTACGAACTCGGATTTTTGAAAAATAAATACGTTGGTAGAACTTTTATTTTCCCCGACCAAAAGGATAGAGAAGATCAGGTAAGAAAAAAACTTAACCCGATAGCGTCGGTTGTAAACGGAAAGCGCGTGGTTATGGTTGACGACTCAATCGTAAGGGGCACGACGAGCGGTAGGGTAGTAAAACTACTCAGAGAAGCAGGCGCAAAAGAAGTGCATTTTATGGTATCGTCGCCACCGTTTTTATTCCCGTGTTATTACGGAACGGACGTTCCCGATAAGCACATGCTTATTGCAAACCAACATACGAAAGAAGAGATAAGGGAAATGATAGGGGTAGACAGTCTTAACTATCTTGCTTTAGAAGATATGAAAAAGATTGCGCTTTTAAACGGCAAAAACGGATTTTGTTACGCTTGCTTTGACGGGGAGTATTCAACCGAAACGCCGTCGCAAGACGTTAACAAATTTGAGCAAAAAATAAATATTGAAGAAAAAACCAAAAGACATTAATCAAAGGGAGAACTAATTATGGAAAAGAGTTTCAGTGAAAGTTATAAGGCAGCGGGCGTAGATATTACAGCGGGTTATAAAGCAGTAGAACTTATGAAAAGTCACATCAAAAGGACTATGACGGACGGAGTGTGTTCGGATATAGGCGGATTCGGCGGCCTTTTTGAACTAGGCAAGGTTAAAAATCCCGTACTCGTAAGCGGTACGGACGGCGTAGGAACTAAACTTAAATTGGCGTTTTTAATGGATAAGCACAACACCGTCGGTATCGACTGCGTTGCAATGTGCGTAAACGACGTTATTTGTTCGGGTGCAAAACCTTTGTTCTTCCTTGACTATATTGCAGTCGGTAAGAACGTTCCTGAAAGAGTTGCGTCTATAGTTGAAGGCGTTGCAGAAGGTTGTGTTCAAGCAGGCTGTGCGCTTATCGGCGGTGAAACGGCGGAAATGCCCGGTTTTTATCCCGTTGACGAATACGACTTGGCAGGGTTTGCCGTAGGCGTAGTTGATAAAAAGAAAATTTTAGATAATAAAAAAATGCAAGCAGGCGACGTGGTTATAGCAATTCCGTCAACTGGCGTGCACAGTAACGGTTTTTCACTAGTTAGAAAGGTATTCGACGTGGAAAAAGCAGATATTAAAACTCCGCTCGAAGCACTTGGCGGAAAGAGTCTTGGAGAAACTCTTTTAACTCCGACTAAAATTTACGTTAAGGCAATAATGGCGCTTCTTGAAAAGAAGATTAACGTAAGAGCAATTTCGCACATTACGGGCGGTGGATTTTATGAAAATATTCCTAGAAGTATCCCCGACGGCTTTGGTGTTAAGATTGAAAGAAAGGCGGTTAAGATTTTGCCGATTTTCGATTTGATTGCAAAGACTGGTAATATCAGCGAACGCGATATGTTTAATACTTTTAACATGGGTGTAGGTATGAGCGTAGTCGTTAAAAAAGAAGACGCGGACAAGGCTATCGCTATACTTAAAGGCGCAGGCGAAAACGCTTACGTTATGGGTGAAGTGGTTAAATCCGACAATAAGATAGAAATTATCTAATCGCGGAGAAAAATATGGAAAGAAAGGTAAACGTAGCCGTACTCGTTTCGGGCGGTGGAACGAACCTACAAGCGCTTATCGACTTTGAAAAGCAAGGCAACTTAAAGAGCGGTAAGATAGTAAAGGTTATATCCAGTAAGGAAGGCGCTTACGCATTGACGCGTGCAAAAGACGCTGGCATTGAAGGCGTGGTCGTCAAAAGAGCAGGTACTCCTCAATCTGAATTTGAAAACGGCATAATTAAAGAACTTACCGCTTGCGGTGCTGAAGTAATAGTTCTTGCAGGGTTTATGAGTATATTGTCAAAAGATTTTACCGATAGGTATAAAAATAGGATACTCAACGTGCACCCCGCGCTTATTCCCAGTTTTTGCGGAGAAGGCTATTACGGATTAAGAGTTCACCAAGCGGCGTTAGATTACGGCGTTAAAGTCACGGGCGCAACCGTGCACTTTGTGAACGAGATTGCAGACGGCGGAAAAATAATAATGCAAAAAGCCGTTGACGTTAAGGACGGGGATACCCCCGAAATTTTACAAAAGCGAGTCATGGAACAAGCGGAGTGGATAATACTTCCTAAATCAACTGAAAAAGTTTGCGAAATGGTACTTAAAGGAGAAATACAATGAGCGTAAAAGGCGTTAATAAAATTAAAGATTTACTATCTACTAACAGTTATCCCGGCAGGGGAATAATGGTAGGCATGAGCGCGGACGGAAAGAGCGCAATGATTGCATACTTTATTATGGGCAGAAGTACTAATAGCCGTAACCGTATTTTTGAAAGATATGAAGGCGGTATGAGAACAAAGGCGTTTGACGAAAGTAAACTCGTTGATCCTAGTCTTATAATTTATAATCCTTATCTTGAATGCGGATGTAGCGATATAGTTACCAACGGCGACCAAACGGACACCGTTTTAGATTACATCAAGGCGCACGGCGACGATGGATTTGCTTTTGAAAGGTCACTTCATACCCGTGAATTTGAGCCCGATTCGCCCAACTATACCCCGAGAATATCGGCAATGCTAAACTATGCGTTTAACGGCAAGACGTTTAACTACAAAATGTCTATATTAAAAAGCAGTGACGGCAACCCCGAAGTTTGCAGTAGATATTTTTACAGTTATTCACCGCTTAAAGGGAAAGGACATTTTATTCATACTTACGAGTGTGACGGAAATCCGATACCGTCCTTTTACGGTGAGCCTGAAGTAGTGGAGTTACCTAATACGGCAAAAGAACTTGCAGACGTCGTATGGAATAATCTTAACGAAGATAATAAAGTTTCTTTATTCGTGCGCGTAGTTCCGCTTGATGGTAGCAAACCTGAAGAAATTATAATCAATAAGAACAAATAGGAGAGAAAGTGATGCAAGAATTAGAACTTAAATACGGTTGTAATCCCAACCAAAAACCTTCAAAAATATATATGACTAATGATAAGGATTTACCTATAACCGTCCTTAACGGCAAGCCCGGATACATAAACTTTTTGGACGCGTTCAACTCGTGGCAACTCGTTAAAGAACTTAAAGAAGCAACGGGTAAGCCTTGCGCGGCGTCCTTTAAGCACGTTAGCCCTGCAGGTGCGGCGGTAGGCGAAAAACTTTCGGATATTGAAAAGAAAGCGTGTTTCGTCGACGATATAGAAGGGCTTGACGATTCACCTATGGCTTGCGCTTACGCAAGGGCAAGGGGTACGGATAGAATGAGTTCTTTCGGTGACTGGATTGCTCTCTCCGACGAGTGCGATAAAATTACTGCACTCATTATTAAAAGAGAAGTTTCGGACGGCGTTATCGCTCCGTCTTATTCTCCCGAAGCGCTTGAAATATTAAAGGCAAAGAGAAACGGAACGTATAACGTAGTTCAAATCGATCCCGAATATATTCCCGAAGAAAAAGAAACCAAGCAAGTTTTCGGTATCACTTTCGAACAGGGCAGAAATAATTTTAAGATTGGCAGAGAACTGGTAACAAAACAGATCGTTACGGCAAACAAAAATTTACCCGAGAACGCAATTCAAGATATGATTATCGCGCTTATTACGTTGAAATATACGCAGTCCAACTCGGTGTGCTTTGCACATAACGGACAAGCGATAGGCGTAGGCGCAGGTCAACAGTCAAGAATACACTGTACCCGTCTTGCAGGTTCAAAAGCGGATAACTGGTTCTTACGCCAAAGCGATAGAGTATTAAACCTTCCTTTCTTATCAACTGTTGGTCGTCCCGATCGCAACAACGTTATAGATATTTATATTTCCGACGAGTGTGAAGACCTTTTGGTCGACGGCGTATGGCAAAAATACTTTAGTGAAAAACCCGCACTCTTTACCAAAGAAGACAAAAAGGCAATCTTAAGCAAGGTATCGGGCGTAACGCTCGGCTCGGACGCTTTCTTCCCGTTCAGCGATAATATCGAACGCGCGGCAAAGAGCGGTGTAAGTTACGTCGTTCAACCGGGTGGCTCGGTGCGTGACGATTTAGTTATAGACGCTTGCAACCAAAGGGATATGGTTATGTCCTTTACTGGTATGAGATTATTCCACCACTAATAAACGGGAGATTAAAATGAAAGTTTTAGTTGTTGGTAACGGCGGTAGAGAACACGCCATAATTCAAAGCATAAAAAAGAGTAAAAAAATAGACGAGATTTACGCGATAGCAGGTAACGGCGGTATTGCCGCAGACGCTATCACCGTCGACATGAATGTTAAAGACGTGGAAAAGATTGCTGACTGGGCGGTTAAAAACTCAATCGACTTTGCAATCGTTGCGCCTGACGATCCACTCGTTTTGGGTGCTGTCGATCTTCTTGAAGAGAAAGGTATTCCTTGTTTTGGACCGAACAAGAAAGCGGCGATAATAGAAGGCAGTAAAATCTTCTCTAAAAATCTAATGAAAAAGTACGGGATTCCCACGGCGGCTTACGAAACTTTTTCCGATCTTGACAGTGCGATAAAATATCTTGAAACGCAAGATATGCCTATCGTTATAAAGGCGGACGGACTTGCTCTCGGCAAGGGCGTTATCATTGCGGAAACGCTTGACGACGCTAAACAAGCGGTTAAGTCCATGATGGAAGATAAGGTTTTCGGTGCGTCGGGTGCAAACGTAGTAATTGAAGAGTTTTTAACCGGTCCTGAAGTATCCGTCCTTTCCTTTACCGACGGTAAGACGCTCGTTCCTATGGTATCGTCTATGGACCATAAGCGCGCGCTTGACGACGATAAGGGACTCAATACTGGCGGTATGGGCACTATTGCACCTAACCCGTATTATACGGATAGCGTTGCAAAAGAGTGTATGGAAAAAATATTCTTGCCCACTATGAACGCAATGAACAGTGAAGGCAGAACGTTTAAGGGGTGTTTGTATTTTGGACTTATGCTAACCCCTAAAGGACCTAAAGTAATTGAGTATAACTGTCGTTTTGGAGATCCTGAAACGCAGGTAGTATTGCCACTTCTTAAATCCGACTTGTTTGAAATAATGCAGGCGGTAGCAGGAGAAAGACTTTCAGAAGTTAAGGTTGAATTTAAAAACAAATCCGCTTGCTGCGTTATAATGGCAAGTAACGGTTATCCCGAAAAGTACGATAAAGGGTATGAGATAATTTATAGGACCAACCGCAAAAACGTATTCGTTGCAGGCGCAAAACTCGTTGACGGCAAACTTTTAACCAACGGCGGTAGAGTGCTCGGCGTTACGGCGGTTGCATCCGATCTTAAAAAAGCAATTAAAAAAGCGTATAAAAAAGTAAGCAAAATCAGCTTTGCAAACGCGTTCTACCGCAACGATATAGGTAAGCGCGCGTTAAAAGCGTATGGAGAAAAATAATGGT
>JAFTIG010000040.1 GCA_017457015.1 Clostridia bacterium | reverse complement strand
TTACGATATTAGCGAGCCTGCCGCAAACGCAAAAGAAGCAGTGCAGTGGACTTATTTTGCATATCTTGGCGCTATCAAAGAACAGAACGGCGCGGCAATGTCTTTAGGACGCGTAAGTACATTTTTTGATATTTATTTTGAGCGTGATATTTCAGAAGGTATTCTCACCGAACAAGGCGCGCAAGAAATTATGGACGATTTCGTCATTAAACTCCGCATAGCAAGACATTTGAGAACGCCCGAATATAACGAACTTTTCGGTGGTGATCCTATGTGGATAACCGAAGCAGTCGGCGGTATGGGTGAAGACGGCAGAACGCTCGTTACAAAGAGTAGCTTTAGAGTGCTTAACACCCTTTATACGCTTGGCTCTTCTCCCGAGCCCAACCTTACGGTGCTTTGGTCTAATAGCCTGCCCGACGGGTTTAAAAAGTTCTGCGCAAAGGTATCTAAAGACACCGATTCTATTCAGTATGAAAACGACGATTTAATGCGCCCGATTTACGGCGACGATTACGCTATTGCGTGTTGTGTTTCGGCAATGAAGGTCGGAAAACAAATGCAGTTTTTCGGCGCGCGTTGTAACCTTGCTAAACTATTACTTATTGCAATAAACGGCGGTTACGATACCACGAGCAATATCCACATAGGACCGCAAATGCCAGTTTTATCGGACGATAAACTCGATTACGATACGGTAAAGGCACGTTTTGACGAGTATATTGCTTGGCTTTCAAAACTTTACGTCAATACCATGAATATTATTCATTATATGCACGATAAGTATGCTTACGAAAAAACGCAGATGGCTTTGCACGATACTGAAGTGCACCGTTTTATGGCGTTCGGCGTGGCAGGACTTTCGGTCGTCAGCGATTCTTTGAGCGCTATTAAATATGCATGCGTTAAGCCTATAAAGAACGAACAGGGTTATATCGTAGACTTTATTAGAGAAGGCGATTTCCCCAAATACGGCAACGACGACGATAGAGTAGATTTAATTGCAAAAGAGACGGCGCATAAGGTTATAGAAGAACTTAGAAAAACACCTACCTACCGTAATGCAGAACATACTCTTTCGGTACTCACTATAACGTCAAACGTTATGTACGGGAAAAATACGGGCGCTACTCCTGACGGAAGAGCAGCGTGCGAGCCATTTGCACCCGGCGCTAATCCTATGCATAACCGTGAAGAAAACGGTGCGCTCGCATCTCTAAATTCGGTAGCAAAAATCAGTTACGACGACTGCCGCGACGGTATTTCTAACACTTTCTCAATAACTCCCGACGCACTCGGCAAGAGCGAAGAAGAACGGATTAATAATCTCGTGGCGATATTGGACGGCTATTTTAAGAAGATGGCGCATCATATAAACGTCAACGTCTTAAATCGTGAAACGCTATTAAAGGCTTATGAAAATCCCGAAGACTACCCAAATCTTACCATAAGAGTTTCGGGGTATGCGGTAAACTTTAACAAACTCTCTCGCGAACAGCAAAAAGAAGTTATAAGCCGTACTTTCCACGACGCTTTATGACGGGTAAAATTCACTCTTTTCAAAGTCTAGGTACGGTTGACGGACCGGGCGTAAGATTCGTAGTCTTTTTGCAAGGTTGTCCTTTGCGTTGCAGTTGTTGTCATAATCCCGATACTTGGAATTTACACGGCACTGAATATTCTGCACGTCAAATAGTAGATAAAGTAACGCATTATAAAGAGTATTTTGGCACGGACGGTGGGATTACCGTATCGGGCGGAGAGCCTTTAATTCAAGCGGAATTTGTAAAAGAACTGTTTTTGGAGTGCCACGCGCAAGGCATAAACACTTGTCTTGACACGTCAGGTTGTATACTAAACGATAGTGTCAAAAAACTTTTAACGGTTACCGACCGCGTGCTTTTGGATATAAAGTATACGGACGGAAAACTTTATAAAAAACACGTTGGATGTGAACTTGCATCCGTAATGGAGTTTTTGGAATATTTGAATAAAAATAAAATCCCAACGACGCTACGACAGGTAATAATACCTACCGTTAACGACGACGTAGATAATATTTTAAGACTTAAAATGATATCAAAAACTCATCTGTGCGTAGATAAAATTGAACTTTTGCCGTTTAGAAAAATATGTCAAGTAAAATACGACCAACTAAAAATTGATTTTCCTTTTAAGGATATACCAATTCCGACGAAAGAAAAAATGCAAGAATTAAACGAATATTTAAAGTAATAAAAAGCCACTCATTTGAGTGGCTTTAATCATAAAATCGTTATTAGTTTTCAGTTTGGGTTAACGTGCTTTCGGGTGTCGGTGTTTCTTTTTGCTTTTTATTAAATCTTATGATTGATACTATAACGGATATAAAAGTCAAAGTATCGCTTATTAACGCCACGATATAGAATTTAGAAATACTGTTTCCCATCCAGCAAAGGTACGTTTCTATATTTATAACGCGCAGTACCTTTTCATTGAGCATAAAGAAAGATATGGTCGTTAACAAATTTCCGAATAAGGGGAAAAGATTTCTCCAGTCGTTTTTAAACGTCAATATTGAACAAGTGAGCATAAGCGCAATAAAGAAGAATAGCCACAGTATACTGTTTGCCCATTTATGTTTTTCACGTTGCATAAAGATGAGCGACATCACAATACTTAACGTACACATTACTCCGCTTGAGAGATCTCCTTGCAAAGAAAAATACAGTGCCCAGCACAGTTGTGAGAAAATAAACACGAATAGAAGTTTCTTTCGCGATTTCATTTGAAAAGAGAGTGCCAAAAGTATTATTGCAATAACGCCTATAAAGTTTGTTATTATAGTATACCATATTCCGAGCGGAGATAATATGGCTACTATATCTTTTGAAAGATTATTTAAGAATTCCATAACGGTAAATATAAGAAAGAGCCACCCGAAAGGTAGCTCTCGTGATTTATAAATATTTATTATCTTTCGTTGATGAGTTTAGTGAGTTCAACGGGGGGAACGATTTTGCCGTCTTTGTAAACGCGCATATTTCCCGACGCTATTTCGTCGATTAAAATAACTTCTCCATTGTTGTAACCAAATTCAAACTTAATATCCCAAAGATCACAGCCGATAGTTTTAAGGTCGTCCGCAACGATTTTGGTAATTTTCAAAGTTTGCGCTTTCATGCTTTCAAACATTTCGGGGGACATAACGCCGAGAACTGCAAGACCTTCACCGGTAACTAACGGATCGCCCTTTTCGTCGTTTTTGAAAGTACATTCAACGTAACCGCCGTCGATTACAGTACCGTCTTTAATATATTCGCCGTATCTTCTGATAAAACTGCCGGTTGCAACTAAACGGCAAATAACTTCAAGCCCGTTACCGCCTTGAGCCTTGCCGAAACACTCTGCAGGAAGAACTTCCATAGTAGCGTTTTCAAGATCAGCGGAAACGTAGTGAGTTTTAACGCCCGCTTTTTTAAGCATTTCAAAGTAATAAACTGAAGATTTAAGGTTGGCTTTGCCTATACCGTCAATGGTAAGACCTACAGAGTTTTCACCCGGATCGAAAACGCCGTCTTTGCCGGTACAGTCATCCTTAAATTTAAGCATAACGTTGCCGTTGTCAAGTTGATATACGTCTTTGGTTTTGCCTGCGTAAAGTTTTTTCATAATTCGCCTCGTCTATTAATAATTTGTTTTTTTATATTTACGGCAATATTATAACAAATAATGCGCCGTTTGTAAATAAGTTCAAACTGACAAAGATAAAAAAATAGTATTTTTTTGCTTATATCGGTTATTCGTTTTTCTTCTATCTGTAATTTAGCCTTTGAAATCGTTTGGGAAAAACTCTTCTATTGCTGAAACGTAAGTGTTTTGTTGGACGGGGAAACTCATACCGTGGCTTGCACCGTCAATAATTACCAACTTTTTCTTTTGCGAGCAAGCGTCGTAATTTATTTCACTCATATAAGTCGGTACGAAATCGTCGTCACCGCCGTGTATAAAAAGAACGGGCAGTTTTGCGTTTTGCATTGCTTGTTTTGGGGAATATTCGTCGGGATTAAATCCACCGTATATAATAGCGCCGAGTTTAATAAACGGATAAAAAAAGGCGGGGGAAAGTTTCATTTTTTTGACTGTTAACTTAATAATATCTTTTATTGAAGAATATCCGCAATCGGCTATAACGCCTTCTACGTTTTCAGGTAAAGTCATACTGCTTGCCATAAGCACCGTTGCTGCGCCCATGGATATACCCGTTATAAGCACTTTAACGTCTTTTCCAAATTCGTTTAACACGAACTCTGCCCAACGCACGCAGTCGTAACGTTCTTTTATACCGAACGTTATAACGTTTCCTTGACTTTTTCCGCTTGCGCGGTGGTCGACGAGCAGTGCGCTACGGCGCAGTTCAAAACAACGCTGAATACCACCGCATAGGTCGCGCTCGACCGTACCGCGATAGCCGTGAAACATAATCTCGATAGGCGCGCCTTTTTTATATTCGTAAAATTTTCCGTGAAGAATTAAACCGTCGAAAGACTTAATATAAACGTCGCGGTAGGAAAGTTGTTCGGTTTCTTTTGCCCAACGGTTAATATCGTCTAAATAGTTTTCATATTTACCACCTACGGGTAGCGGTTTATTCTTGCGCTTATTCGGTACGTAAAAGGCAAGCCTAAAACATATATGCGTTACGATAAAGAAGGCGATCAATAGAAAAATTAAAACGCCTGATAAAACGTAATAAATCATAATTTCATCTCCAAACGTTATTTTATCATATTTTAACTTAAAATTCAATAAATCTGCTTTAACTTGTCGTAAAAATGTGTTACAATATAAATATGAAGATTTTATCCCCAGTAGGAAACGCCGAGTGTTTAAAGTCGGCAATATATAACGGTGCGGACGAAGTTTATTTGGGTATAAACGAGTTTAATGCGCGCAATAACGTGGACGGCTTTAACCTTGACGATATAAAAGAAGCCGTTGATTTTGCACACGTTTACGGGGTTAAAGTTCATCTTGCTATAAATATACTGTTTTCTGACGACGAACTTCAAGGTGCGCTCGATACCGTGGTTACTTGCTATAATTACGGGGTGGACGCTTTTATAATTCAAGATTTGGGGCTCATAGGTTTAATACACGAATATTATCCGCAAATAGAGATACACGCAAGCACTCAAATGGCACTACATAATTTAGAAGGTGTGGAATACCTTAAACGTTTTGGGGTAAAGAGAGTGGTACTCGCTCGTGAAACACCGCTTAAAGAAATTAAGCGGATTAAAGATAAGACGGGTTTGGAAATCGAATATTTCGCGCAAGGCGCATTGTGCGTAAGTTTTTCGGGGAACTGCTATATGAGTTCGTATCTGTTTAACGCAAGCGGAAACAGGGGACGTTGTAAACAACTTTGCAGACTGCCGTATACACTTATTAAAGACGGAAAAAAATTAAAGAGCGGTTATCTTTTAAGCGCAAAGGACTTCAATATGAGTAAAAGGCTCAAAGACCTTGAAAGTGCGGGGGTGGACGCTATAAAGATTGAAGGCAGGGCAAGACGCGCTTTTTACGTCGCAACTGCCACGCGTGAATATTTTAACGCTCTAAACGGCAAAAAGATAGACGACGACGCTCTAAAACTTGCATTTAATAGACCTAATACCGAAGGCTATTTTAACGGACACGGCAATATAATTTCAGAACTTAATATTCATATAGGTGTAAAGGTTGGAAAGGTTGAAAAAGTTACAGTGGGTAAAAAGTTTAACGAGATTTTCATATCGTCAAACCGTACGCTTTACCCAAAATCCACCTTTAAGTTTTTCAGTGCGGGTAAGGAAACTACTCTTACCGCGTTCGACTTAAAGCGAACTGCAAAAGATAGGTATCGTATAACGACTACTCAAACGGTAGCGGTCGGAAGCGTTGTGCGTTTAATAGTCGATTCTAACGCAGAAGAAAGTACCCTTTCCGTTACCAAAAAGCGCATGGTAGATATTGCGGTTACGGCGGCGGTAGACGCGCCTATAACTGCTAGAATTTGCGTGGGAGATAAAGAGATAGCGGTAAGTGGGGAGATTTTAACCCCTGCAAAAAGTCGTCCGCTCTCAATAGATGAACTAAAAGAAAATTTTAATAAAAGCGAGTTCTTTGACGCAACGATTAAAGTTGACGTTTTGGATCAAGTGTTTATTCCAAAAAGCAAACTCAACGAGTTTAGACGAGACGTTTTCTCGGCGTTGTACGCGTTATTAACCGAGTGCAAAGGGCAACTAGAAAAGATAAAAATTCCAAAGATAACAAGCGTTAAAAAGTTTACGGAGTTTGAGTTTATAGAAGATGAGAATCAAAAAATAACCGCAAAAAACGTTATCTATTCGCCGGAAAGTTACGATATTGTAAAGGTGAAAAAACTAAAGGAACGCTGTGAAAAGGCAAACGCAAAACTCTATCTTGACACGCCTAATTTTGCACTTGAAGACGACGTGAAAATGCTCAAAGACTTGATAGAAAAAACGGGCGTGGGAGTGGTTGCGAATAATTATTACGCATTGAGTTTTAGAAGTGATACCGTTGCAGGAGCAGGGCTTAACGTGTATAATAAGCACTCTGCGGCTTTAATGAATATTCCCTTTATCACGGCAGAGAGCAATATTTCAGAGAGAATTGATTTTCCGTTTATGACGCTCCGCCACTGTCCTATAAAAGCGCACGTCGGTGGTTCGTGCGATAAGTGTTTGTATTCTGACGGATACGAATACCGATTAGAGAGCGGCAAAGTTATGAAATTAAAACGAAAAAAACTTTCCACTTGCACTTTCTATTTGTTTGATATAAAGTTTATAAAATAATTCAACCCGAAAGAACGGTCTTTCGGGTTGAAGTTTTTTTATGGATATTTGTGATTTTATTCCCACTCGATAGTGCCGATAGGCTTGGGGGTAAGGTCTAATAAAACTCTATTAATACCGGCCACTTCATGCGTAATTCTGTCGGTAATTTTGTGGAGTAATTCGTAAGGAATTTCTTCTATGGTTGCGGTCATTGCATCGACCGTGTTTACGGCACGGATTATTGCCGGCCAACCTTCGTATCTCTTTCCGTCTTTTACGCCTACGCTCTTCATATCGGGTACGGCTATAAAGTATTGCCATACCTTTTTGTTAAGACCGCAGTTGTCAAACTCTTCACGGAGTATAGCGTCGGCTTCACGCAAGGCTTCAAGCCTGTCGCGAGTTATTGCGCCAAGACAACGTACGCCGAGTCCCGGACCGGGGAAGGGTTGACGGTCAACCATTGCTTTAGGAAGTCCTAAAGCGTAACCGACTACTCTTACTTCGTCTTTATATAGAAGTCTTACTGGTTCAACTAGTTCAAACTGTAAATCTTCAGGAAGACCGCCTACGTTGTGGTGTGCTTTAACGCCGTCGCTCTCGATTATGTCAGGGTAAATCGTACCTTGTGCAAGGAATTCGATACCTTCTAACTTTCTCGCTTCTTCTTCAAAAATACGAATAAATTCCGCGCCGATAATCTTTCTTTTAGTTTCGGGTGCGCTGACGCCTTTAAGTTTTTCAAGATAGCGGTCGGTCGCGTCAATATATACAAGGTTTGCGTCTAAACCTTTTTGGAAAATTTCTATTACTTGTTCACTTTCTCCCTTTCTCATAAGTCCGTGGTTAACGTGTACGCAAACGAGTTGTTTGCCGATTGCTTTAATAAGGAGTGCCGCAACGACCGAACTATCAACACCGCCAGAGAGTGCGAGAAGAACTTTTTTGTCACCTACCTGTTTGCGGATGAGTTTAACTTGTTCGTCTATAAATTCGTTAGCAAGTTCTACCGTCGTAATACGTTCCATTGTTTCCGGTCTTTTGTTTAAATCCATAAATGTATCTCCGTTTACTTTGCAAATTTATTATACATAATTATACACCAGAGCGAACAATATTACAAGTTTATTTAATCAATTTTTTCGTCGTGTGCTATTAAAATTTTTTATTCGGTCTATAAATTTAAAAAATATTTTGGATTAGAATATAAAATATAACTAAAATCTTTTGAAAAAATCTACTTTTGTGTTAAAATATTTAAGTTATAAAAGATTGACGGGAGATTTTATGAAAAAGGCTACTGCTCTAAATTTAATAGGTATGGCACTTTTGCTTGCCGCAACCATCGTTTGGGGGACGTCTTTTTTTATCCTTAAAGAAACGATAGAGAGTGCACCCACCTTTTTCGTTATTGCGGTTAGGTTTTTAATCGCAGGAATAGGGTTATCTCTCATTTTTATAAAAAAACTTTTATCGACAAAAAAATCCGCGCTACTTCGCGGAATTATTTTGGGACTACTTCTCACCGCGGCTTATATGACGCAGACGATAGGGCTTGAGAATACCACGCCTGGTAGAAACGCCTTTTTAACGTCGTCTTACTGCGTTATGTGCCCGTTTATTATTTGGGCGCTGTTTAGGACTAGACCTAAACTATATAACGTAATATCGGCAGTTCTTTGTATCGTAGGTATAGGCATGGTTGCTCTTTCTGGTGCAGAAGTGACGGAAGAGAACGTGCTTCTCGGCGACGGATTAACTTTATGTAGCGCAGTATTTTTCGGACTGCAAATAATCTTTATAGATAAGTATCAAACGGAAGGCTACGATCCCGTGCAACTTCTTATACCCGAACTTTTAACGGTAGGCGTCATATTTATCGCAACGAGTGCGATATTTGAACTGCCAAATATAGGTATAAGCGGTTACGCGTTAAATTCCGAACAGATATTAAACGTATTATACTTGACTTTCGCGTGCACGTTTTTTGCACAGTTCGCACAAATACTAGGTCAAAAATTTACCACCGCTAATCAGTCGGCGATAATACTCAGTTTAGAATCGGTGTTCGGCGTAATGTTTTCGGTTATTTTCGGTGTGGAAAAACTCACTACGCTAATAATTATAGGGTTCGTGATTATTTTTATCGCAATGATGGTTAGTGAACTACATTTAGATCCCGTTAAGTTATTTAAGAAAAAATCCGCAAAATTAAGCGCGGCGGATGAAAATAAAAACAAGGAAGAATAAAAAGGAGTTTTTTATGTCTAACAAAAGTTTAAATCAAAGCGCGGAAAGAGAAACTTTCGGTTCAAGGCTCGGGTTTATATTAATCTCTGCAGGATGTGCAATCGGACTTGGAAACGTATGGCGTTTCCCGTACATAGTCAGTCAGTACGGCGGTGCTGCGTTTATACTTTTATACTTGCTCTTTTTAGTTATTTTCGGCTTACCTATTATGACTATGGAATTTGCGGTCGGCAGAGCAAGCCAAAAAAGTATAGCACACTCGTTTACGGCGTTAGAGCCTAAGAACACCAAGTGGCACTGGTTCAGTTGGGTAGGTATGGTAGGTAATTATTTACTGATGATGTTCTATACCGTCGTTACAGGCTGGATGTTTATCTATCTATTTAAGATGCTACTCGGCGATTTTAACGGGCAAACGGCTACGCAAGTATCTTCACAGTTTGGTGGAATGCTATCTAATCCGTGGCTTTTAATAGGCGTAACTTTTGGAGTGGTTATTGTCGGGATGTTTATTTGTTCGCTCGGCTTAAAGAAAGGCGTTGAAAAAATAAACAAGATAATGATGATATGTCTTCTTGCAATAATTATAGTCCTTGCAGTATACGTATGTACACTTGACGGTGCAGGAGAAGGGCTAAGGTACTATCTTATACCTAATTTCCATAACATAGTATACGACGCAGACGGCAACGTTATTTTGGGTCAAGTTATTTTTGCGGCACTCGGTCAGGCGTTCTTCACGCTCTCTATCGGTATGGGCTCTATGGCAATTTTTGGCAGTTATATTAAAAAGGATAGAAGTTTGCTCGGTGAAACGGTATCTATTGCCGCACTCGATACGAGCGTTGCGTTTATTGCAGGTCTTATCGTTATTCCCGCAACGTTCGTGTATAAAGTAGAAGGCGCGGCAATCGGTGGACCAGGATTGATATTCCAAACGCTTCCGAACATATTTGCAAATATCCCTGGAGGTTCAGTGCTCGGCGCGTTGTTCTTCTTATTTATGATTTTTGCGGCTATGTCTACCGTTACGGCAGTATTTGAAAACATAATCGCGTTTGGTATGGATAAATGGGGCTGGTCAAGAAAAAAATCTTGTATTATCAACGTGTTACTTTTACTCGTACTCGTTCTTCCGTGCATATTTGGATTTAACGTATTTGCAGGGTTCGAGCCGTTTGGTGCGGATTCGAGCATAATGGATCTTGAAGACTTTATCGTCAGCAACAATATTTTACCGCTCGGCTCGCTAGTATACGTTTTATTCTGCGTTCTCGACAGAAAAGGTTGGGGATGGAACGAATTCCTTACCGAGGCAAATCTCGGCAAGGGTTTGAAGATGCCTAATAAACTCAAAATTTACTGTAAATATATTTTGCCCGTACTACTCGTAATATTCTACGTTTACGGCTTTATAAGTAAAGTTTTCCCCGCTTTGTTGGCGTAGGTATAAAAATGTAATTAAAGGCAATACTTAAACGGTATTGCCTTATTTTATCAAAAATTATGAGAACTAAAATTTCTTTTTTACTAAAAATAGCTGTGGTTGTTTTTTGCTTGCTCGGACTGATATTAAATTCCGTTTACTCAACGTACGACGGATATACGCACTGGAGCAAACGTTTGCTTTACTTTACCACGCAATCGAATATTTGGGTACTTTTGATAACTGCTATTCTCTTAATATATCCTTTTACAAAAGCGGGTAGGGAAAACAGGTGGACTCAAAGTTTATACACGGTTAAGTTTATTTTTACCGTATCAATAGCAATAACTGCAATAGTCTTTTGTTGTTTTTTAGGACCTTTTGCAGATGAAAGTTATCATTCTTGGTCCTTTCACAGTATATTATTGCACGCTGTAGTGCCGTCGCTTATGATCGCTGATTTTTTCGTGGACGATACTGCCGTTGATTTGAGTGGCAAAACTTTCTTTACTATAATAATTCCTCCACTTTGTTATTTTATACTTGCAGGTGTTTTGTGCGCCTTTAAGTATGATTACGGGCGTGGAGAGCCGTATCCGTATTTTTTTATGAACTTTTATTCACCGGCAGGCTTTTTCGGTTTTTCAGATACTCCACCCTTTAATATAGGTTCGTTTTACTGGATATTGTTCTTTTTGTTGATAATGCTCGGCGTCGGTAAATTATTCGTGACGATTAAAAAAAAGTCCGTTTCTAAATAACAGAAACGGACTTTTGATTTGTAATATTAAAGAGTTAAAAATTTGGTTTTTATAGGCACGTCAAAATAAGATTTTCTATCGCAGTCGCTGACTATATAATCAACGTCGTTTATAGAGCATAGGCGAAACGGCGCGGTTCTTCCGAACTTGGTACTGTCGCACAAACAAGCGCTTACGTGCGAGTTTTCTATCATAGATAGGCGCAAGACGTTTTCCTGTTCAAAGCAGTCGAAAATTTCTCCGTCTTTGCCGATAGATTGAGCGGAGAAAAATGAAACGTCGGCCTTTACGTTTTTAATCATTTTCTCGGCGTAGTGACCAACGAGAACGGACGGATTTTCTTCGGAAACGTGACCGCCCGTCGAATAAGCGTTTATATTATACTTTGCAAGCAGCGAAAGTGTGTCGATACCGTTTGTAAATACTTTTATGTTCTTAAATTCCGAAAGATATTCGGCTATAAAGAAAGCGGAAGTAGATCCGTCTAAAAATATAACGTCGCCGTTCTTTATAAGTTTAATTGCCGTCAAGGCAATTTTTTTCTTTTCCAAGCTGTTCATGTGTGAACGGAAAGAAAATTTAGGGAAATAATTTTTCTCGTCGCTTACCTGCGCACCGCCACGTATTCTCTGAACTAAACCGCGCGATTGTAGTTCGGAAAGTTTTCTTCTGACCGTCGACGGACTAACCGAAAGCCGATTAGATAATTCTTCTATTTTTATAAATTCACCACTCTCTAAAATTTGCAGTAATTGTTTTTCCACCATATCTTTCATAAATAATGCTCCTTTGGTCAGTTTTGCGCGCTTAAATTTGTCGAATTTGGCAGTTTTGAGCAAAATTGACAAATATTAAAATATGTTTTGCTTAATTTGATTGATTTTATTATAATATAAAAAAAATAAATGTCAAGGGATTTTAAGAAAAATTTTATGTTTGACGTAACAGTTATCGGCGGTGGCGTAGTTGGGGGACTCATTTTAAGAGAACTTTCTAAATACGACCTTAAAGTTTGTCTTCTTGAAAAGAGAGAAGACGTTGCAATGGGACAAAGCAGGGCAAACAGCGGTATAGTGCACGCAGGCTTTGACGCTCCAGTAGGATCACTTAAAGCGAAGTTCAACGTTCTCGGCAATAAGATGATGGCGAGCGTTTGCGCAGAACTCGGTGTCGAGTGCAAAAATAACGGCTCGCTCGTAGTTGCTTTTTCCGACGAAGAATTGCTTGCTTTAAGAGAACTTAAAGCAAGGGGAGAAAAGAACGGTGTTCAAGGCTTGGTGCTCATTGACAAAAGACAACTTAAAGCAAGGGAAAATAATATATCGGACGATGCTATCGGCGCGCTTTACGCTCCTACCGGCGGAATAGTTTGTCCGTATAAACTCACTATCGCGTCAATAGGTAACGCTATGGATAACGGTGCACAACTGTTTACCGAGTTTGACGTAGTTGCTGTTAAAGATAAAGACGGCGCGTACGTTTTGACTTCTGCAGACGGTAGAAAAATAGAGAGTAAAATAGTTATAAACAGTGCTGGTATAGGAACAGAAAAGATAGCAAATCTTTTTGGTGATTACTCGTTTAAGGTTAGTGGTAGAAAGGGTGAGTACATACTTTTGGATAAAGAGAGTAGGGGATTCGTCAAACACACCCTTTTCTTTACTCCTACCGAAAAGGGCAAGGGAATACTCGTATCGCCAACGGTCGACGAGAATATACTTTTAGGTCCGACGGCAGAACTCGTTGACGACGGCAATACGGAAACTACGGCAGACGGACTTAACGAAGTTCAGCAAAAGGCAATGAAGATGTGTAAGGGTGTACCTTTCTTTAACACTATAACGTCTTTTGCAGGTACTCGCGCTTATTGCGACAGACACGACTTTATAATAGAACGCAGTGGCGTTGCGAGTAGACTTATTAACTGTGCCGGTATAGAATCTCCCGGTCTTACCGCCTCGCCTGCTATTGCAGAATACGTGGTGGGAACGCTCGTAAAAGAACTGCTACCATTAAATAAAAAAGAAAATTTTAACGGCAAGAGAAAGGCTGACGATTTCTTTAATAAAATGAAGGTTGAAGAAAAGAACGCGTTAATTAAAGAAAACCCGTCTTACGGAAGGATAATTTGTCGTTGTGAACAGATTACCGAAGGCGAAATCGTTAGGGCAATAAATACCAATCCTAGGGCGACTACGATAGATGCGGTAAAGCGCAGAACGCGTTCGGGAATGGGGCGTTGTCAAGGCGGTTTCTGTCAACCGCAAGTAGCGGAAATTATTGCAAGAGAACTGTCTATACCACTTGAACAAGTAACCAAGAGCGGTAAAGGCTCGTATTTATTAGTGGGGAAAAGCAAATGAAAAATTACGACGTAATAGTAATAGGCGGGGGTCCTGCAGGACTTGCTGCAGCGATAAAAGCGTACGATTTCGGTGCGGAAAAAGTGCTTGTTATAGAGCGAGAAAAGGCTCTTGGCGGTATACTCAATCAATGTATACATAACGGCTTTGGTCTTACGAGATTTAAAGAAAGTTTATCAGGGCCGGAATATGCGGCAAGATTTATAGACGAACTTAAAAAGCGCGATATAGAAGTATTTAAAGAAACTACCGTGCTTTCGGTAGGCGCAGATAAAACCGTTACGGCAATCAACGAAAAGACAGGTGTGTTTACTTTAAGCGCAAAGGCGATAATACTAGCAATGGGCTGTAGAGAGCGCAGTAAAGGCGCGCTAAACGTTGCAGGAACGCGTCCTGCTGGACTTTATTCTGCTGGTACGGCGCAAAAGTACGTCAACGTAAAAGGCTATATGCCCGGCAAAGAAGTCGTTATTTTAGGATCGGGGGATATAGGGCTTATAATGGCGCGCAGAATGACGCTTGAAGGTGCTAAAGTCCACGCAGTCTGCGAGATTATGCCGTATTCTAGTGGACTCAAAAGAAATATCGTACAGTGTTTAGACGATTTTGATATACCTTTATATTTAAGCCATACGATTACCAAGATAGAAGGCGACGGGCGCGTTACGGGTGTAGTTATATCGCAAGTAGATGAGAACAAGCGTCCTATTAAGGGTACGGAAAAACATTTTAACTGTGACACCGTGCTTTTCTCGGTAGGGCTTATTCCTGAAAACGAACTCACCAAAACTGCAGGTGTGGAAATTTATCCAAACACCAAAGGTGCTACCGTATATCAAAACAGAGAGACGTCCGTATCAGGCATCTTTGCTTGTGGTAACGTTTTACACGTTCACGATTTAGTTGACTTCGTTTCCGAAGAGGCCGAGATCGCAGGTATTGCGGCGGCGGAATACGCTAAAAACGGCGGTTGCAATCACGATGCGATAAACTGTTCTTGCGGTGATAACGTCGGTTACGTTCTTCCCCAAAAGATAGATAAAAACAGCGAACGAGTAAAACTCTTTTTCAGAGTTAGAAACGTGTTTAAAGATTGTACGGTAAAGGTAACTTGTGGTGATAAAGTTATAACAACAAAAAAGAAGAGAATAGTTCTCCCCGGAGAAATGGAAACTTTAATACTCGATAAGAGCGTGATAGAGAGTTTGGACGGCGATATAGTCGTTTCTTTGGAGGTGTAATATGGATAGAAAGATTACTTGCATAGAATGTCCTATGGGTTGTGAAATATCGGTTAGCCTTTTGGACGGTAAGGTGGTTAGTATAACGGGCAATACTTGTCCGCGCGGAAAACTTTACGCCGAGAACGAAGTGACGTGTCCTAAAAGAGTTTTAACTACTACCGTCAAGAGCGACCGCGGAGTATTAGTGCCTGTAAAAACTGATGCATCCGTTAAAAAGCAAGACCTTTTCTCGCTTATGAAAAAAATTAACGGTATGATTGTAACTTTACCCGTTAAAATAGGCGACGTAATATGCGCGGATTTTGCTGACGGGGCAAATCTTGTGGTTGCAGGAAACGTTGAATAAATTAATTGACAAAGGCGTTGTATTTTGATACAATGCCTTTATTATTGCATTAATACTTATATGAAGGATTTTATGGAAAAGGTTGCTATTTTTGATTTAGACGGCACTATTTTAGACACCAAAGAAGATATTGCCGATTGTATGAATAAAACTATTGTAAATTTTGGTTATCAGCCGAGAAGTTACGCTGACTATAAACAGGTTATCGGTAACGACGCAGTTAATTTTATGCGGACGCTTTTAGGGGATTTACCGGTAGAAAAACTTATGGAAATTTGGTGCAGTTACGAAAAAGTTTACGACCGTTACGGGATAGTTAAGACCAAACTTTTCGATGATGTAAAAGACGTTTTAACAACCCTTAAAGGGCGCGGATATAAACTTTCGCTTTTAACTAATAAAACCCCCGAAGAATTAGCACCTTTCATACCGGCGTTTTTTATTGATTTACCTTTTGACGATATTGTTGGCGTGGGAAATACTGACAGTGCAAAACCTTCCCCTAAAGAAGTGTTTAGAATTTTGTCTGACTTTGGCGTTGAAAAAGAAAATACCTATCTTATAGGTGATGGTGAAACTGATATATTAGCGGCAATAAACGCACACATAACGCCGATTGCGGCTCTTTGGGGCAACCGCAGTAGAGAGCAATTAGAAGCGGTAGGTGCAAAAATATTCGTCAAATCCCCAAGCGAAATTTTAACAGTTTTAAAATAAAAAGCGAGTTAATAGTGATTATAAAAACACCCCAAAAGTTTGTCTAACTTTTGGGGTGTTTTTCACGATCTAACGCAAAACGTAGCGTGCTTTTTAATTTGCAGATAATATATAAAGAAATTCGCACGCTTTTTATGCTATTATAAATCCAAAAACCAAAACGGATAAGCAAGAGAGTATCGCAACCGTTAAGAGAGAACGCTTACATACTGCGGCTATAAGCGCTACGATAGTTCCGATAAGAGCCGTCCAAATATTGCCAGTGGCGTAGAATATATACGGAAAGGTCATTGCCGACAAAACTGCGTACGGTATGTAATAGAGTAGGCTTAAAACGTATCTGTTTTTTATTTTCTTTCTAAAAAATACGAACGGAATCATTCGTATAATATAGGTAACGCCAGCCATTACCAAAATCATTAACGCCATTTTCCAAAGTTCCATTTACGCTACCCCCTTTTCCGATTGTTCGTCAACGGTTTTTACAGGGAATAAGAGAGCCGTTATCGCAGCCGATCCAACCGCGCTTATTATTACCGCAAGCCCCGTAGAAAGACTTTTAAACGGGGGGATAAAATAAATAGCACAACTTATACCTGCCGCAATTATGACGGAGGGGAGAACGCCTTTAACCGATAGTGACGGCGGTATGATTATCGCAATGAACATGGCGTAAAGTGCAATCCCTAAAGCGTTTGTTATTTGGTTTGGTAGAACGCTACCCAGCACCGCGCCGATAAGCGTTCCTAGCGTCCAACCGACGTAGGGGAGTATTACCAATCCGTAGAAATATTTACGATTGAGTGCGGTGGGTTTTGCCGACGCAACTGCAAAGATTTCGTCTGTTATAAACGCCGAGCAGAAAAACCTTTGCGACGTGGTAAAACTGTCGTCTAGTTTTTGGGATAAAGTTATACTCATTAAAAAATACCGCGCGTTTATAACGAGTTGGGTGAGTATCATTTCTAACACCGTTCCAAGCGTCGCTATGACCGTTAAGCCTGCGAGTTGTCCTGCACTGGTAAGATTAGTCATGGATATAAATAACGCCATATAAACGGGCACGCCCAAAAGGCTTGCCTGTACACCGAACGCGATGGATACCGATAAGTATCCCAAACCTATAGGTAAACCGTCTTTTATTCCTTTGGAAAATTTAAGAGTATGTACGTCTTTCATTATGCGCTCCGTTAAAACGCATTTATTCTATCACAAAATTTTTATACTTGCAAGCAAATTAGATTGCCGAAAAAAGGAAAATTTTCCATAGTTTACATGATAAAAGTATATAAGTGGCAATATATGGTCAAAAAGTGGCGCGTTATAACAAAATTGTTATGAGTTTATAATTTTTTTATATTGATTTTGTTTTGCGCGTGGGGGCTAAATATTTTACAAAATTAATGGCATTTGTTATAATATAAATCTAAAATAAGCGAATACTGCCCTGATACACGCGCGCATAAGCAAATTTGGCAAAAATAACCGTGTTGGGGCAAAGGAGAAAAATATGGAATATCGCATTGAACACGATTCTATGGGCGAAATGAAAGTCCCTGCAGACCGTTACTGGGCTGCACAAACTCAACGTTCGTCCGAGAACTTTAAGATCGGCGTAGGCATTGAAGTTATGCCTAGAGAAATTACGCGTGCTTTCGGCGTACTTAAAAAAGCAGCGGCGCAAGCAAATCACGAACTTCGTCCTGAAAAAATGACCGATCAAAAACTCGCGGCAATAGAAAAGGCTTGTGACGAAGTTATAAGCGGTGAACTTTTCGGACACTTTCCGCTCGTAGTATGGCAGACGGGTTCTGGTACTCAGTCTAACATGAACGCAAACGAAGTTATTGCAAACCGCGGAAACGAACTTGCGGGGCAAAAGATTTTACACCCTAACGACGATATAAATATGAGCCAGTCTTCAAACGATACTTTCCCGACGGCTATGCATATTTCGGCAGTCGTCGCTATTGAAGACAAACTTATCCCTGCGGCTGAACTTTTGATTGAAACTTTTAAGCGCCTTGAAAAAGAACATGAAGGCGTAGTTAAGTGTGGAAGAACTCACTTGCAAGACGCAACGCCTATTACTTTCAGTCAGGAAATTTCAGGTTGGAGATCTAGTCTTGAAAGAGACGTTGAACTCTTAAAGCTTTCCGTTAAACCGCTTGCGGAGCTTGCGCTCGGCGGTACTGCGGTAGGTACGGGACTCAACACACCTAAAGGCTTTGATAAACTCGTTGCGGAAAAAGTATCCAAAATTACGGGCAAGAAATTCGTTACGGCAGGCAATAAATTCCACGCTTTAACGAGCAAGGATGAAATCGTGTTCGCACACGGCGCAATCAAGGCTCTCGCTGCTGATATGATGAAGATTGCAAACGACGTTCGTTGGCTTGCGAGCGGTCCGCGTGACGGTTTAGGCGAAATCTTTATTCCTGAAAACGAACCCGGTTCGTCAATAATGCCAGGTAAAGTTAATCCCACTCAATGTGAAGCGGTTACCATGGTTGCCGTTCAGGTAATGGGTAACGACGTTGCAGTTTCTATGGCTGCATCACAGGGCAACTTTGAACTCAACGTGTTTATGCCCGTTTGTATTTATAACTTCTTGCAATCGGCAAGACTGCTTGCAGAAGCAATCGTATCGTTTAACGATAATTGTGCGGTTGGTATTAAGGCAAACCGCGAAAAAATGGATCACAATCTCCACAACTCTTTGATGCTTGTTACCGCACTCAATCCTTATATCGGATACGAAAACGCGGCAAAGACAGCAAAGAAGGCTTATAAAGACGGAGTTTCTTTAAAGCAAGCGTGTGTGGAACTTGGATTCTTAACTGCAGAAAAATTTGATGAAGTATTCCATCCGGAAAAAATGGTTTAAGGAGAGACTGTTTGTATGAAAGTTAGTTATTTCCCCGGCTGTACCTTAAAAAACAAGGCAAAGGATCTTGATATTTATGCAAGAAAGTGCGCGGAAGTTTTGGGCGTTACTTTAGAAGAAATCGAGAACTGGCAGTGTTGTGGCGGAGTATTCACTACCGCTAACGACGAACTTGCAACCAAACTTTCGTCTGTTAGAGCACTTACAGAAGCAGGTAAAAAAGGTCAACCGTTAGTATCCGTTTGTTCTGCTTGCCACAACGTTATCAAGCAGACTAACGCACAGATAGCAAACGACGAATTCTTTGCTATGCGCGTAAACAAGTATAACGCGCCTGAAGAAGAATATCACGGTGAAACGAAGGTGTTGCATTACCTTGAACTTCTCCGCGACGTGGTCGGTTTTGACAAATTAAAAGAAAAGGTCGTTAAACCGCTTACTGGCAGAAAGATTGCAGCGTATTACGGCTGTTTACTTCTCCGTCCCGGTAAAGTTATGGCTATGGACGACGTAGAAAATCCGACTATAATAGAAGATCTTATCCGCGCTCTCGGTGCTGAACCGGTTGTGTATTCATATCGCAACGAGTGCTGTGGCGGATATATTGCGTTAGAGAGTAAAGAACTTGCAAAGGCAAAAAGTAATAGAGTTTCTGAAAACGCTGCCTTAAAAGGTGCGGAAGAAATCGTGACCGCTTGTCCTTTGTGTCGTTATAATCTTATCAAAAACGGCTCTGAATTGCCGGTAGTATATTTCACCGAATTGCTCGCCGAAGCACTCGGTGTAAAGGAGTAAATGCGAAATGGAAAATTCCAACAAGAAAATAAGCGAAGAAATTATCCGTCGTAGTGGCGTGAATCCGAGAAAGTGCATGAAATGCGGTAAATGCTCGGGAACTTGCCCCGCTTACGACGAAATGGAATATCATCCCCATCAGTTCGTTTACATGGTTGAATCGGGTGATATCGAACCGTTACTCAAGTCAAAGTCCATATACCGTTGTCTTACCTGTTTTGCGTGCGTAGACAGATGCCCGAGAGGCGTTGAACCTGCAAAACTCGTTGAAGCGGTGCGTTTGGAAGCGGTGAGAGCGCAGGGAGCAAATCATCTTAAAGCAGACGATATTCCCGAACTCTTAGACGACGATATGCCCCAACAGGCAATCGTCAGTGCACTCAGGAAATACAGTAAATAAAAAGGAGAATACAAATGCAAAGAATTGGAGTATTCGTATGTTGGTGCGGCAGTAACATTGCCGGAACGGTCGACGTTAAAAGGGTAGCAGAAGCCCTTGCGAGCGAACCGGGAGTAGTTCATTCCGCCAACTATCAGTATATGTGTTCACAGGCAGGACAGGAACTTATAAAAGACGCTATTAAAGAGCATAAACTTACAGGGCTTGTAGTTTGCTCCTGTTCACCGAGAATGCATGAGGCAACGTTTAGAAAGACGGCTGCCGCTGCGGGTATCAACCCTTACATGGTTGAAATCGCAAACATCCGTGAACAGTGTTCGTGGATTCACAAAGACATAGAAGAAGGAACGGAAAAGGCTATCGTTCTCGGTAGAACGGCTATCGCTAAAGTAAATCTTAATGCACCGCTCACCCCGGGTGAAAGCCCCGTTACTAAACGTGCACTCGTTATCGGCGGTGGTATCGCGGGTATTCAAACTGCACTCGATATTGCAGACGCAGGCTTTGAAGTTGACATCGTGGAAAAGAAACCTACTATCGGCGGCAAAATGGCGCAGATTGATAAGACATTCCCTACGCTCGACTGTGCGGCTTGTATTCTTACGCCGAAAATGGTTGACGTTGCTCAACACGATAAGATTAGAATTTTCTCTTACAGCGAAGTTGATGAAATCAAAGGTTTCGTAGGTAACTTCAACGTAAGAATTAAAAAGAAAGCGCGTTACGTTAAGGAAGACGTTTGTACGGGTTGTGGACTTTGTACGGAAAAATGTCCGCAGAAAAAAGTTCCCAACGACTTTAACTTGGGCATGGACAATAAACGCGCGATATATATTCCGTTTGCACAGGCAGTACCAAAGGTTGCGACGATTGACGCAAATTACTGTACTATGCTTAAAACTGGCAAGTGTGGCGTATGCTCAAAAGTTTGTACGGCAAAGGCAATCGACTATACGCAAAAGGACGAATATATTGAAGAAAAGTACGGCGCAATAGTTGCTGCAACCGGCTTTAATCCTATCAGTATGGATAAGTTCGATGAATTTGCATATAGTCAAAGTAAAGACGTAATCACTTCTCTTGAATTTGAACGTCTTATGAACGCGGCAGGTCCTACCGCAGGTAAACTTCTCCGTCCGTCAGACGGCAAACATCCCCACACGCTCGTATTCGTACAATGCGTTGGCTCAAGATGTGAAGCGTGCGCGGAAAAGGGTAAAGAATATTGCTCTAAGATTTGCTGTATGTATACCGCAAAACACGCAATGCTTACCCGTGACAAATATCCCGATACCGACGTATACGTATTCTATATCGACGTAAGAACACCCGGTAAGAATTTTGACGAGTTCTACCGCCGTGCAGTTGAAGATTACGGCGTACATTATATAAAAGGTATGGTAGGTAAGGTTTCACCCGAAGGCGATAAACTTATCGTTCAAGGCTCGGATCTTATTGCAAATAAACAGATAAAAATAAATGCGGACTTGGTAGTTTTAGCAGCGGCAATTGAACCCGACAAATCGGCAAGACCGCTCGCAACTATGCTTACTGCAAGTATGGATACCAACGACTTCTTTACCGAAGCGCACCCCAAACTCCGTCCGGTAGAAAGTCCGACGGCAGGCGTGTTCCTTTCCGGTTGTTGTCAAGGTCCGAAAGATATTCCTGAAACGGTATCGCAAGCGTCTGCGTGTGCTGCAAAGGTTATCGGTTTGCTTGTAAAAGATAAGTTAAAGACCAATCCTTGCGTTGCGACACCTGATGAAATGATGTGTAACGGTTGTAGCCAATGCGCGAACGTATGCGCATACGGTGCGATCACTTACGTTGATAAAGAATTCCGTCTTGGCGGTGGAAAGACTGAAGTTAGACGTGTTGCGTCCGTAAATCCTGCAGTATGTCAAGGCTGCGGTGCTTGTACGGTAACTTGTCCTTCGGGCGCGATGGATTTGAAAGGATTTAGCTCCAAGCAAATTATGTCGGAGGTAGAAGCAATATGCAAGAAGTAACTACGGAAAAGAAAGAATTTACCCCGAATATCGTTGCTTTTTGTTGCAACTGGTGTTCGTATGCAGGGGCGGATCTTGCTGGATCTAGCCGTTTGACTTATCCGGCAAACGTTAAAATTATTCGCGTTCCTTGCTCTTGCCGTGTAA
>JAFTIG010000006.1 GCA_017457015.1 Clostridia bacterium | reverse complement strand
TACGGCGCAATGAAACTTAAGTATCCGATACTTAAACCGTTGCCGTTTTTGTTGCCGTTTGCTTGGGTTTATAGATGGATTGCGGCAATCTTTACTAAAAAAGAAAAGATAAGACAAATAAAAAATAGTGCCGATTCTTACAACAATGACAATATGCAAAAAGCGGAAGAAATGTTAGACATTGCAGGCACGCCGCGCGATTAAAATTTTTCTAAAGAGTGAACGGTCAGTAGTTGGTCTTTTACGGAAAATTTAACGTTGTAACCGGCAAATTTCATACCGTAAACCCTTTCATCGGCTTGATAGGACGGTCTAGGGTCGTCGGCAAGACACTCTTTAAGAGCCATAGTGGTGTCTTGTGGTATTGTGCTTACGTCACAGTCAAAAGTTACCGACAGACTGTGGGAAAGTTTATCGTCTGCAAATCCCCCGACTGCGTCTACATGGCAGTCTGTAAACGGCAAATAAGGCTTAATATCGTATATGGGAGTGCCTGACAAAAGATCAGCCCCCGATACTAATAAGATTTGTCCGTCAGGAGAGTCGGATATTTTAACGAGTTTTACTGAACTTAATCCCAAGTTGTTGGGCCTAAACGGTGAACGGCTAGCGAATACTCCGACCTTTTGATTTCCACCGAGTCTGGGTGGGCGTACGAGTGGCGTAAAGCCGTTTCTGTGAGAAAGTGAAAAGTCAAAAATAAGCCATAGATGAGAAAATCCGTCAATCCCACGCAGTGCGTCTGGAGAGCGGTATTCGGGCTCGAAAACGATACGTGAAAGGACGGACGGCGCTCGTCCGCTTTGGCGAGGTATACCAAATTTTTCATCAAAATCGTTAAATATTTTTGCAATCGGTTTAATAATCGTTTGTTTCATAATAACACCCGTATTTAGTATACTATTTATCGTTATAAAAAACCAACTAAAAATAGATAAAATTTAACATAAAATAAAATTTTAAGGAGATTAATTATGACTTGGCAAGAATTTTGGAACAAAATTGTGGCTTGGGTAACAAGCGAAGCGCTGTTTAACACGATTGCGCGCATTATCATTGCACTTGTAATAATGTTTGTATCATTTAAATTGATAAATATGATAGCGCGTAGAATTGAGAAAAAAGCAGGGCAGAAAAACGCAGATAAGACTATCATGAAAACGCTTGCGTATATTTTGCGACTCGGTTTAAAAATAGTTGTAACCATCTGTCTTGTAGGATTTTTGGGTATAGATACGAGCGGACTTACCGCACTCGTTGCATCGCTCGGCGTATGCATAGGTTTAGCAGTAAACGGGGCTCTTTCAAACCTTGCAGGCGGAGTACTGATTATACTCACAAGACCGTTTAAGGTGGACGATTACATTGAAGCGCAAGGTCACGCTGGAACGGTAGTCGATATTCATATAACAAACACAAAACTTTTAACCCCCGATAATAAGGTTATTTATCTGCCGAACGGCGCACTTGCAAACGGCGATATAGTTAACTATTCGGAAAAGGATTTGCGCCGTGTAGATATGCAGTTTTCCATAGGATATTCGGACGATTTTGAAAAGGCAAAAGACGTGATTAAGGAAATATGCGAAAAACATGAGTTAGTCTTAAAAGATCAGGCAATCTTCGTGCGTGTTGCTGAACACGGCGCGTCGAGTATAAATATTAAGGCGCGCGTGTGGGTTAAGAGCGACGATTACTGGACGGTTTATTTTGACGTCACCGAGTCGGTTAAAAAGGCGTTTGACGAACAAGGTATTGAAATTCCGTTCAATCAACTTGACGTCCGTATTAAAAAATAAAAGGGCAATAAATATGAGAAAGGGTTACACTAAAGTAAAAGTTGAGATTAAAAATTTTTGTGTTGACGTTATAACTATGAGTGTCGGTAACGCTACCGATAATATTGACGGTGATATATTTTAAGGAGAAAGTTATGACGATATATAAACGAACTTTCGCTCTCGTTATAAGTATACTTACCGTATGCACTGCGTTTTTTACGGTTTCAAGCGTAAATGCGACGGGTGCGACTATTATTAATAACGTGCAGATATCAAACGGTAGTTTTGACAAAACTACTATTACTACTTTTTGGGATGGAGTAACTCCGAATAACTGGAAACAACAAAGCACAAACTATACTTATCAAATACAAGCCGAACAAGATGGTTTTGACGGTAATTATTTGATATTGTATAACGATCCAAGTAACGATCAAAAAAACACTTTTATATTCACAACGGAAAAATATTTGACTATAACCGAAAACGTACCGTATAAATTCGGCGTTAAGTTTTTAGCGAACGATTTAGATGCAAGTAACTGTTTCGTTACGGTAACCGTTTACGACGCGACTAGTGCAAAAATAAATACGTATCAAGGTCAAACTACTTTTGCTACCGATATATGCGAGTGGACGGACGTGAGCGTGTCCGTTCCTGTAACTGAAGGGGCGACAAGTGCAAAACTTACGGTTACGGCATACGTTAAAACTGATTGTGGGATAGATTATGCTTACGGCGTAACGAATATACTCTCGACCGATACGGGAGCGTCTATTAGACTTGCGCAGGATACGCCGGGGCTAAGGTTTACAGCAAAAGTTGATAAGACTTTTTTTGATAATTACTCTAAAAATTACGGGGCGGAAGTAGGTATGATTATAACACCGATAGATCACGTTCAAACGGCTGGGGAATTTACCGTCGACGCGCTTGTACTCGCAGGTAAAACTTATCTTGAGATAGATGCTAAACAGTGGAATAACGTTGCAACGGTAGATTTAGACGGCTATTACGGGTTCAGTTGTGCAATCGTAAATATCAAAGAAGGCAACGTTAAACGCGAGTTTTGTGCACGGTCGTATTTGAAGTACACTTTAGGCGGCAATACGGTTTATATTTACGGTGATTATAATTATATTAATCACGCACGTTCTATTTACGGAGTTGCAAATAAGGCGATTGAAGTTATTGAAGAATACGACGAATTAGAACAACGAATAATAACTGCTTATGCAAACGGGCAAATCCCCGTTTTTGAATAAATAAACTTAAAACGTATTGTAAATTATAGTAAAAAATAAAATTATAACGACACCGTATATTTCGTATAATGCGAAATATACGGTGTTTTTTTATACACAAATACATAAGCAAATTAGCAAGGACTTTTTTAATATTTCGTTAAAAGAATAACTTGATTTTAGACTAAACGGGGGAGGTAAAATTAATCGAAAAGGCACTTAAATTACCGTTAGAAGCCGAAAACAGGACATAAAAATGAAAAATGAGTCTTGTTTACACATTGAATAATTGTCTTAATAATGATATATTTAAGAATATGAAATATTTAAGTATAGACGTGGGGACTACTAGGTGTAAGTGCCAACTGTTCGATAACGAAGGTAATATATTAGAGTATATAGCAAAAGATTACGAGTTTAAGAAAGTGTCGGGAGAGTTATACGTAGACGTAGACGCTATCATTAAAAACGTAAAGAACATGATAAAAGCGGTTGCAGTAAAGCACGAGATAAACTCGGTAGCGGTGTCGTCGTTTGGAGAGTCTTTCGTATTACTAGATAAGGACGACAACGTATTGTTTTATCCTATGTTGTATACAGACGTACGCGGAGAAGAACAGGCAAAACGAGTGGCAGAAATATTCGGCAATGAAAAGTTATTTAAAGTAACGGGCATAACCGCGCACAGTATGTATTCACTGTATAAATTATTGTGGATAAAGGAAAATTATCCAGAAGTATATAAAAGAGCGGATAAGGTAC
>JAFTIG010000039.1 GCA_017457015.1 Clostridia bacterium | reverse complement strand
GTATTGCTACCGCTCCGCCTTCTTTAATTCCCATATCGTGAGTGTGGGTTTCGTAAACGCTGTGATAGTTTTCGTGATATCCTGCGATTATACAACTCATAGGCTCTGCGAGCGACGCCTTAAAATAACTGTCGCCTTCATCAGGAATAAGACAGTCGGCTTCTATAATTTGGTTTGGGATTATTATATAGGTGGCGTCACCGCCTATTTTAGTAAACGAATAACCGGGCGTTTTATACGGATCGTCCGACATAGCCGGCTGAATACCGAATTTCATACCCACTTTATATTTATCTTGCCATTTAGCACCGACTTTAATAATATCACCGCTAAACTCATGACCGACGATAACGGGATTAACCGCTATATCTTCGGGAACTCTCTTGTGCTTTTCGCCCTGTATTACCGCCTTATAAGTGGACATACAAATACTATCCGATACTACGCGCGCCAAAATTTCGTCGTCTTTAATTTCAGAAAGTTCAAATTCTTCAAGTCTTAAATCGTCTTTCCCGTAAAGTCTAATTGCTTTCGTCTTCATAATTATTACTCCGTTAAACCGTTTATTTGTTTTTTCCATAATTCGGCAAAAGCCTTAAACGTTTCTTCTTCTTCACTTATTGCTTTTACCATTTTTTCTTTTTCAGCGATACTTAACATATCGTCTATTAAAGAGAGTGCAAAGTTTTTATCCAGTTCTTTAGCATAAAAATACAACAAGGTAAATTTAACGGGTAGCGACTCCGTTTTCACCCTATCTACGACCTGCTCTGACAAGTCCTTTTTTAGCGCCTTATCGAATATTTCAAGCCACCCTAAAAGAATATCCTTATCCCAAAATCTACGTTCTAAAAGTCTACCGTTCGGCTCGTCGTCAAACTGAACGAAAATCATTTCTCTGTTAAACTTTTCTTTAAGCCACTCTGCGTGTTTATGTATAGCGGTAAAATACTCGTAGAGTTCTTTTTCTGCACCCGCATAGTATACCGACATAAATTCTTTAATAAGTTGATCCTGTTTTAACGCGGTATTCCACATAAGGTTAGCGCAAACGAAAATCTTCATTTCCGAAAAATTGCACCGTTCGTCAGTCCCTGCTTCCATAAAGACGTGTATTGCGCCGAGTTCTTTAAAATACCTAAAATTCTCTTCTAGTCCGTTCCACATAGGCACGGGCGCCATATAATCGGAAAAGTTGTGGTTATACGACCATATAGCAACATTCTTAACGACCGCTTTCCAACCGTTGAAAATATCTACGAGCGCAATTCGTTTTTCGTAGTAGTTAGTAGTAAGCGCCTCTTTTGCTCTTGGATCGTTCCAACAATAGTTGGTAGACGTATATAGCGGTGCTATAAGTACGCCTAAATTATCTTCTATTTCTATCCCGTCAACGAGCGGTACAAATTTGCCGTCGACTTTTTTTATAGGTGGCTCTATCGCCCAAACGTATGCGAAAGTAAAAAAGAACACCTTTCTTTTAGGATAAACTTCTTTAATCCACGCGTTAAGTTCTTTTGCGACGGTGTTGCAAAAAATAAGCGTGAGCGCAGAATATCCGTATTCGTCTATTACCGCCTTGCAATCCTTGCAGTGGCATTGCTCAAGAGTGTCTTCCATACCTATCATGTATAGACTATCGTCAGGACTGCTCTCGATTATCGCTTTCATGTTTTTAACGTATTCCGCAATTACACCTTTATTCGTTAGACAGAGTTGCTTGCCCGATTCACTGTACCAGTCTGGATGCTCGTCCTTATACTTTGACGGTGGCAACACTCTAAAATAACAGTGGTTGTTTATACCCCAACCTTCATCCATCTGCCTTAAACGCATACGGTAGCAATAACGCTTATTGCCCATATCTGGCTCTCTCTTTTCTAAATGAACGGGATAAATTCCAAGCGCGCGCATAGGAATATCCGGTTTTTCTATTATATCACGGTTTTTGAGTTCATACGGCTTAAAATCGTAAGTATAAACCGTTTCCGTATAAATTTTAAGATTGAAAAACTCTTTTAAAAAGCGATACACCCCAAAAATAGTGCCTTGCCCAGCACCACCGCAAATATATGCGCACTCGTGATTTGAAATAATACGATAACCGTCTTCTCCAACTTCTTTTATCAATTCTATACCGTTCACGTCGCCAAAAAGTTCGGTTTCGCCCACTGAAATAAAAGGCGCGCTTAAAGACCGCCCCTTCTCTTTAGTTATAACGGCGTTTACGTCCGACACGGTATGTAAAAAGAATTTCAATTCTTCTGCGGCAAATATTTCAAGTTCACTTGCCGTTTTGGGAATTATAACGTTTATTTCTTTAATCACTATTTTCTCCAACTGTTTTTCTCTTTTATTTTCTTGTCCTTTTAAGACGTGCTTATCTTAACAGGCTATATGTTTTTTCTTTTCGACTAAAAAGAAAATTTCTCTTCTTTTTACTCGGTAAGAAAAAATTTATACGACGGGGATAGCCTTTAAATAGGCTATCCCTATCGCATAGTTTATTCACTTTCAAATTCCATATAGGAATTTAAGCAACTGAAAGTTGAATCTTTTTAGTTTTTACGCAAGCGTAAAGTTAGAAACGCTATCCGCATTAAGCGCTACACCGCCTAAAGTGTCAAACGATGCCATCGCATATTGTGCGCCACCTAAATATCCACTATCAAAGCTGAACGTGATATTTACGTTTGAAGAACTAAAACCACTCCATGCAGCAGCACCTTCACCATTATTACCTTTAGCCAAATCATAAACAACTATATTCTTACCAGCAGTTTGCATAGAAACTGTAGTTCCGCTTATAACGATTCCGAGCATATAATTTGTATACGCAGATTCATCAAGGTGTGTTCCACAAACACTGAAAGAGTTAGTATCTGTACCGTAACCTGAACGAACATAAT